>DASXKV010000032.1 GCA_036496605.1 Gemmatimonadaceae bacterium | reverse complement strand
CGCCTCTCTCGACGCGCCTCTCTCGACGCGCCCCTCTCGACGCGCCCCTCTCGACGCGCCTCTCTCGACGCGCCCCTCTCGACGCGCCTCTCTCGACGCGCCTCTCTCGACGCGCCTCTCTCGACGCGCCTCTCTCGACGCGCCTCTCTCGACGCGCCCTTCTCGACGCGCCTCTCTCGACGCGCCTCTCTCGACGCGCCTCTCTCGACGCGCCTCTCTCGACGCGCCTCTCTCGACGCGCCTCTCTCGACGCGCCGTTCTAACACGACTAGCGCTCCAATCGGTACCCCACCTTCCAGACTGTCTTCACGTGCTGCGGGTTCGCCGGATCCGCCTCGATCTTTCGTCGCAACTCGGCGACGTGTGAATCCACCGTGCGCGTCGTAACGAACGCGCTATAGCCCCACACTTCCTTCAACAGCTCATTGCGGGTGACGACCGCGCCGTCCCGGCGGACGAGGGCAAGCAGCAGTTCGTACGCCTTCGGCGTCAGCGCGCAGGGCACTCCGCCGCGGGTAACCATTCGCGAGCTCGTATCGACCACGACGTCGCCGAAGCGCAGGGGCGCAGGCGCGGCGGCGCCATCGCGCGAGGAGCGACGCAGCAGCGACCGGACGCGCTCGAGCAACTCGAGGACGCCAAATGGCTTCGTGACGTATTGGTCGGCGTCGAGACGGAAGCCGCGAACCTTATCTGCCTCCTCGGCCTTGGCGGTGAGAATGACGACGGGCATCTTCATGCCGCGACTGCGCAGCGTCTGTAGCACTTGATAGCCATCGAGCTCGGGGAGCATGAGGTCGAGAAGGATCAAGTCCGGCGCCCACTGCTCGGCGACGGCGATCGCCTGCCGGCCGTCGTCGGCGATGGACGTCTCGTAGCCCTCGAGACTCAGATTGTACTGAATCCCGGCTGCGAGATCGGCGTTGTCCTCGACGATCAGGACGCGTGCCATGACGCGTCGGCGAGCGCGACTCGCCCGTTAGGCGGCGACACTCGCTGAAGGGGCAGCGTGACAACGAATCGCGCGCCCCGGGCCGCCGTCGCCGGCTCGACCCAACACCGGCCGCCGTGCAGCTCAACGACCTCGCGCACGATCGTTAGGCCGATCCCGCTTCCGCCCTTGGCCTGCGCCGCGGCTCCGCGGGTGAACGGCATCCAGATCTGCTCGCGCTCGCGGACGGGGACGCCCGGGCCTTCGTCCGTGACGCTCAAGACCACCTCCGCATCGCGCTGCTCGAGCGAAACACGCACCGTCTGATCGTTAGGCCCGTACTTCACGGCGTTGTCGAGGAGGTTGATGAGGAGATGCCGGAGTGCTTCCGGTCGCATCGCGAGCGTCGGGCGTGCTTCGATGGCGGTCACGATGCGGACCCGGCGCGAGGTGGCGAGCGGCCGAAACTCGTCGACGATGTGCTCGACTTCCGCGCCGAGATCCGCCGGCGCCGCGACCGTTCCCTCGCTCCGCCCAAGGCGCGAGAAGCGGAGCACGTTCTCGACGAGAAAATGAAGGCGCGTCGTCTCGCGATCGATGTGGCCGAGCGACCACTCGCGCTCGGCGTCGGTCCTGGCGCGTCCGAGACGGAGCGTCTCCAGATAGAGCTTGATCTGCGCGAGCGGCGTCCGCAGCTCATGCGACACGCTCGACACGAAGTCCGCGCGAAGACGGGCCAGCTCGCCTTCGCGGCGCAGCTGCGCCACCGCGACCACGGCGAGCGCCGCCGCGAGGCCGAGGACGCCGAACAGCATCGGCAGCCGCGACGACGGCATCCCACCGATGATCAGAGTTCCTGCAACTTCGGGTCGTATGATCGCGTCGACACCTAACGAACCGACACGGCTCGGCAGATCGATGTGCGACTCGAGGGGCGACGTCAGTCCGGGTGCCGAATCGAAGACTCGGTGGCCGGTGCGATCGCTCACGCGCACGGCGAGCACGTCGCGATTGCGACGGCCCTCGGTAAATGTGGAGGGGAGCAGCCCGTTGCCGTCGAGCACATCCGAGAGGAGGCCGGACAGCGCCGTCGTCGAGTAGCGTGCGCCATAGACCATCGTGTCCCCCCACGACGTCGGCATAAGCGTGTACGCGGCGAGCATCGGTCCTTCGCTCGTCTCACCGACGACTAGCGTGTAGCCGTGATCCGGCTGGCCAGCGGCGCGAATCCGTCGTGTCAACGTGTCGACGAGATACGTCTTTTCGGCGCGCGAGTAATCGCCGGCGAAACCAATCGCGAGCGGCTCCGGCATGGGCCGATCGACCTCCCATCCGTGCATCGGATCCGGATGGCTGTTGAGGCCGACGTCGAGATGGTCAGAGCCGATTTTGAGCGCAAAGAATGTGGACGGATTGGGTCCACTGCGTGCGCGGTGACACATGCACGCGGCGTCCCATGGCAGGTAGTGCGCGAGATCGCGCGCATCCGGCACGCGCGGCGACGTGTGCATTCCAACCCCATGATTCACCGCGCCGAGCGACTCGCGGAGCAGCGTCGTGAGCGCCTCGTTGAGATGCTGAGCGTAGCTCCATGCAGCGAAAGTGGCGTACTCGCGGAGCGCCCGCTCGGTCACCTCCTGCTGCGACCGAACCGTCCGCTGCGCGTCGACCACCGCGAGTGCCGTGAGGCCGATGCTCGCGAGGAGAACGATGAGCGGGACGCGAAATCGGAAGGACGAAGGCAGGCGGGTGGGAAACACCGAGGTATCATGGGTCGGGGACCTCGCCGGGACAACAGAGGGGGTGTGTAGGAACTGTGAAATCAGGGACGACAGCGGGCCACTAGAGCGAGCCGAGAAGAGGCCGCCGTTCTCGGCCCGACGTTCTCGACGGGCCTCTCTCGACAGGCCCTCCCGTGTGCCGCAGTTCGGTTCTATCCTCGCCTAACGAGCCGTTGGTGTATGAATTCTCGACGCCCGTAAGGCCGTTCGGACGACTCGTCCCTTCGACGGTCTGACCAGTCCGCCCATGTACTCGTCTGGTAGGCGTGAACGCGAAACGCGGCGATCGGGTGCTCGCCTCGGTCGCTCCCGTGTCCGACCCGACGATCCGCGAAATGCCGCCTCGCTCGCCGTTGACGTACCTGCCGTTCAGCCATGCCCGCAATAGCGCCTGTGCCCTCGCGACCGCGGCCGGCCTCCTCCTCGGCAGCGCGCGCGGCGCCGGTACCCAGGGCGTCGTCCCGCAAGGGGCGCCGCGCGACATGTCGCGCGTCGCTCTCCGCGACAGCACCGTCTTTCCGCCCATCATCCTGCGGGAATTTCGCGGCGCCTGGTTGAGCCCAGCGGCGGATGGCGACTGGCCCTCTCGGCCTGGTCTCACGGCTGAGCAGCAACAGCGCGAGTTGATCAACCTTCTGGATCGCGCGAAGGCAATTGGCCTCAATGCGATCATCTTTCACGTGAGGCTCAGCGGCGACGCGCTCTACCCCACGCCGCTCGCACCGTGGTCGGCCAAGCTCACCGGTCGCCAGGGAGTGAGTCCGGGCTACGACCCACTCGCCGTTGCCGTGCGCGAGGCGCACGCGCGGGGAATCCAGCTGCACGCCTGGTTCAATCCGTTTCGCGCATCACTCGACGGCGGCATCAAGGCGGCGCGAAATCACGTTACGCGCACCCACAGAGATTGGGTCCGTCGCTACGGCCGGCAGCAGTGGATCGATCCGGGCATTCCGACGGCGCGCGAGGCTGTGCTGGCGACGATCATCGACGTCGTCCAGCGCTATGACATCGATGGCGTACACCTCGACGACTTCTTCTACCCGTATCGCGAGACGCGAACGCACTATCGCCGCGTCGGTCGCGGACGTCATCGACACACCATCAAGATGGTCCACGAGCTCGATTTCCCCGATCAGTTGTCATGGATCAAGTACGGTCGTCGACAGAAATGGACGAACCGGGACGATTGGCGTCGTCACAACATCGACGATTTCGTCCAGCAACTCTATCAGCGCGTGCACGTCGCAAAGCCGTGGGTCGCGGTCGGCATCAGTCCGTTCGGTATCTGGCGCCCCGGTTATCCCGAAGGGATCGACGGACTCGACTCGTTCCGCGAGACGTACGCCGACTCACGCAAATGGCTGCGCGAAGGTTGGGTCGACTATCTCGCGCCGCAGCTCTATTGGCAGGTGGACGCCGCCGAGAATCGCTTTCGCGCGCTCGACGCCTGGTGGCGCACGCAGAATCCGATGGGGCGGCACATCTGGATGGGTCTCTACACCGCCGGCGCCGTCGGTCAGCCGCCGTGGCCGATCGACGAGATTCCGCGACAGATCACGATCCTTCGCGATGCCCGCGAAGGATCGATCGATTCCAATGGACACATTCACTTCCGACTCGGCTCGCTCGTCGCCAACGCCGGTCCACTCTCCGGCTCGTTAGGAGACCGGTTGGAATCGGATAGCTACCGCGACCCGGCCCTCGTTCCCGAAATGCCCTGGCTCGGCGGCAAGCCGCCGGCGCCGCCTGGCGCCGAGATCGTCAACGCGAGCGACGGCGACCGCCTAACGCTGAAGATCACCGCCGGCGATAGCGCCGCGGTATCGCTCTGGGTCGTCCAGATGCGGGACGCGGACGAGCACTGGAAGACGACGATCCTGCCCGTGGCGACGCGCGAATTTGTTCTGCCCGACAGCGCGGATCCGGATCTCGTGGCTGTATCGGCCGTGGATCGGGTGGGACAGACGAGCACGCGAACCGTTCTCCGACTGAGGCGCTAGCTCGTCATGCTGAGGAGCGAAAGCGACGAAGGATCTGCTTTCAAGGTTCTGAAAGCAGATCCTTCGTTTCGCTCAGGGTGACACCGGAGCTTTATCGAGTCGCCAGCTTCGGCGTCTCCTCGCTCGGTGCTTCCGCGAGCTTCACGTGCACCGTCTTCTCGGCGCCCTGTCGAACGAGCGTGAGTGAGACGACGTCGCCGGGGCGCTCGGAGCGAATCACGCGCTGAAGGGACGCGACATGGTCGATGTCATGACCGTCCGCGTTGACGATGATGTCGCCCTTCTCGATGCCGGCAGACTTGGCCGGGCTGGCGCCGTCCTGCGGGAACTCGGCGACCAGCGCACCACGGATCTGTGCCACGCCACCCTGCACGAGCTTGTCCGTTTGCGCGTCCTTCTGCGTCACTTCCCGAAGCTCGAGGCCAAGGACGCCGCGACGAACGTGACCGTACTGGACGATCTGGTTCATGACGTCCTTTGCAAGCGTCACCGGAATCGCGAAGCCGTAGCCAGCGTAGCTGCCGGTTGGGCTGGCGATTGCCGAGTTCATGCCAACGACCTCGCCGTGGATGTTGACGAGCGGTCCACCCGAGTTTCCGGGATTGATCGGCGCATCCGTCTGAAGATTGTCGACTACTGCGTACGGGCTGCCATAGAGCCCGGCGAGCCCACCCCGGCCCTTTGCGCTGATGATGCCCTGCGTGACGGTGAAGTCGAGGCCGAGCGGATTGCCGATCGCGAGCACCCAGTCGCCGACGCGAGTCGTCTCGTCGTTTCCGAGAGGGACGGTCGGCAGATTGTGCGCATCGATCTTGATCACCGCGACGTCGGTTGTCGGATCGCGACCTATGACCTTCGCGTCGAACTCACGCCGGTCGGAAAGAATGACCGTGACTTTGTTGGCGTCAGCGACGACGTGGTTGTTCGTGAGAATCGTTCCATCGGGCGACACGATGAAGCCGGAGCCCGAGGCGTGGATCACGTTGTCCTGCACTCCGCCCTGCCCACGTTGACCTCGACCGCCGAACGGCGCACCCATGTCGGGGAAGCCGAACTGACGAAGATCCGGGAAGTCGGGCATCTGCTGCATGCGCTGCGACGCCGGAACCTTGCCTTCGATGTGAATCGAGACGACGGCAGGGGTAACCTGCTGCGCGACGGCCGCGAACGCATTCTGCGTCTCGACGAGCGGTGCGATGACTGTTGCGTTGACGGCGCCGGCGTGCGCATTCGTGGACGCCTGCCGCGACGATTGAGCATGCAACACCGTCATGACGCCAGAGGCGACAATTGCGGCGCTGCCGATGGAGAGAGCGAGCGCCCGCGTGCGCCCGCCAGACGGTAACACAGACATGTTCAATTCACCTTCAAGTGTTAGAAAGTTGTAACCACTCGCGGCGTTAACGGTCGAACTGTGCGGACCATGGCCGTACGTCGCAGGAACGTAAAAGGCGGCCCCGATGCTCCGGCGCCGCCTGATGAGAGAACTGGAACACCGACGAGAATACCTACCCTGAGATGTCGAGAGGGTTCCGCCCGACATGGCGAGCCAAACCATTTCGCGCGATGCGCCATGGACTGTCGCGCTTGGCATTCGTGCCGTCGCGCTCCTCGTGAGCGGCGCGATCTGGCGGCGGGCGTCTCCGCGGCGTGCATTTGGAGGCGACAGGAGCTCTGCGGGGGAACAGGGCCGACGTACAGGGTGTCCGCAAACTCGCTCTGGCCCGTTTTGCTGAACGGCGCTACGCTCTATCAGTGGCCCTCTTAGCCCTTATTCTCTAGCCCCTAGCTCCTCGTGTACAAGCTCACTGAAACCAATTGGATCTGGCGCGACGGCGAGTTCATTCGCTGGCAGGACGCGCAGATCCATGTGCTTTCGCACTCCGTGCAGTTCGGCTCCTCCATCTTCGAGGGGATTCGCTGCTACGGCACAGCTCGCGGACCGGCCATTTTCCGGCTCCAGGACCACCTGCAGCGCATGATGGATTCCGCCAAGATCTACCGGATGGATTTGGCGTTCTCAATCGATGAGCTGGTGGCGGCGTGCTGCGAGCTGGTCGAGCGAAACGAGCTCGATGCATGCTACCTGCGGCCGATGATCATCCGTGGATATGGGGCGGCGAGCATGGTTCCCTTTGCCAGCCCGATCAACGTGTACCTGCCCTGCTGGCCATGGGGGACGTACCTCGGCGAAGGCGCGCTCGAGAACGGCGTCGACGCATGCGTCGCGAGCTGGAATCGTGTCGCCCCGAACACGATTCCGGCGATGGCAAAGATCGCCGGCAATTACCTGGGCGGTCAGCTCATCAAGATGGAAGCGATGGCCAAGGGTTTCGCGGAGGCAATCGCGTTAGGCACCGACGGCATGCTGAGCGAAGGCTCCGGCCAGAATCTCTTCCTCGTGCGAAAAGGCACGTTGTACACGCCGCCGATAGACGGGACGCTGCTTCCCGGCATCACACGCGAGTCGGTGCTCTCGCTCGCGGCCGAGGCGGGTATTCCGATTCGCGAGGAGCCGCTGCCGCGCGAAATGCTGTATATCGCGGACGAAGTGTTCCTCTCGGGCACGGCGTCGGAGATCACGCCAATCCGCAGCGTCGACAAGATCACGGTTGGCGCGGGGAAGCCGGGGCCGGTGACGAAAGAGCTCCAGCGAATCTTCCTGTCGACGGTACGCGGCGAGGGGCAAGATCCGCACGGCTGGCTGACGTATGTCCGCGCCGAGCGTGCCGATGCGCGTCCGTTGGTCTCTGAGCGGAGAGGGTAGAAGCTGTAGAGGGTTGAGGGTAGAGGGCAGAGGGTGTCGCTCTCAACCCTCTACCCTCCACCCTCCACCCTCCACCCTCTACCCTCTACCCGCTGCCCTCCCACGCATTCATTTCGGCGCGACGAGCATTCCCTTGTCGTCGAGTTTGAGCGTCGCCTTCGCGCTCGCTTCGACGGGCGTCATCTCATCGGCTTCGACGCGGATCTTGTCCGGCGCGACGCGAGCAACGGTGACGCGCGCGCCGGCGTGCATTCCCTTGAGGCCGAGCTCCGCGAGCTTGTCTGGGGATTCGAGCACGGCAGTGAAGCTCATCCCGATGCGGAGCTCGTCGTCGTCGCGGGGCTGGAGCTTCGCGCCGAGCTGCTCGGCGATCGCTTTGGCCGAGACCATGGTTGGGGCGGTGCTCTGCGGCTTGGGTTCCTGCTGGGCGGCGAGTGGCGCGGCGAGTGACGTTAGGCAGAGAGCAAGCGCCCACGCGCGCGGACGGAACGAAATGCTGGTCATGGCTACCTCCAGAAAGGCTTCTCTCGGTCGTGGTTGGTGATTGGTTGCTGATTGGTGGTGATTCGGATCGGCCGCTGGCGTCTTCTCGCCGGCTACCGACCACGAATCACGAATCGCCAACTACCAACCCACCAATCACCCAATCACCACCTTCACTTCCCCGGGGCCTGATCACTGTTCCCGATATCCCGAATGATCTTGTACCGGCCGTCGGGTTGTTTTCTCCAGATGACCAGGAATTTCCCGACGGCATGGCTCGGCTTTGCGCCTTTGGCAGCCGCGTTGCTGACGTCGTACGTCCCGGTTTCAATGGCGTACTCGCCCGACACGATGAGATCTGTCGTTTGGAGCTTGAACGAGGTCGGTTTCATCGTCGCCACCATTGCCCCGAAGGCTTTGGCGATTGCGTCGTGGCCACGGATGGTTGGCATATTCGCATCCATGAACATGGCATCGTCGGCGTAGAAGCTGGCGAGTGTCGCAGTATCACCTTTGAGCGCTGCCGCGCCGAAGCGCGCGTCGGCGCTATCGATCAGTTGCCTAACGGCGGCGGCGTCCGGCGTCGCCGTGCCGGCAAGGGTCGCGGTCGCAGGTGCAGCGGTGTCGGACCGACGAGCGTCCTTGGCACCGCACGCGGCGAGGGCGAGGAGAACAACGCATGTGAAACTCGAGCGCATACACGTTTCCTTTATTGAATGGGATGAGAGACCAGCGCGACGGTCACTTCGCGGGCAGATCACTGTTGAAGATGTCGCGGATCGCCTTGTAACTGCCGTCCGCCTCCTTCTTGAAAACCGTGAGCCCTTTTCCCTTGTCGCTCATCGCCTTGCCTGTCTTTGGCTGGATTGTCATCTCGAACGACGCCGTCTCGATCGCGTAGTCGCCGGTGATGAGAAGATCCTCACGGTGCGTCGCGAACGCGGTGACCTTTCCGGCTGCCAAGAAGGTGGCGAGCGCCTTCACGATCGCTTGGTGTCCCCTGGCCAGCTTGTCGTTCGGCACCATGACGATAGCGTCGTCGCCGTAGTACGCAGCCGCCGCAGCCCTGTCGCCCTTGAGGAGGGCGGCACCCTGCGCCGAGTCGGCGGCTTGGATGGCCTTGCCGATCGCTGCGGCGTCGACGCTCGGTGCGCCGGCGAGCGTCGCCGCGGCTGGCGACGTGGTATCAGTGCGCCGAGCTTGCTGTGTGGTGCATCCGGCGACGGCGGCGAGCGTGATCAACACGAGACACGATGTGCGCATGACGGTACCTCCGAGTGGGTGGCCCGGCGGAAATGGCGGGGGCCCCTATCATGGGCTCACCGTGCTCGTGCGGCAAGTCAGCGGCCTCCGGCCGCTCCGGCCCGCAGCGAGGCGGGATGAATGACCGTGGATGATGCCCCCGGTCCGACGCGTTGCGAGCGTGAAGCATCGAGCACTCCCCGCGGCAATCCCTCTAGATTCGTCCCATGCGCCTTCGCACCCGACTTCTCGCGCTCGCGATCCCCGCGCTCGCCTGCAGCGCCGCGGCGAAGCACCTCTTCACAGCGCCAACGGTCGCGTTTCGCGGTGTGACACTCGAGAGCATCACGCCGATCGGTGGACGCGTGCGAGTGAATCTCCTCGTGCACAACCCGAATCCATACAGTCTCGCGACGTCGGGGATGACGTACGAGTTGTTCGTGCGCGACACCATCGCGGTCGCGCGCGGAGTCGACACACTGCACCGAACCGTCGGCGGGCACGATTCGCTGCTCGTCGCGCTCCCGCTCGACCTGAGCCTGCGCGGTATACTCGCTGCCGGGAACGCGGTCGTCGGCTACGGCATGGTGCCATACCGTCTCATCGGCACCGTTACGGCGGACACGCCGATCGGCTCTCGCAACATCCCCTTCGATCAGAAGGGTGAGTTTGCGCCCGTGAAGCCGCGGTGACGCTGGTTGCTGGTCGCTCGTTGTTCGTTGCTGGTGATTGGCGGCGCGATCGATCGAACCCAAACATCGATCTCAACCACCAACCACCAACCACGTAGTCAGGCGGGCGTCGGAATCGGCTTCGCGGGCGCGATCGCCTCGACTTCGCCACGGGCATTCGTTAGGCGCGCCAGCTCGATCCCCATCTGCTGCGACGCCTCGAGCACCGAGGTGATCGGGCGCAGATCGGTCTCGCCGCCGTGGAGTCGCAGCAGATCGAGCCGGATCGACTCCAGCGCCGCGACTGCTTGCGCCAGAGATTCCCGAGCATGCGCTCGCGGCGCCGCGAGTGCACCGTCTCCACCCGCGTCGAGCGATTCGACGCGCTCGACATCCGCCCGGCAGGCAGCCGCATGCGCTTCGAGTCGCCTAACGACGTCGGGCAGCTCCGCGAGATGGATGCGATACGACTTCGGCAGCGCGTCGAACAGATCGCCAACCGCCAGGCCCAAGGCCATCTCGGTCGGGCGGTAGTCGAGCGATACCGGTCGGTCACGACGCTTCGGTGTCAACAAGCGCGTCACCAGCGCGCCCGCGCGGCTACTCCAGAACCAGGTCCGCACCGCACCCGTTAGGCGGCGTCGCAGGTCGCGCGGGACAAAGGGAACGCCGAGCGCGTGCGAGGCGATCGCGGACACGACGGCTGCTACCCCGGGGACGGCCACGACCGCCATCGCAAGAACTCGCGCTGGAAGCGAGTGTGATACCCACCGGAGAAGGCTGTAGGGATCGATCACGCGGGTTACCAGAAGCCCGAATAGCGCCGCAAATCCGATCGTTGCTCCGCGTAGAATCTGGAACCCGCGCGACAGCTGACCCTCTCGCTCGAACGCCAGCTCCTCGCGCTTTTCTGCCTGCCATAGCTTCACGGCGTGCTGCACATCGGGCAGTGTGTAGCCCGCTCCAAGCACTTTGCGCAGCTTCCGGGCGTGGAAGGTGAAGCTCGGGATCGCTGGCAGAAGCATGAACGCGAGTGTGACTGGCCAGTCGCCGCGCCGCAGCTCCGAGAGCGTGCCCATGAAGAAGACCGTGCTCCACATCAGATAGAGCGGCTTGAGCGGGTCCGACGCCCGGAGCCACAGTCGAAGTGGCGCGGGCAATTGCGTGCGATTCGATGGGAACTCGTCGAGCGCATCCGCCATCGCCTCACCCGTCGCAAAGCGCTCCGCCGCGTCTTTCCGAAGACAGCGGTCGATCGACGCTGCGAGGGGTCGCGGTAATCCCGATACGGCACGCGCCAGTGGCGTTGCTGGCTCGTTCACCTGTCTCGCCAGTAGCGCCGGAAGCGTCTCGGCGTCGAAGGGAAGGCGGCCCGAGAGCGCGAGATAGCCGACAATACCGAGGGAATACAGGTCGCTGCGGCCGTCGACCACGCCACCAGTTGCTTGTTCCGGACTCATGAATTGGGCCGTACCCATGATGCGTCCGGCACTTTCGCCATCGTCGTCACCCGTAGCGATGCCGAAATCGGTGACGAGCGCACGGCCCGTTGCCTTTTCGATCAGAATGTTGTCCGGCTTGACGTCGCGATGGACGACGCCGCGGCCATGCGCGTAGGCGAGCGCCCAGGCAACCTCTCGCAGCAGTCGAGTCGCGACCGCGGGAGAGAGAGGACCCCGTAGTCTCAATCGCTCACCGAGCGTCTCACCGTCGACGAACGCCATGGCGAAGTAGACGAATTCGCCCGCCTCGCCGACGCGGTATATCGGAACGATGTTCGGATGAGAGAGCGAAGCGGCGGTGCGGGCTTCTCGAACGAAGCGCTCGCGTAGCTCGGGACGAGTGCCTGGGAGGACCTTGATCGCAACCAGCCGGTTGAGCTGAACCTCGCGCGCGAGGTACACGATGCCCATTCCGCCCCGACCCAGCTCCCGCTCGAGGGAATACTCCCCCGCCAAGGCGGACTGCAGTTCGAGGAACTCCGGGTCCACGCGCGCCGCCATGTTCAATCTCCTGGTCGAGTACCTCGCTTACGGGAGGAGGGCGCTTCGGGTTGCGGCGTCGGCTCGGCGCGTATCCTGACCAGACTGCTCGATGGCGATTCATCGCGATGAATATGCCGAGCGATCGGGCCGAGAGACTCCGTTTCCTGCTTGCGCCGTGCGACTTCGAGCGCCGTGATGCAGGTGGTCAGCCAGACGGCGCCGGCGGCGAGTCCACCGACGACGTCGCTGAAGAAATGAAGGCCGAGGTACAGCCGGCTGTACCCGACGGCCGCGACGAGCATTGCGCCGATGAGGATGGTCGAGGTGCGCCAGAATCGGGAACCTGTTAGGCAGATCACGAAATACGCAATCATGCCATAACCCACCAACGCGCCGAGCACATGGCTGCTGGGAAAACTGAACGACGGCTCGGAGGCGTAGGCGATCTCGAAGATCGGCCGGTCGCGATGGATCGCATGCTTGAGTGCCCACGCGAGCACTTCCGCGCCGGAGAGTGCGGCGAGCCAGCCGGCGAGGGGCAGCCAACCGCGGCGCGACGAATACCAGATCGCGAGGGGCAGTCCGAAGACCGCGGTCGTCGACATGGTTCCGAGCCGCGTCACCGCAACCGAGAAGGCAATGCCGTGAGGCGTCGCACCGGAGTGCAACACTTCGGCGAGATCGAGATCGAAGCGGACGATCGCAGTCTTCGACAACACGCTCTGCGCAATCGCGGCAAAGACCAACAGCAAGACGAAGCTGACGCCGAGTCCAAGCGTGAGGTTGAGACCGAGATAGTGGGCCGGTGAGAATCGACGGAAGAGAATGGACTGCGCACGCGGTGATCGATCGGCGAGCCAACGCACGGGCCGCGACATCAAGACCCGGTGCCACAACGTGCCCTCGGCGCGCCAGGTGGCGTCGACGTCCTCGATCAGCCAACCGCCGGCGACGGCGAGTGTGACGAGCGCCGCGAGTCCGAAGCCCGCGACAAGAGAGGCGCGTACGATCTGATGATAGAACGGTGATGCGTGATGACCGAAGAAATAGCCGATGGCGCAGAAGGCGCAGGCCCAGATCGCGGCGCCGGCGAGATTGTACAAGGTGAAGCGGCGGGCGTCCATTTGCGACACGCCGGCGACGACCGAAATGAGCATACGCACAACTGGCACAAAGCGGCCGAAGAGCACCGCGCTCGTACCATGCCGCTCGAAAAAGCGATGCGCGTGGGCCAGGGCATTGCCGCCCCTGTGGGCATGACGCGAGATGAAGCTCGAGCCGGTGCGGCCGAGGTAGAATGCCGCGGTCGTCCCCGCCGTGGTCGAGAGCGTCGAGACGAGAAAGACGAGCGCGAGCGAAAGATGGCCGCGCGCCGCGAGCGCCGAGGCGGTGACGACCGTCGTATCGGTCGGGAACGGAATAGCCAGCCCTTCACCGAACAGGAAAAGGGCGATCAATGCATAGCCGTAATGTGCTACGAGCCCAACTAGATGCGCAGCCACGAAGCGGAAGATATCGAGACGGACACACCAATACGGCTGGCAGCTTCGATGCCAGCCAAGGCCCGTTTCGCACTACTTCAGGCTATACACGTAGGCCGCGAGAGCGCGGAGCTCGCGGCCGTTGAATTGGGTGATGTTCGGCATCTGCGTGCCGGGCTTGAGCGACTGCGCATTCGCGATCCATCCTTCGAGCGCGCCTAACGAGTTCGGCAGTACGCCCGCGGCGATCGTTCTGCGGCTGCCGACGTGGGTGAGATCCGGCGCAATCTGGCCCCGTGCCGGAGTGCCACGCACGGTGTGACAAACGACGCATGGGCCATTCACAAAGACCCGCTGTCCGAGCTGCGTCAGTGAATCCGCGGGTGGAGTGGCCGGTTCGAGCTGCGCGCGCCACCACCGGGCGAACGTGGCCGAGTCGTCGGCGACGACGGTGAAGGCCATGTGCGCGTGTTGGAGCCCGCAATACTCGGCGCACTGCCCGCGATATTCGCCGGGACGCTCGGCGCGAAGGCGAATGTCGTTCGTGTCACCCGGGATGAGATCGAGCTTGCCTTGCAGCTTCGGCACCCAGAAGCTGTGGATGACGTCCGCGGAGGTCAGAAGCACTCGCACCGGCTGACCGACGGGGATGTGGATCTCGTTCGCAGTCGTCAAGTACGTCTGCAGCTTCGGTCCGAGATAGTCGATCTGCCACCACCACTGGCGGCCGGTAACGTGAATGGTCAGCACCGGTGGGGCGCCGCGCACGGGGAACATTCCAAGAGTGCTCATCGCGACGACGAAGATCGCGACGAGTACGAGCGTGGGCATGAGCGCCCCGCCATACACGATCCAGCCGCGTCCTCGTGGCGTGAGGTCCGGACTGAGGTCCGTGGTGCGCCGATTGCGCGACACGGCCCAGGCAAGCACGATCACGACCCCGATGAAGATGATCGCGGACAGCACGATCATGAACCAGCCGAGCGTCGCGATGCGTCGTGCCGGATCGCCGCTTGCGTCGAGCGCGTTCATCGGCGTATCGCACGCGGCCAGCGCCACGACGGTCGCGGGGAGCGCCATACGGATCGCGGCGTACTGAACGCGGCACCCCATCAGTTCCGTAACGTGTAGAGGTAGGCGACCATGTCGCGCGCGACAATCGGGGAGACGTGGAGATTCGGCATCGCGGTATTCGGCTCCACGGATTGCGGATCAATGATCCACCGTTTCATGTTGTCCGGCGTGTTGGGCAGCTCGCCCGCGATCATCGTGCGATCGGCAATGCCATTGAGCGGCGGGCCAACCAGTCCCGCTGCGCCAGCGATGCCGTCGATCTGATGACACGCGCCGCACGAGAAAGCCGCGAGCGCCGTCGCGCCGCGCGAGACGTCGCCTCCCGGCACCGCGCTGTTGGAGACGCGCCGGGCGCACGCGACGACAGCGATGACGATGAGCACACGCCAGCTGCCTAACGACCGCGACCGGATCATGGGATGCCCCCGGAGACCGCGACGTTGGACGGTGCACGGTGATTGGCGAGCCAGGTCGCGAAGAGCGCTCCCGCAGCGGCGATGTAGAAGAGTCCACCCGGAACCCACATGATGAGCCCTGCGAGCTGCTGGTCCTCGAGCGGCGTGATCCCCCACGCACGCGCTCCCGCGGCCTGTATTGGGAACCATGGCTCGCGCGCGAACGCGAGTACGGCGCCTAACGCGCCGCTCTCCATCGAGGTCGCGAGAAGGAGAAGCACGCCGATCGCATAGGCCGATCGCCGTTCGTGTCGCGGCAGAAGAATGCGCCACCAGAGCAGGATCGCCGTCGCGATGAAGCTCAGGTGCTCGAGCGCATGAACCCAGGGCCGCTCGAGCGCCAGCGTGTACAATCGTGGCGCGTGCCAGAGCCAGAGCGCGGCCGTACTGCTGCCGAGGGCGAAGGGCCACGTTGTCGCTCCATGCCAGACGGCGAGAAGCCCCCGTGTGGCGTGCCGCTGCCGCAGCCACGTTAGGCGCCGTGGCGGCAACAGCCACGCCGCCGCCACATGCGGCATGCCGAGCACGAGGAGTGGCGGCGCAAGCATCATGAGGAGGAGATGCTGAACCATGTGCGCCGAGAAGAGCGTCTCTCCCAGAGCGTCGAGCGGTGACAGCAATGCGATGGCAATGGTCGCAAGGCCAGCCGAGAACGCGGTGACTCGCCAACGCGGAACGCCGCGGCCGACACCGGCTCGTCGCCACAAGGCGCGTACGCCCGACGCGTACGCGGCGGCCGCAACGGCAATCGCCACGATGACGCCGGGTTCGCCACCCCACGACGTCCACACATCGGCGGGACTCAGTGCGCTTGCATGCATGCGTTCAACATCAATGGCGCAATCGCGATCAGTGCGATGCCGAATGCGAAGATCGAGGCGACGAGAATTCCGACGAGCGCCATGAATCGAGCGCGGTCCCACTCCACGCGCGTGCTCTGGCCTGGTGGACGCGAGGCGACAATCGCGCGGTACGACCCGCGCGCCGCCCAGAGGGAGCCTAACGCGAGCACGGTGAAAGCCACGCCGAACACGACCTGCACGACGCCCGGGCTGGCGACCGGCCGCCCACGCAGGCCGTTCGGTGCGATGTCACAGCCACGCGACACGAGGAGATAGCCGACAATGAGCGCGATGATCCAGGCGGCCGGCGCGATCAAAACGCCAAACCACAGTCGCCGCTGACTCACGGGAATTCGCTCGGTGCCGGCGTCGATCATCGATAGAACTGGGGCGAGAGATAGATCGCGGTCAATATCGCGAGCCAGACGCCGTCGACGGTATGCCAGTACAGGAACACGTTCTTGACGGCGAGGTGCCGGTGGGCATCGAAGTGTCCGAGCAGTGAGCGAAGCCCGAGGTAGAGCATCAGCACGAGCCCGAACGCCACATGCACACCGTGAAAGCCTGTGATCGTGAAGAAGAGCGAGACGTACGCGTGCTCGCGTGGTCCCATGTGCTGCAGCTTCTCGGCGTACTCGCGCATCTGGAGAACGAGGAACGCGGCGCCAAGCCCGAACGCGACGAGCAATCCGATGCGAAAGCGGCCTCGTTCGTCTCGCTCGATGCCCTTCTCCGCCCAGATGGCCGCCCCGCTGCTCGAGAGGAGCAGCGCGGTCATGATCAGCGGCAGTTGGAGTTTCGGGAGCTCGAAACCAGGCGGCGGCCATTCTCGGTTGGCGACGGCGACATAGAGATAGCTTGCGAGCAGATAGGCGAAGAGCATGGCCTCGGTGAGGCAGAAGAGCACCATGCCCCACCACCCGACCTCTTCGCTGGAGCGAGTAGCAGGTGGGAGACGTCGGTCGTCGGGGAGCGGAGTAGGAAAGGCCCGCGCCGTCATACCTCGGTCTCCAACATCTTGTCGTGAACGGGCCACAGCCAGCGCGCGAGACAGAGCAGGGTCGCCACACCGCCGAGAGCCGTCAACCAGTCGAGCCTAACGAGCAATCCGACAAAGGCGACGAGCAGCGTAACAGCGATGAGCACGGTCCAGCCATTGTCTTCCGGCAGTTCGATGACCGCTTCGAGCTGGGCATCCAGCGCCGAGGTGCGCGGCGTGAGCCGCCCCTCGTCGTAGGCAGGGCCGAAGCGCAGCCCGCCGTCCCAGAGTGGATCCCGGCTCGTCACGAGCGGGATATGCTCGAAGTTGTACTCTCGCGGCGGTGAGCTTGCGAGCCACTCGAGCGAGCTCGCGCCCCACGGGTCGGGACCGGCCAGCACACCGGCGAAGCGGCTCTGCGCGACGTTCCAGATCGTGATCGCGACGCCGATCGCGAAGAGATACGCGCCTAACGTGGAGACGAGATTCGAGCTCTCGAGTCCGAGGCCTGGCTGGAATGTGTACACACGGCGCGGCATGCCGAGCAGCCCAGCAATGTGCATCGGAAAGAACGCGAGGTTGAAGCCGATCGTCATCACCCAGAAGCTCGCCTTGCCGATGCTCTCGCTCAGCAACCGCCCCGTCATCTTCGGGAACCAGTAGTACAGGGCCGCGAACACCGCGAAGACGGAGCTTCCCGCAATCACGTAATGGATATGTCCCACCACGAAATACGTATCGTGGATCTGCCAGTCGAACGGCACCGCGGCGCCCATGACGCCCGTGATACCGCCGATCGTGAATTGCAGAATGAAGGCGAGAGCGAACAGCATCGGCGTGGCGAGTACGACACGTCCGTGCCACATCGTCGCAATCCAGGCGAAGATGGTGACCGCGCTTGGAATCGAGATGGTCATACTCGCAGCGCCGAAAAAGCTCATCGACAGCTGCGGGAGGCCCGTCGCGAACATGTGATGCACCCAGACGCCGAAGCCAATGAGCCCCGTCACCACCGTGGAGACGGCGAGAAACGTGTGGCCAATGATCGGACGCCGGCAGAAGACGGGAATGATCATCGAGAGCATGCCCGTGGCGGGAAGGAAAATGATGTACACCCACGGGTGTCCGAACACCCAGAACAGGTGTTGCCAGAGCAACGGCGTGCCGCCGAGCGCCGGATTGAAAAAAACGAAATGCCAGCGTCGCTCCAGCTCGAGAAAGCCGAGAGCGACGGTAAGTGCCGGCATTGCGAGCACGACGGAGATCGACATCGTGAGCGAGCTCCACAAGAACAGCGGCATGCGATCGATCGACATGCCGGGTGCTCGCAGTTTGAGAATCGTGACGATGGAGTTGATCGCGCCCGCCGTCGTCGAGATGCCGAGGAAGAGGAGTCCGAGGACGTAGAACTCCATGTTGATTCCGGGATCGAAGCGCGGTCCGGTGAGCGGCGTGTACGCGAACCATCCGCCATCGGGCGCGTGGCCAATGGCGAAGCTCGCGTACATAAACACGCCCGCAAGCAGAAATGCGTAATAACTGAACGTGTTCAGCCGTGGGAAGGCGAGCTCTCGCGCGCCGATCATGAGCGGCGTGAGATAGAAGCTGAATCCCGATAGCACCGGCTGAATGAAGAGGAACATCATCGTGGTGCCGTGCATCGTGAACAGCTGGTTGTACAGCTCCGGTGAGAGGAGACGCGCTTCAGGGCGCGCGAGCTGCGCGCGCATCAACGCTGCTTCGACGCCGCCGAGGAGAAAGAAGACGAAGGCGGTGACGATGTAGCGAATGCCGAGCTTTTTGTGGTCGACCGTCGCGAGCCACGCCAGCGCGTTGTGTGGACTGGTCCACGATGCCTCGAGCTGGCGAATACTCGTCGTCGCGATCTCAGGGAGCGCGGTCGTGTCCATGACGAATGGCGGGTCCATTGTACGGCGTCGAGCGCCCGGGTCGTGCATTCATCACGCCATGACCGTGTAATTCCGGCGAATGAATAGGCCGCCCATTCAATTGTCGGTGCGCGTGCGCTAGCCGCCGCTCGAAGCGGTGCCACCTGCCAGGAGCTAGACCCGCAAGGCTAGCCCCTGGTCCCTCGCCTCCAGTTCCTATCTACGGAAGACGAACGACGTCGGCGCTCCGAGCACGATTTGCGTCCCGACCGACAGCGTTGCTCCGGCGACCGTGCCGGTGAACACCAGGCCGTTGAAGGAATCGGTCAGCGTGATCTGGCCGTTCTTGAACGAGAACGTACCGCCGACCGGCGCGTTGGTGTTGACGAACATCTCGTTCGTCGTTAGGTCCGTGCCGCGCACGCCGAGCTGGCCGGTCCAGCTATTGTCGTCCGCCAGAACTACGCTGCCGCTGACGAACTCGTCTCGCTCCTGCGAGTCCTCGTAAAACGCCGCGGGCACATTGTTTCCGTTCACTGTCTGGAGTGTGTAAGTCCCTGCGACTGTTTCGGGACCAATAGCCTTGTCGCCGCCACACGCGATGAGTAGCATCGCGAGGGACGCCAGCACGTACCTCCGCATAACGCCTCCCTGAGTGAGTGCGTCGCTCATCCTCCCCCATTTCCACACGAGCGGACGCCCTTGGAGGCCGCGAACGCAAATCGCGGGCGAGACAGTGCCGGATACCCGTGGAAGCCGATCGACTCGTTACAGCCGGTACGCAACGCGTCGAGACGAACACGACAGTCCCGCGCGCGCCGGACGCGACTCGTTATGCAACAGCTCAGGAGCTTTTGCGGGACGAACGCTTGCGGGAAGTCCGCTTGCGCGAGGAACGCTTGCGCGGGACCTTCGCTCCCTTCTTGCGCGCTTCCGACAGTCCGATCGCGATCGCCTGCTTGCGGCTCTTCACCTTGCCACCATGGCCGCTCTTGCCACGCTTCAGTGTTCCATGCTTTCGTCGGCGCATCGCGCTCTCGACGCGCTTGCTTGCACCGCGGCCGTATTTTCGTCGACTCGATTTGCGGCCGCCACGCTTTGCTGCCATGACCCCTCCGGGTAGAAGCCCGTCTTCGAGGAACGAGCCGATCCGGGTGCAAACATGATACCGCCCTACATGAATCACGGCGTCAACCGATACTCGAAAGGAGTCGTGTGTCGTGACGTCCGCTACACGGAGCATGAAGATGGAACTATCGAATGCGTTGCGCGCGCAACTACGGCGCGAGTCGAAATCCGCCGTCTCCGAATGCTGGGTGTACACCGCCGAACACGGGATTCAAGAAGTCACACTGCCTAGCGCGCAAGCGACGCTGACCATCGAAGGCCACCTGCTCCGACCCTGGTGCTTACTCGATCGCACGATCCTCGGCTGCGCCCTCGCGATTCTGTACAGCGTCGAGGCGCCCCCGCGCGAGCTGCGCGAGCGAGTCACGCAACTCGCGCGGACGCGATTTGCAGATCGTCCGTGGTTTCCACGTGCCCGGAACGCCGAGCGCAGCGCGTAGTGCGGGGCGCGCAATCTCTTGCCGCTGAGCACGAGCCTGATTCGTATCCTCTAGACGCGGGGCTCGGATAGCGCACACAATTGCGGGATGGCTCCAGCACCTATTCGCGTCGGTCTGATCGGCTATGGACTCGCCGGTTCGGTCTTTCACGCGCCGCTCATCGTTTCGACGCCGGCGTTGCGCCTGGCCGCGATCGTCACCGGCGACTCCGATCGGCGCGCGAAAGCCGCGCACGATCATCCGAGCGCGCGAATCGTGGAGAGCGCAGATCGACTCTGGGACGATGCCCGCGATCTCGACTTCGTCGTCGTCGCGACGCCGAATCGAACGCACGTGCCGCTCGCCCGAGCGGCGCTCGATGCGGGGCTACCGGTCGTCGTCGACAAGCCCTTCGCGCCGACTGCGGCCGAAGGTCGCGCACTGATCGCGCATGCCAGCGAACGTAACCTGCTGCTCACCGTCTTTCAGAATCGGCGATGGGACAGCGACTTTCTCACCGTTAGGCAATTGGCCTCGGACGGGAGCCTCGGAACCGTGTTTCGTCTCGATTCGCGCTTCGACCGTTGGCGGCCGATTCCGAAAGGAGGTTGGCGCGAACGCGGCGATCCCGCCGAGGCGGGCGGGCTACTGTACGATCTTGGGAGTCACCTGATCGATCAGGCGCTGTTGCTCCTTGGGCCCGTGTCCGATGTGTATGCCGAGCTGGATCGCCGCGCTGGGAGGCCGGTCGACGACGATGCCTTCGTCGCGCTGGCGCACGCATCGGGTGCGCGCTCACATCTAACGATGACCGTCGTGGCCGCGCAGCCTGGTCCGCGCTTCCACATCATGGGCAGTCGCGCCGCGTATTTGAAATTCGGGTCTGATGTTCAGGAAGATGCCTTGAAACGGGGCGAGCAGCCGACGCGGCCGGGCTGGGGTGAGGAGCCGCCCGAGCGCTGGGGCACGTTAGGCGTCGCCGACGACCGCCAATCGGTACGGACGGTGCCCGGCTCGTATCAGGATTTCTATACCGGCGTTGCGGCGGCGCTCCGCGAGAGCACGGCGCCGCCCGTCGACCCTAACGATTCGGTCGCCGGGCTCGAGATCATCGAGGCGGCGCAGCAGTCGGCGGCTGGCCGACAGGTCGTCTCGATCAGGCGCGGATCGTGAGCCAATCCGTGCGGACGCGGTCCCACTCCTGAATGAGGAGGCCGCGCTGCTCGAACAAGAGCCGGATCCGTCCGGGATCGTAGCCGACGACTTCCTCGAGCACCGGCACGAGCACGCTCAGCGCGTCGTCGCTGATCACGGTCCGGCGTGCGATCTGCGCGATGTGCCGTGCTTCCGACGCGGCAATCGTTAGGCCGTCGCCGCGATTGACGTGGAGCATCACATGGATGTCCGAGCTCCCGTCGCCCACGTAGACAACGCGCTCGCGCGGAACGCCGAGTCGAAAGCGGAGCTCATCGAGCGCCGCGACCTTGCCGAAGCCGGCCGGGACGCGCAGCACGGACGCGATCTCGCCCGTGGCAGCGTCGAACTCGAAACAGGTCGCGATAATTCGGTCGGGCGGCACGATGCCGTCGAGCGCGGCATTCACGACTTCCTGCGGCGCCGCGGACAGGACGTAGAAATCGAAGCGATAGCCGTCGATGCCCCGCTCCAGGCAATCGGCGAGCATATCGATGTTCCGCTTGAGACGGATGCGGCGGCCGACGTCGACGAGATCGTCACGGCGCACGCGGCGGAATTCGGGGTCGTGGCGCAACAAATAGGTCAGCTCCGCGCCCGACTGCACGAGGTTCAGCCGCGACAATCCCGCGACTTTCTCCGCGAAGCCGGTGAGGCCGAGCGACTCGCTCAACAGATGCCCCGAGTCGTTGAAGCTCAGGGTTTGATCGAAGTCGCTCACGAGCAGAAAATGCTTCGACATGCGGTTCCTCCGCGACGAAAACGCCCCCGCATCGGTCGAGGCGGGGGCGGGGGCGTATATCGTCAGTGTATGCTCAATTCGCCAGTCACGGTTGCGCCCCAGCCCTCGGCCGCCCCGCCTGGAGGGCGCCGATACGAAGCTGCTGGTGGCCAAATACGCGAGCGTTCATGGCTGGCGAACCACGAAGGTCATTGGGATGCCGACGTCGGCGTTTATCGCAATGTAGACGACCGGCGTGAAAGATCAATCGCGAGTATGGTGTCGCATGTCACCGTTCGGTCACGCTCGTCGCGCGGCGATGTCGATCGTGAAGCCGAATGGATCGTCGATGCAGAGGCCACGATCGCCGTCGCGAACGATCGGCACGACGTGAGCGAACGCTAAACCCGAGCGTGGCGTGGCCGAACGCGCTCGCGTCGGCCAGCGTCCAGGCCCTATGGATGTCGCGGACGACCGACGAGCGCGATCCCCAGGCGACGCAGCCAGTCGACAAAGGCTCGCGCCACCAGCGGCACGAGGCGCAGCGGTTCGGCCGGAATCGGCACCGCGGGCATCGCGCCGGCAACGCGCGCCGTTGTCGGCGTCGTCGGCGGGGAGGGCGGCAGCGGTTCCGCCTGCAACTCGGCCAGCTCGGGGGCCTCGAGCGTGCCGCGCAAGCATTCGGTGAACTGACGGAAGAGCTGTTTGTTCACGGACTCGATCATCCCGCGCCCGAATTGAGCCGCACGACCCACAATGTCGACATCGGCGACGACCTGCACGTGCGTCGCGCCGCCATCGAGCGGCGTCAGCCGACTCGTCATCGTCATCTTCGCCGAGCCGGCGCCGCTGCGTTCGCGGCCCTCGCCAACCATGCTGACGACGTGCGCGGCGTCGTCACGTCTCGTGATCGTCACGCGACCGTCATACGCCGCGGTGATCGGGCCGACCTTGACCTTCACGCGTCCGAGGAAAGTCTCGTCGCCCTGGACTTCAGTGAGCTCCGCGCCCGGCAGACAGTTCACGACCTGGCGAGGGTCGACCAGATAGCGCCAGGTGCGCTCGACTGGCGCGCGGAGCTCGAAGGTCTCTTCGATACGAAGCGACATCCACCACCTCCGTTACGCGCATATACCTGCAAACGCACGGACTCACGAGGACAACGGCTAGACGCGCATATGGACGAGCAATGTCAGCGAAGAGCTTGCAGCAACGCGAGCGCGCCCGGAAGGGCTCGAACCTCCAACCTTCTGATCCGAAGTCAGATGCTCTATCCAATTGAGCTACGGGCGCAGCGTCGCGGGCACCTTTCGGGTCCTTAGCGGACTCATTGACAGGTGGCCTGCTCAGAGTGACTCTAGCTGCCATCATGGCTCGTGGCCAGAGGGACCGCGCCCGCGGCCCGCTCCGCCGCGCCATGTGCAAGGGAGGCGCGAAATGATTCCGTCGTCCTTCGATTATCTCGCGCCGGCGACACTCGGCGAGGCAGTCAACCTGCTGCACGAGCACGCCGGCGACGCCAAGATCCTGGCCGGTGGCCAGAGCCTGATCCCAATGCTCAAGCTCAGGCTTGCCGAACCGGCATTGCTCATCGACATCAACCGCATTCCGGGGCTCGGCTACGTCGACGAGCGCGATGGCTCGCTCCGCATCGGCGCGCTCGCTCGCGAATCCGATCTCGAAACCGCATCGGTCGTTAGGCAGCGCTATCAGATACTGAACGACACGACGGCCGTCATCGCCGATCCACTCGTCCGGAACTCGGCAACGGTATGCGGCAACATCGCTCACGGCGATCCGGGGAACGACCACCCCGCGACCATGCTCGCGCTCGAGGCCACGTTCGTCGCCGTCGGGCCGCGCGGCGAACGCCGAATTGCGGCACGCGACTTCTTCCTCGGCCTGTTCAGCACTGCACTCAACGAAGACGAGATCCTCGAGGAAATCGTCGTTCCACGGCCGACGGCGCCGGCTGCGGGAGCCTATCTGAAGCTCGAACGCAAGGTGGGCGATTACGCGACCGCGGGCGTCGCCGTTCAACTCACTCTGGATGCGAGTGGAGGTTGTGCGCGTGCGGGAATCGGCCTGACAAATGTCGGCGCGATGGCGATCGAGGCGGTGCGTGCACAGGACTTCCTTCGCAATAAGCCGCTGGACTCGCCGACGATTGCCCAGGCCGCCGAGATTGCGGCGGGCGAAGCCGATCCGATCGAGGACCGCCGAGGCTCGGCGGACTACAAGCGCGATGTCGTCCGCGTACTCACTGCGCGCGCCATTCGCATCGCCGCGAATCGCGCTGCCGGAGCGAACATCGCAACGCCGCTGCCGTTCACCTACTCGCCCTCACAAGCAGCGCTCAGGAGTTAGGAGGCCAGTCATAGTCCCGAGCCCCCTATTCCCCAGCCCCCAGCCCCTATTCCCATGTCCAAGCACTCCGTTTCCGTCACCGTGAACGGCACGGCGCATCGCTCGGAGGTCGAGGCACGACTGCTACTCGTCCACTATCTGCGTGACGAGTTGCGCCTGACGGGCACCCACATCGGCTGCGACACGACGCACTGCGGCGCGTGTACCGTGCTGCTCGACGGCAAACCGGTGAAGTCGTGCACCTTGTTTGCGGTGCAAGCGGATGGACGCAGTGTGAGCACAGTCGAGGGCCTGGAGCTCGGGGGCGAACTGCACGCCGTGCAGAAAGCGTTCAAGGAGGAGCACGCGCTGCAGTGCGGCTTCTGTACGCCAGGAATGATGATGTCGGCGGTGGCGCTGCTCGAGCGCAATCCATCGCCGAGTGAGCTCGAGATCCGTCAGGCGATCTCGGGGAATCTGTGCCGCTGCACCGGGTACGTGAACATCGTCAAAGCCATTCAGCATGCCGCCGCGGACATGCGAGCAACGAGACACACGCCGGCGTATGTGCCGGCGCAGGAGCCGGCCCAAGTGAGCCGTTAGGAATCTGCGTATCCATCTCTGAGAGGTCTACTCGCCATGACGATGCCGCACACGAGCCCCGAAATCAGTGGCATGGGTCATTCGATGAAGCGCAAGGAAGACGGTCGCTTCATTCGCGGAAAAGGAAATTTCGTCGACGACGTGGTGCTGCCGGACATGCTGTTCATGGACATCGCCCGTAGCCCGTTCCCCCACGCGAAGATTCTGAAAATCGATTCGTCGCGTGCGCTGGCCACGCCGGGAGTGCTCGCGGTGATCACCGGACGCGACCTCGAGAAGTACAACCTGCACATGATGCCGACGTTGATGAGTGACACGCAGATGGTGCTACCCACCGATCGCGTCGTGTACCAGTCGCAGGAGGTCGCGGCGGTTATCGCCACCAGTCGTTATGCGGCCGCCGACGGCGTCGCGGCGGTCGACGTCGAGTACGATCCACTCCCGCCCGTCGTCGATCCATACAAGGCGATCGAGAAAGGGTCCACGCTCGTTAGGCCCGATCGGAAAGACACGAATCACATCTGGCACTGGGAAGCGGGCGACAAGGCCGCGACCGATCGGGTGTTCAGCGAAGCGGATCGTACGGTGTCGCAGCACCTCTATCTACCGCGGATCCACGTGTCGTCGATCGAGACGTGCGGCTGCGTTGCCAGCTACGACAAGGCCAACGAGAAGCTCACCGTCTACATGACGACGCAGGCACCGCACGCCGTGCGCACCGTGGTGGCGCTCGTGGCGGGCCACGTTGGCTTGTCCGAAGAACGCATTCGGATCATCTCGCCCGACATCGGCGGCGGCTTCGGCGGCAAAGTGCCCGTCTATCCGGGCTACGTCATTGCCATCGCCGTCTCGTTCTTGTTAGGCAAGCCGGTCAAGTGGATCGAAGATCGAATGGAGAATCTCCAGGCCGATTCGTTCGCCCGAGACTACCATATCGATGCCGAATTGGCATTCAAGAACGACGGTACGATCACCGGCATGCGAATCAAGACGCTCGCCGACCACGGCTGTGCCGACGCCGCCGCGAATCCGTCCAGGTTTCCCGCGGGACTGTTCAGCATCGCGACCGGATCGTATGACATGGCTGCTGCGCACATTGCCGTCGATGCGGCCTATACCAACAAGCCGCCCGGCGGCGTCGCCTACCGTTGCTCGTTCCGCGTCACCGAGGCCGTTCACACCATCGAGCGCATGGCCGACATCGCCGCGCACGAGCTCAACATGGATCCCGCCGAGTTCCGGTTGAAGAACTTCATACGTCCGGAGCAATTCCCCTATCAGTCGGCCACGGGCTGGTCCTACGACAGCGGCAATTACAAAGCCGCGCTCGAGATGGCGATGATGAAGATCGGCTATTGGGATCTTCGGAGGGAGCAGGAAGAAAAGCGCGCTCGCGGCGAGTTGATGGGGATCGGCATCTCGAGCTTCACCGAAGCAGTGGGAGCTGGACCGTCGCACACGTTCGACATTCTTGGGCTCAAGATGTTCGACTCGTGTGAGATTCGCATTCACCCGACAGGAAAGGCGCTCGCGCGCTTCGGCACCAAGTCGCAGGGCCAGGGACACGAAACGACGTACGCGCAGATCGTCGCCCAGGAGCTCGGGATTCCCGCTGCCCACGTCCAGGTGGAAGAAGGTGACACCGACACTGCGCCGTACGGACTCGGCACGTACGCGTCGCGTTCGACACCGACGGCTGGTGCCGCAGGCGCAATGGCGGCGCGAAAGATCCGCGACAAGGCGCGCAAGATCGCCGCGTATCTCCTCGAGGCGAGTGAAGACGATCTCGAGTGGGAGCCTGGGAAATTCCATGTTCGTGGCTCACCCGATCGCGCGAAGACGATTCAGGAAATTGCGTTCGCCGCGTACACGAATCATCCGCAAGGTATGGAGGCGGGACTCGAGGCGACGCACTACTACGATCCGCCGAATCTGACTTTTCCATTTGGCAGCTACATCGCCGTCGTCGATATAGATCGCGGTACTGGCGAAGTGAAAGTTCGTCGGTTTGTTGCCGTCGACGACTGCGGCAACGTCATCAATCCGATGATTGTGGATGGACAGATTCATGGTGGCCTGACGCAAGGGCTCGCGCCGGCGCTGATGGAAGAAATCCAGTATGACGAACAGGGGAACATCCAGGGCGGGAGCTTCATGGATTATCTGCTGCCGACGGCGATGGAGACGCCATCGTGGGAGTTGGATCGCACCGTGACGCCGAGTCCGCATCACCCGTTAGGCGCGAAGGGTGTCGCCGAGAGTCCAACCGTTGGAGCACCACCGGCGATCGCGAACGCGGTCGTGGACGCGCTGTGGCATCTGGGCGTTCGGCACATCGATATACCGATTACGCCGTTCAAGGTGTGGAAGATCCTGAGAGAGGCAGGGGTTAGAGACTAGGGGTTAGGCACTAGGGACTAGGGACTAGGCTGGCGCGTGACTGATATTCTCGAGCGTGTCACTGAACTACGGGCGAAGCGAGAGGCATTCGTCCTCGCTACCGTTGTGGCGAGCTATCCGCCGCAATCGGTGCGGGCGGGGGCGAAGGCCGTCGTTCTCGCCGACGGCACGATCGAGGGATGGATTGGCGGTGGTTGCATACGGCCCGTCGTCATTGACGAGGCTCGTGAGGCACTCGCGGCGAGCGCGCCGCGTCTCGTGCGGATGAACGCTGGCGCGAGTCGGGCCGACGCGTCGCGCGGCGTGCGCGACTATCCAATGACCTGCCAGGGTGAGGGTGGCGTGGAGATCTATCTCGAGCCGATGCTGCCGGCGCCCCGCCTCTGCGTCCTCGGCGAGACGCCGGTGGCCCGGGCGCTGAGCGATCTCGCGGGCGCGATTGGATATGTCGGGGTGGCGTCGCCCAACGAAGCCGACGCGGTCGTCATTGCAACGATGGGCGTGGGTGACGAGGACGCGCTCGCCCACGCCGCGCGAAGCGACGCCGCTTATGTCGGCCTCGTCGCCAGCCGGAAGAAAGCGCGGTTTCTGTTCGACTACCTGCGGGCAAGCGGCGTGCCTAACGACCAACTCGAACGCGTCAAAGCACCCGCCGGTCTCGACATCGGCGGCATGTCGCCAGGTGAGATCGCCTTGAGCATTCTCGCCGAAATTGTGCAGCGTCGCCATCATGCTGAGCGCAGCGAAGGATCTCCCATCCTTTCGTCGAAGCCGGCAACAGAGGCAGTCAGAGTAGATCCTTCGTCGCCGCGCGTTCGCTCCGCTCCTCAGGATGACGACACCGCGGTGGACCCGATCTGCGGCATGCGCGTGGACAGCGCGACGGCGAGGCACAGCCTCGAAGTCGGCGGCGAGACGTACTACTTCTGCTGCCCGCATTGCAAGGCGAGCTTCGCGAAGGCACACGCGTGAAAGAGGAGATCGCGCGGCTCCGGGATGCGATGGAGCGTGAGGCCTATGTCACCGATCGCGCGACCGCGACGGCCGCGTACCTCGCGATGACGCTCCACAAGCCGTTGCTGATCGAAGGACATCCCGGCGTCGGCAAGACCGAAGTCGCGAAGGTCCTCGCCCGCGCGCTCGAAGCCGAGCTCATTCGCCTGCAGTGCTACGAGGGCCTCGACGTCAACACGGCGTTGTACGAGTGGAACTATGCGAAGCAGCTCCTGCACATCAAGCTGCAGGAGGGCAGCTCTGCTAGCACACGCGAGCGCGAGGCCGAGATCTTCAGCCGGGAGTTTCTGCTCGAGCGGCCCCTGCTGCGCGCAATCACGAACGCTGACGCATCGCCAGTGCTGCTCGTCGACGAAGTGGACCGCAGCGACGAGGAGTTCGAGGCCTTTCTCCTCGAGGTGCTAAGCGATCATCAGGTCACGATTCCCGAGATCGGCACGATCAGCGCAACGCACCCGCCCTATGTCGTGCTGACCTCCAATCGCAGCCGGGAGCTGTCCGAGGCGCTGCGGCGTCGTTGCCTCTATCTCTGGGTCGATTACCCGACGTTCGATAAGGAATTGCGAATCGTTCGCAACAAGGTGCCCCAAATCGAGGCTCGCCTCGCCGACGAGGTCGTGCGATTCGTTCAGCGTCTTCGTGGGCGCAAACTGTCGAAGACGCCCGGCGTTGCCGAGTCGCTGGACTGGGCGCAGGCGCTGGTCGCGTTAGGCGCCGACGCCCTGGGCGACGAGCTGGTGGACGAGACGCTTGGATGTGTGCTCAAGGATGACGCGGACATCCGGGACGTTCGGTCGGCCATCGCTGAGCAAGGCCTCAGTGTACTCGTGAGCGAGGGTTAGCGTGAGCGATGGTCAGGGTGAGATGTGCAATCGACTGACGTGATCGAGCGCGTAACCGGTTTCTGCCGGCTCCTCCGCGAGAAAGGCCTGCAGGTGACACCGTCGGAGTCGATCGACGCAGTGCGGTCACTGGCGCTGCTCGATCTTGCCGATCGAACAGAGCTGTACCTCGCGCTTCGCGCGCTGCTCACGACGAGGCGCGACGATTTGCCACTTTTCGATGCGCTCTTCGCCGAATGGTGGCACCAGGGCGATGACTCGCAAGCGGGCTCCGATGCGGGCCAATCTCGTCGGCGGCGCTCCATGCCTAACGCGAAAGCGCAGGAGCCGCAAGCTGCCGGCGGGGCGCTCAGGAGGTGGGCGCAAGCCGGAGACGCGATGGACGAAGGACAATCTCCTGGCTTGTCGTCGCCGAGCTCGAACGACTCGCGTAGCAAGAAAGACTTCGCTTCGTTCGAGAGCACGGAGCTGGCCGATATCGAGCGACTCACAGCGATGCTGGCGCGCCGGCTCAACGCGCGTCGCAGCCGTCGCTGGCATCCGGCGCGCGCGGGCAACGGCGTGCGACTGGATCTCCGTCGGACGATTCGCCTTTCCCTCAAAACCGGCGGCGACGCGATCGAGTTGGCACGGCGCGAGCGCAAGCTGCGTCGGACGAAGCTCGTCGCGCTCTGTGACGTGTCCGGATCCATGGATCTGTACAGCCGCTTTCTGTTGCAGCTTCTCTATGCGCTGCAGCACGCCTTCGCGCGCGTCGAGACCTTCGTCTTCAGCACGCGCCTCGTTCGAATCACCGAAGCGCTCGCACGCGACACATATCGCACGGCGCTCGACAGTCTCACGCGGTCCGAGACGGATTGGTCTGGTGGTACACGGATTGGCGAGAGCATCGCCGACTTCGTCGTGGGTTGGCCGCGATTGATCGACCGCCGCACGGTGGTGATCGTGCTCAGCGACGGCTGGGATACGGGCGAACCGGAAATCCTCGGCGACGCAATGCGCGCGATTCATCGGCGGGCCGGCCGCGTCGTGTGGCTCAACCCGTTGTTAGGCAACCCCACGTACAAGCCATTGACGCGCGGGATGCAAGCGGCGCTGCCGCAAGCGGACGTCTTCGCGCCCTGCCACAATCTCTCGAGCTTGGAGGCGCTGGGAAGGCACCTCAGCCTGTGACGGTCAGGCGCTGCGTCGTTGGCCGGCCCTGAGGGATTCGACGAAGTCCCTGGCCTGGGCGAGATCGTAATTGTAGAGCTGTCGCGCGATGGCGATGGCGACCGAGTGCGGCGAGATAGGTGCGCAGCCGTGGAACGCACTCCCACGTTAGGCGCAAATGTCCCGGCTCGTCGAGCGTGACCGGCTCGTGTTGATATAACGGCGTAACGAGAGACTTCGTTTTCGCCGTTACCTGGCTCGAGGCCAGAGCACCCCCTGATTCATCTTCGAGACGGGCCCGATCCCCTTGTATACGAACTTCTGAATTCGCTTCCCCTCGTATGTCTCCGTCGTATAGATGTTGCCCTTCGAGTCGGTGGCGATGCTGTGCACGGCGAAGAATTGGCCCGGCTGACGTCCACCGTCGCCGAACATCGTCAGGATCTTGAGCGTCTGGCGCTCCATCACATACACGCGCTCGTTTCGCCCGTCGGCGAGATAGAGATATTTCTGCTGCGGGTCGCGTGAGAACGCGATGTCCCACACGGAGCCGTCGCCGCGCGTCAGCGGGAAGACGCGCTCCTCCTTCACGAACTTGCCGCTCTTCTGGAAGACCTGGATGCGGTCGTTCACGCGATCGCAGACATACACCAATCCGTCATTCGTGGGCTCGGCGCAGTGGACGGGGTTCCGGAACTGGGGCGCCGGTGCGGCGTCGGGATTGTACGGCCCCATGTTCGTGTCCTTCGGCGTGTTGCCGTACGCACCCCAGAAGCGCTTCACCGCCCCCGTGTTCATGTCGAGCACGACTGCGCGCTTGTTCCCGTAGCCGTCGGCGACGAACGCTTCCTGGGCTTTGACGTCGAAGGAAATCTTCGCTACGCGGCCGAAGTGATCGGTCGCGTTGCTGTTGACCGGCTGCTTCGGCGTGCCGATCTGCATCAGGAATTTTCCGTCGTGCGTGAATTTGAGAATATGTGAATCCATCCGGCCGTTGCCGCCGATCCACACGTTGTCCTTGTCGTCCAGCGAGATCCCGTGATTCGACTCGGGCCACTCGTAGCCTGCGCCCGGTCCGCCCCATGCCTTCACCAAATTGCCTTCGGGATCGAACTCGAGGATCGGGGGAGCCGCCGCGCAGCATTCACCGAGTGGAGGATGTGCCGCGGACCCGGCCTCGGTGCGCTGATTGAGCGTCGAATCGCCGCGATGGATGATGAAGACGTGATCCTTCGAGTCGACGCCGACGCCGATCGTCGAGCCGAGAATCCAATGGTTCGGTAGAGGCTTGGGCCAAAGCGGATCGACTTCGAAACGTGGTGCGTTCACGGCCTGCCGCGTGGCGCCCTGCAGTGCTGCTTGGCCGATACCGAGAGCGACAATCGCTGTTGCGAGTGTGCTGCCAAGAATCAGATTGCGTCGCCGCATCAAACGCTCCTTGAAGACAGGGGCCAACAGCTAGAGGTTAGGGGCGAGGTGCAAGGGTCCAGGGCCAGGGGCTAGAAAAGAAATTCGCTGTGATTCTACTTCCTAAAGGCCGTATGCGTCTAGGTTGGTGCGCTGTTGTTGCCGCAAGTATTCTCGTGCTGCCGGCGCGCGCGGTCGCGCACGAGATTCCGCCGAGCGTCATCGTACTCGCGTTCGTGAAGCCGGAGGCGAGTCGGCTGCGTGTGCTCCTCCGCGTGCCGCTCGAGGCAATGCGCGACGTCGATTTCCCGCTCCGCGGCCCGGGCTACCTCGATATTCCGCGCGCTTCGGCCCTACTGAAGGATGCGGCGCGGGTGTGGCTTGCGGGCTACCTGTCGCTCTACGAGGGCGACACGAAGCTGAGTGGCGCCCGGATTATTGCCGCGCGGGTGTCCCTGCCGTCGGATCGCTCCTTCGCGACATACGACGATGCGCTCACCCACCTCGACGCGCCGCCACTCGATTCGAGTGTGGACCTCTACTGGAAGCAGGCGCTACTCGACGTCCTGATCGAATTCCCGATCGGCTCGCCGCAGTCGCGCTTCTCGATCGACCCGGCGCTCGCCCGGCTCGGCCTGCGCACCACGACCGTACTGCGATACCTGCCGCCTAACGGTGCCGAACGGGCCTTCGAGTACATCGGTGACCCGGGACTCGTCTATTTGGATCCACGCTGGCATCAGGCGGCCCTCCGCTTCGTCTCGCTCGGCTTTCACCACATTCTGGACGGCATCGATCACCTGCTCTTTGTTTTCTGCCTCGTCATCCCATTTCGACGGTTGCGTCCTCTGATCGCGATCGTGACGTCCTTCACGGTCGCGCACTGTCTCACGCTGGCGGCGTCGGTGCTCGGGTTCGCCCCCGACGCGCTATGGTTCCCGCCGCTGATCGAGGTGCTCATCGCGCTTTCGATCGTGTACATGGCGCTCGAGAACATCGTCGGGCCGAAGCTCGAACGAAGATGGATCGTCGCGTTCGGCTTTGGGCTCGTCCACGGCTTCGGTTTCTCCTTCGCGCTTCGGGAATCGCTGCAGTTTGCCGGATCACATCTGGTGACATCGCTCTTCGCCTTCAATGTGGGCGTCGAGCTCGGACAGATCCTCGTTCTTCTGCTGGCAATTCCAGCGCTGACGCTGCTCTTTCGACGCGTTGTCGACGAGCGGATAGGTACCATCATTCTCTCGGCCTTCGTGGCGCACACCGCGTGGCATTGGATGCTCGATCGCGGCGCCGTGCTGCGTCGGTATCACGTGCAATGGCCGTCGGTGGATGCCGCCTGGTTCGCGAGTGCAATGCGGTCGTTGATGCTGTTGTTGATCGTGGTCGGGCTCGGATGGTTGTTGAGCGGCGGCCTCCGACGTCTGGCGGGCCGGCCGTCCACTGGCGAGGTTAGCGGACAATCTGAGGGGCTGGGGACTAGGGGTTAGAGACCAGGGACCGGATGTCGGGCACTTGATGCGAGAATTGGTTTTGCCGGTTTTAATCGCGCTCTGCGTGACCACAATTCCGGTGGACTCGTTGATGGCGCAGCACAGCGCAGGCGCAGCGTCGCGGTCGACGCAGAGCGGCGTGTACACCTCCGGACAAGCGTCGAGAGGTGCGGACGCGTATGCGGCGCTGTGCACGAGCTGTCACACGGCGGCGACGCACACGGGCGTGGCCTTTCAGAAATGGGACGGGCACTCCCTCTCGGAGCTGTACCGGTACATCAGCACGATGATGCCCAAGAACGAGCCGGGGAGTCTCGAACCAGAGCAGTACGCCGATCTGTTAGCGTATCTGCTCAAGTTGAATCAGATGCCAGTTGGTCCGAACGAACTACCAACCGATACGACGGTGCTCGGGACGATCCGAATCGAGACGAAGCCATCCATCGCGCCGAAGCGCGATAATCGTTAGGCTTCCGCGTCGCCAGGAATCGAGCTCTCACACGAGGAACTGCAGCCATGCGGTATCATGTTGCGAAGTGGCGTTGGGTCGCGGTGTCGCTGGTGGTGCTCGCGTCGGCCATGGGCGTTTTGTTGCTGCGCACCGAGCTGTCGAGCGCGAGTCAGGGAAAGCAGCTCGTGCGCGGGAACGCGCCCGGCGAGTGGCGTTATTGGGGCGCCGACGCGTGGAGTACGCGCTACTCGGCGCTCACTCAGATCGACGCGTCGAACTTCAGCTCACTGCAGGTGGCCTGGCAATGGAACGCCAGCGCCCTCGGCACCGACGAGTACTATCGCTCGACGCCGCTGTACGCGAACGGCCGGCTGTTCACAGTCGCAACGACACATCGCATCGCGTTCGCGATCGATCCGTCGACGGGCCGGACACTCTGGAAGTGGGGCCTCGAGGAGGGAATTCGCTGGCAGAAGGCGCCCCGGCAATACTCCGGGCGTGGTCTCTCGTACTGGACGGACGGCACGAATGAGCGCGTCATCGTCGTCACACCGGGTTATCACCTTGCGTCGATCGACGCCAAGACGGGCGTCCCCGATTCCAAGTTCGGCAAGAACGGCGTCGTCGATCTCATGGAGGGACTGGGATTCACACTCGTGCCGCTCGCGGTCGACGATTCGGGTCCGCTCATCATCAGTGAAGCGGCGCCGGCTCGTAAGGCACGTCCCGGCGAGAAGTGGGATCCGGTGAAGAAGATCGGCGCCGACGGCACGATGGGAATCGACCCGGCGCTCGGTGAGATCGCGAACAGCTCGCCGGCGATCGTCGTGGGTGATGTGATCGTCGTCGGCAATTCATCGATCCACGGCTACTTCCCGCTGCACAAACACAATATCCCCGGCTTCATTCGTGGATTCGACGCCCACACCGGGAAGCAACTCTGGAAGTTCGACCTCATTCCGCAGCCGGGCGAGTTCGGCTCCGAGACGTGGACGAGTGGCTCGAAGATCGGCACGGATGGAGTGGGGAAGAACGACGCCTGGGCAACATACTCCGCCGATCCTGACCTTGGTCTCGTGTACATCCCCGTCGGCATGCCGCTCATCGACGAGTATGGCGGCCATCGACCGGGCAACAATCTCTACAGCTCGAGCGTCGTCGCGATCGACGTCAAGACGGGGAAGCGCCGCTGGCATTATCAGTTTGTGCATCACGATATCTGGGACTACGACGTCCCGATGGCGCCGAACCTACTCGACGTGACCGTCGACGGCCGTCCGCGGAAGGTTCTCGCGGCGACGACGAAGCAGGGTTTCGTCTACACGCTCGACCGTGTGACGGGCGAGCCGATCTGGCCGATGGTGGAGACACCGGTGACCCAGAGCGAGGTCCCGGGCGAGCAAACGTCGAAGACGCAGCCGATTCCCTCTCGACCCGAGCCGTACTCGCAACAGGGCCTGGTCGAGTCCGATCTCATCGACTACACACCGGCGATCAAGGACTCGGCATTAAAGCTTGCTAAACGCTGCCGCATGGGGCCGTACTTCCTTCCCGCCGCCCTGGCTGACGGCTCAGGGCCGAGCAGATACAAATGCGCATGGTACGCCCCGGGCGCGTCGGGCGGCGTGAACATCGACGGCGGAACGGCGGCCGATCCGGAGACGGGGCGCATCTACGTCGGCAGCCAGAGCGGCCTGAGCACGATCCAGGTCCAGAAGGATCCGTGTTCGGAATTTCGCTACAGCTCACCGCACGACAGCTGCGGCTTGTTAGGCGCGTTGCCAGCGCCCGCCGGCTACGTCGCGCAAGCGGGTGCGCAGCGCGGACTCGGCTTCGAGGCACGCGCCGCCGGCTCGACGATCGGTGGCGTCTCGATCCTCAAACCAAAGCAATTCGGCGGCGTCACCGCGTACGACATGAACACCGGCGATAAGATCTGGTGGATTCCGAACGGCGTAACGACGCCGGTGACCTCGAACGATCCGTTATTCGCAGGCGTGACGCTGCCGTCCCAGCCGGGACGCGGACAAGCTCAGATCATCACAACGAAAACGCTCGTGATCTACGGAACCGGCCGCAGCGGCGGCCCCCCGCGTCCGCCGTATCATCTCTACGCCGTCGACAAAGCGACGGGCAAGGATGTCGGACAGGTGCAGATTCCCGGGAAGACGACCGCGGTCCCGATGACCTTCATGCATCAGGGGAGGCAGTACATCGTGTTCGCGACTGGGGCAGGCGACAAGACAGCCCTTGTGGCGCTGACGCTTCCGAAGGCAGGTGAAGGAGCGGGGCAAACGAAACGCTGAGACAGGGGCGTAGAGGGCGGCTCTAGAGCCGTCCCCTTACAGCCGTCCTCCGGTCGCGCCGTTCTCGATGCGCCTCCAACTCAACTTGCCTTAGAGGCTGTCCGTGCCTGCGGCACCACTTCCTTGAACGCCGATATGAATCTGCTCATCTCATCGGCCGTCCCCACGGACACCCGGAGATGCTCCATCATCGGTGGGAAGGGACGTCCCACGAGCACCCCTCTCTTCTTGAACTCGTCGATCACCTGCGGCACAGGTCGGCGAACGTGCACCAGGAAGAAGTTTGCCTCCGAAGGTATCACCGCGTAGCCGAGGCTCTGGAGCTCGTTCGTCGTCTTCTTGCGGAGGTCGAGGGTCATGCGCTTTACTTGGGCCTGCGTCGCCGTGTCCTTGAGAGCGGCAACGCCTCCGTACTTCACGATCGCGTTGATCGTGCCCGTCGTGAACGGACGCATGTCGCGAATCATGTCCTTCGGCGCGATCGCGTAGCCGAGTCGCATGCCGGCGAGCGCGGCGATCTTCGAGAAGGTACGTGTCACGATGATCGGACGTCCCTCGGTTACATACGGGATCGACGTCGCGTAGTCCAAATCTTCGACGAAATGGAAGTACGCCTCGTCGATGAGTACCGGCATGTCCTCGGGGATACCGTCGAGCAGCTGTTTGATCTCCTGCTTCGTCACGATGCGGCCCGTGGGATTGTTGGGGCTGCACACGTAGATGAATCCGATCTGTCGATCGTAGGCTCGTGCCGCCTTGATCAAGCCCGGTATGTCCTGACGGAAATCCGGGAGTACGGGGACGCGAATCGAGTCGGCCTTGTACGCCGTGACGTGCTGGAAGACGATGTCATACGACGGCTCCGAGCTGAGGATCTTCCGTCCGTCGCGGAGATAGGTGTTGCACACCACGTCGAGAATCTCACCGGAGCCAGAGCCGAGCATGACGTTTTCCTCTTTCACGTCGTGCAGCTTTGCAATTGCCTCGGTGATGCCGCCGTCCGGGTAGTTGTAGCGATTCGCGTACTTGAATGCCTGCGTCATCGCCTTCATCACGGCATCGGACGGGCCGTACGGGTTCTCGTTGTTGGCGAGCTTCGCGAGCGTGTCGTATTCGTCCTCGGTGGGCCGTAGACGTGGTGTCGCCGTGGCGATGCTCTGCGCGAAGAGTCGCGAGCTCGGCTCGAGGGTGAGATAGCCTAACGCGGTCGCGACGCCACCGACGAATCCGCGGCGAGAGAATCTACGTCCGTCCCCCATAGCTCCTCCTCTGATCGTTCGACCGTCGGCCCGACTCACGATGGCGCTACGTCGCGTTGATCCACACTGAGATCAAGGCTTGACATACCTCTTCAACGCCCGGGGCCCGACCTCGGCGCCGTAGATCACTCCATTCGCGTCCGCGGCAACACCTTCCGCTGCGCTCGTGCTCGGCGGATTCTCCGCGGGATCGGGAATGAGTGTCTTCACCGATCCATCGCGCGCGTTGCCGATTCGAATCCCGCGCTTCCACGTCGTCCGATCCTTCGCTACCGATCCTGACTCCGAATCGGCGACATAGATATTGTCGTTCGCGTCGATGAAGATTCCACTCGGACGGCTGAACTGGTACCACGTATCGAGCAACTTGCCATCCTGATCGAAGATTTTGATGCGGTTATTTCCGCGATCGCCGACGAACAGCCGGCCGCGCGAGTCCATCGCGAGCGCGTGCGGCTGATCGAGATCATCGGGACCATGCCCGAATGTGCCCCAGCTTTTGATCAGTTTTCCATCCTTCGAGAACTTGAGCACACGCGCCGTGCTTCCCGGTGCGGACGAATGTCCCTCGGCAACGAAGATGTCCCCGTTCGGCGCGACGAGGACGTCGTTCGGCTGCATGAAGTACTCCGTGCCCGTGCCACCGCCGGCCTTCCCGAGGGTCATCAGTAGCTTCCCCGTGGGACTGAACTCGAAAACCTGATGTCCTTTCGCCGGCCGCGACGTGTCCGCGGACGCGCCGCGCCCGCCAGTGCATGCGCAGTCGGTGACCCACACGTTGTCGTCCCGGTCGACGAAGATCCCGTGCGGCGACAGGAACATGCCCGCGCCAAAGGATGTCACTAACGTACCGTTCGCGTCGAACTTGAAGATCGCCGGCAGATTTGATCCTGCACAGCTATTCGCGCCGCAGCGCTCGGCGACCCACACGCTGTGTCCGTCCCGATCGATTTCGACGGCACTCGTTGCGCCCCAGCTTCGGCCGAGCTGCGCCCATCCCTCGATTGTGCGGTAGGGATTGGGGAGGTCGTTCGTCGGCGACATCGTCGCGCCTTGCGCCGTGACCTGAGATCGCGCCGCCAGGAGTGGCGTTAGGCAAAACAGCAGCGCAGCAACGACTCGATGAGGCTTCATGAGATTACACAGATCAGCAATGGGAGTGCGGACTTAGTCCGCGTTCACGCTATTGATCGTCAAGACCACGACAAGTCAGTCTTCGACAGGGGCAGAACGCGGACCCGCTTCCCGATTGCATCGAAAATCGCGTTACACACCGCCGGCGGTACCGGCGGCAGTGCCGGTTCGCCGAGGCCCGTCGGCGGATTCGCCGTCGTCAGGAAATGCACCTCGACCGGGCATGCCTGAGCCAGACGAAGGAGCTTGAAATCATGGAAGTTGCTCTGCACGGTGCGACCGCGGTCGATCGTGATCTCCTGGCCTAACGCCTCGGCAAGTCCGTCGAGCACTGCTCCCTGCACCTGGTTCTCCGCGTTGAGCGGATTGATGATCTGGCTCCCAATGTCCCCCGCGACCCAGATCTTGTCGACCTTGAGTGCGCCAGCCTTGCTCACCGTCACCTGCGCGACCTCGGCGAAATAACCGCGATGGCTGAAGTAGAACGCGACACCTTTTCCGGTACCGCGCGCCAGCTTCTGCTTTCCCCATCCCGACTTCTCTGCCACCATCTCGAGCACACCGCGCATTCGGCCAGCATCGAAGGTGAATCCTGGCGGTGGCGGCTGTTGCCCGGCGGCGGGAGTCGGATCCGCGATCGGCGTGTTTGCCAGCAGATCCAATCGGAACTGGACGGGATCTTTCCCCGCGGCGTGCGCGAGCTCGTCGAGGAACGACTGGAACGCGAACGAGAGCCCATTGCTCTGCGGCGCACGGAGTGCCCCGGTCGGCACGCCTAACGGCATCACCGACGCGCCAATCTCGCAATTCGGGATGTAGCGCGCCGGAAACTCGTTGGGCGAGATCCCCGCACTCGGCGCAAAGCGATCGCCCTCGCCAAACGACACGAAATGGTCGCGTAACGCGGCGAGCCGACCGTTGGAATCGACGGCACCCGTGAAATAGTGGAAGCCCGCGGGCCGATAGAAGTCATGACGGATATCGTCTTCGCGAGTCCACAGCAGCTTCACCGGAACGCCTGCCTGCTTCGCGATCCACGCCGCCTCGACCATGTAATCGTTGTTCAGCCGTCGGCCGAATCCGCCGCCGGTGCGGGTAAGGTGGATCGTAATGTCGTCTTCCTTCATGCCTAACGTGCGAGCGACGAGCGCTCGGCCCGCGGCTGGCGTCTGGCTCGGCGCCCAGATCTCGAGCTTGCCGTCACGGTACGACGCCGTCGTGTTCTGTGGCTCGAGTGGGGCGTGCGAGATGAAAGGATAGAAGTACTCGGCGTGCAGAACTTTCGCACTCGAGAGGGCCGCGTCGACGTCACCATCTTTGCGGAGCGTTCGTTGCGGCGGCTGCTTCGAGAGTTCGGCCGCTTTCGTCGCGAAGCCGACGCTCGACTGCTCGGCAGTCGCTCCTTCGTTCCATGTCACCTTGAGCGCTTGCCGAGCGTTCTTGGCGTACCACCAACTGTCGGCAACGATCGCGACCCCGCCGAGCAGTCCGGCGAGTTGCGGCCCGCCCTCGACGACGAACACGTGCTTGACGCCGCGCTCCTTCTTTACGTCGTCGATATTCGCGCTGGCGACCTTGCCGGCGAAGACCGGGCATTTCTCGTACACGGCGTACAGCATGCCCGGAAGCGTGACGTCGATGCCATACATCGGCTTTCCGGTAACGATCGCGTGATTGTCGACGCCCGGCACTCGTGTACCGATGATGCGAAATTGACTTGGATCTTTGAGCCGGACTCTCTCGAGATCGGGCGCGGGAATCGTTGACGCCTTCTCACCGAGATCGCCGTAGCGAACGCTTCGTCCGCTGGCTTTGTGGTGAACGACGCCGGATCGCGTCTCGCACTCCGACTCCGGCACATTCCAGGCTTGCGCTGCAGCGGTGACGAGCATCGCGCGCGCCGCCGCGCCCACGCGACGCATCAGCAGCCAGTTGTTCGGCGTCGCCGTGCTGCCCCCCGCGAATTGATTCTGGAACGCCGTCGTGTCGAGCGATGCCTGCTCGATGCGTACGTCCTTCCACTCGACGTCCAGCTCGTCGGCGATGAGCATCGGGAGCATCGTCTTCATGCCTTGCCCAATCTCGGGATTCTTCGCGACGATCGTCACCACGCCGGTTGGCGCGATGCGGATGTACGCGTTGGGCACAAAGTCGCCCGCGCCGCTCGGGGCGCCGGCCGATTCCGCGAGCGCTGTCGCTCCAGCGAACGGTTCGAAATAGCTGGCGAGCAGCACGCCGCCACCGACGAGGGCACTGGCGCGAATGAACTGACGGCGGCTGACGCGCTCGTTCGTTAGGCTTGTTGTCATGGCGCGCCTCCTATTGCTTGCTCGCCGCGCGTGCGCGGCCGGCCTGCGTCGTGGGGTTCGACGGCATCGTTGCCGCTCGATGGATCGCCTCGCGGATGCGAAGATATGTGCCGCAGCGGCAGATATTCCCGTTCATCGCCGCATCGATATCGGCGTCCGTCGGATTGGGTTTCTGCTTGAGCAGTGCTGCCGCCGACATGAGCTGACCCGCCTGGCAATACCCGCACTGTGGGACGTCGACCTCCTCCCAGGCGCGCTGTAGCGGGTGTGTGCCGTCGATCGACAATCCTTCGATCGTGGTCACCTCGGCGCCCTTCACCGCTGCAACCGGCGTTACGCAGGACCGGGTTGGAACGCCCTTCACGTGCACGGTACAGGCACCGCACTGCGCCATTCCGCAGCCGAATTTCGTCCCCTTGAGATCGAGCACGTCACGGAGCACCCAGAGCAGGGGCATGTCTGGCGGCACGTCGACGGTCGTCGACTTGCCGTTCACCTTGAATGAGATGGACATGGCAGTTGATGGTTGGTGGCTTGCGATCACGGGCACGAGCCACTGGCTTTCAGCGGGCGAACGGGCACCTGTAGCTCTATCTTAGCACAAAGCCGGGCCTCTCGCCGCGCATTCAACCACCTATAACCAGCGACTAGCAACCAACAAGAACAGCCGCCTCAGCTCGCCCGCAGGAAGTTCACGAAGCGTGTGAACCAACCCTCTGGCTGCTCTGGCTCGAGCGCCGGGATGCTTCTCTTCGCCCGGAACACCAGCGTCACGTGTCCCACGGTGAGCGTGCATCCATGGGCGAGCGCCCGCTCGGTCGCGACGCGGTAGCCATTTACGAACGTTCCGTGACGCGACCGGAGATCCGTCACGTACCACGTCTCACCCTTGAGCAGAAGAGTGGCGTGTGATGGAGCGACGCTCGGATCGGCAAGCCGCAGATCGTTCGCGCGCGAGCTACCAATCGCGCAGACGGCCCGTTCGATCGAGTAGTACGTGCCACGCAGGGCGCCGCGCGACACTTCCAGTGAAGCGAGCTGTTCGGGGCGCTCGTCGTCCACCGGCGCCGCCACGGTCGGTACAAACTCCGTCGCGCGCTGGCTCTCCACGTGGGGCGGTCGCGTCGCGCTCCCATTCTCGACTCGATAATCCTCATCACCGATCCGCAGGATGTCACCGGCGGCGAGGGCCTGATGCTCGCGAGATCGGATCCGGTTGACGAGCGTGCCATTCGCGCTCAAATCCGAGATCGCGAAGCCGGTGGCGTACGGCTCGATGAGCGCGTGCTTGCGCGAGACGCCGCGACCAGTCACGACGAGGTGACAGTCCTCGCTTCGCCCGATCAACATTCCCGCGCGCGGCACCGCGACCGTACGCCCCGTTCGCATTTCCCTCAGCAACCAGGGAGACAAGTCGTTAGGGTCGATATCTGGAATCGGATGCTCCGAGCTGGGACGGCCCGCCGCGCCAGCCGTCGGCGACGAGCCGCCCGAGACCTCGTGCGCGCCGTTCGCGGCCGGCGTGTCGACCGACAGATTGAAGATCAGGCGGTGTTCGCCCACCTCGAGATGCGAATTATCTAACAATTCCATCGAGGCGGAGCCGAGGATTTCACCATCGACGCGAACCGGGAAACGCGACGGAAGTCGCCGGATCGTCGTGCGCCCGTCGGTGCCGACGAGGATCAGCGCTGTCGGCGGAAGCAGTGCCAGTACCGACAGCAACACGCTGCCCTCGCCGCGGCCACCAAGGAGGTTGGCGCCAAAGCGAAGCTCGCAGTACTCGCTGTCGAACGAAAGGTACGGCATCCAGAGGCCCGGGCGAACGTGCGAGATCGCATCGTGACAGCAGTCACACGCTCATCACGAGGGCAAGGCGGCGTGGTCGGAGCCTGCATCGCCACTCAAAAGACGACCTAGCTCGCTCGACGCTTCGCACGAATCACGCTCGGACAATTCACCCTCGGAACGTTCGGGCAGTATGGCGTGATTGTGATTGGTCGTTGGTGATTGGTAGTTGGTGATCGGTGGGCAACGTGCACGAATCACCAATCACCAACCACCAATCACCAACTAGCAGCCACCAACCAAGATCACCGATCGCTCGTCTCCGGCGCTTTCGTCGTCAGGCGGTAGAGCAGCAACGCGGCACGCTTCGTCTGCACCGGAAGCATCCGCAGATCTGCCGTTTCCTTCGTCGTGTGATCGTCTCGGCCGGAAAGTCCGAGGCCGTCGATCTTCATCGGCACGATGTCCGGCACGAAGGACACATCCGCCGCGCCAGCTTTCGACGGATCGACCGCAGTCACCGGCCAGAGTCCCAGATCGCGGCTCACCTTGTCGTACAGCGTGAGCAGACGCCGATTGCCCGCCGTCGGCGCCATCGGCGGATAACCGGCATCGAAGGTCAGATCCCCAGTGGTATTCGGAAGGTGCGCCGCGACGATCGCCTGCATCGTCTGCTTCGCGCGCGCGAGCTGCTCCGGCGAGATCGTCCGCAAATCGCCGACGACGGTCATGCGCTCGGCGACGACGTTCGACTTTCCCTCCGCTGCCCCGGCGACGCCGGTACTGTCGAGATGCACCGCCGTGCCGCCTAACGCAAGACCTGGGTTGAATGTCAGGTAACGCTCGCCGGAAAGCTGCTTGTAGAACTCGCTCAACACGCGCGTCGCCTCGTAAACGGCACCCGCGCCCACGTCTTTCTGGAAGATCTGCGACGAATGCGCTGGTGTCCCCGTCGTCCGTAGCGTCCACGACTCATCGCCACGGCGGGAGATCACCGCGAGATGCGGATCTCCTGGACCGTCCTCGAATCCGATCGCCGCGTTGGCGCCACGTGACGCTTCGGTGAGCGCACGACGGGCTTCGCTGAGCGGCGTGCCGGCATCCTCTTCGTCACCGTCGTACACCACCGTGACGTTGAGTCGCGTGAGTATGCCCGCCGACTTCAGTGCACGCAGCGCCGCGATGATGATGACATCGCCGCCTTTCATGTCGATGACGCCGGGCCCGCGCGCAGTCGAGTCGTCCAGCCGCTCGAAACGCTGGAACGGACTGCTCGGCTCGAACACGGTATCCAGATGCCCGATGAGCAGCAGCTTGGGTCCTGGTCCCGGATGCTCGGCGACGAGGTGGCCGGCGCGGTGAAACGACGCGCCGTCCACCCAGCGCGTCGTGAACCCGAGCGAATCGAGCTCGACGCGCAACACGTCGGCCACGCGACGCACGCCCGCAAAATTCATTGTGCCGCTGTTCATGTCGACGACGCGCTGAAGCAGGGCGAGAGTGCGTGCATTCTCCGCGTCGACCGCTCGCACGATCACGCGTTCCTCGGGCGACAACAGCGTGTGTGCTTCCGTCCCCGCCTGTGCAGCCGCGCGCCCGGCCAGCGACAGGAACGCAAGGAGCGCGAATCGAGAAGGGAGTAGTCGACGCATGCAGGGAAGCTAAACGAGCGGCCCGGCGCCAGGTGTTAGGTCCGGGCAGTTCCGCCCGCGTTTGACTCCCCTCCGCGTCTCATTGGATCTTGCGTGCAACGTCTCGCGCGATGAGCACAGACCACGCGAAGGGATCGGGCACATGCTGCTTGAGGACGGAGTCCTTGATGGCCAAGGCATCAACGCGCTGACCGTGCTTGGAGGCGCATCGACCTCGAACGGCTTGGGGAATGGGACGGTCCTGATGCGGTGCTTTCGCTATCTCCGGCAGGGCCTGCGTGCAGTGCCCAGCATTCATCCAACTCAGTCCGCGATACGCCTGCGCGAATTGCAGCGCGTTTTCGTCCTTGCGAGACGCGACAAGCCGGTCGATGGCCTTGATCGCGGAGTCGTGCTGCGCCGTGAGCACGAGCATCTCGATGGTATCGGCGAGAGTTCCACGACCTTTCAGCGCATCCGCGTAGTGATTTACCGCGCGGTCCAGCCGGCCGTTGAAGGCGTCGATCAGTGCAAGCCCATGATGAGCCCAGCGTACCAGGCTGTCGACTCCCGCGGCGTCGTGCCCCGAAATCACCATATTGTACGCCTGCGATGCTGGCTGGAACTTGCCTTCGTAGACAAAGGTGTCGCCGAGCTCCAGGCGATAGGTCACGAGCAGATCCGGTCGCGTCGTGCCGCGCATCGCTCGGAGCAGCGTCATGCGCGCTTCGTTCGTCCGGCCCTCATTGAGCAGCGCCGCCGCGGCGTCTCCGATCGAATCACGACCCGTGGTTCCGGCACGCTGACCGTGCGCGGTCATTCCTAACGTGGTCACCGCCAGCGTGACGATGGCACTTCGATGAATCAATCCAAACATGCGAACCTCGTGTCACACACGTTGTGGCTGCTCATGTATTGCACGCTGCACGCCAGCATGCGGACGGACCGTTCGCGCGTTGACCAACTCGTTTCCGGGTCCTACGTTCGGCGGGTCACCTCCTACGAGAGCTCGTCACGATGTTCGTGCAAGGATTCCACAGTTCATATCGAGTGCTCTGCCGTGCGGTCGGCTTGCTCGCGATGATCACCAGTGTGAGTCAAGGGCAGCGCCAGATGGCGGCACCGCGACTCGACCAGCAGCTCGCGCCCTTACGTGTAATCGACGCGACGATGATCGACACTGCGTCGAAGGCGTGCAGCGACTTTTTTCAATTCGCGAACGGCGCCTGGCTTGCTCATGACACGATCCCCGCCGCCTACTCGTCCTCCGGTGTCGGTCGGGACATGGCGGATCGGAACGAGCTCGTCGTTCGATCCGTGCTCGACGAAGCGAGGGCGAAGCGCGCCTCGCCCTCGACGAACAGCACCCAGCGCAAGCTCGGCACTTTTTACGCGTCGTGCATGGACTCGCTCGGCGCGGAAGCGAAGGGGGCAACGACGCTCCGTCCAATGCTCTCCCGCATCGACGGCATAACGACACGCGCGCAGCTCCTGGCGCAGATCGCCGAGGCACAGATCAACGGCGGCAATGCAGTCTTCGCGTACGCGCCATCGGCGGACCCGCACGACGCAGCGCACTATATGGTGTGGCTCTTCCAGTCGGGACTCGGGCTGCCCGATCGCGACTATTACACCGATCAGGGCCCGTCCGCGGATTCGCTCCGTACCGCCTATGTCGATCACATCGCGAAGATCCTGAGGCTCGCCGGGGAAGAGGCGGGCGCGGCCGGTGGCGATGCGGTGCGGATCATGGCGCTCGAGACGGAACTGGCGAAAGCATCTACGCGTCGCGTCGATCTGCGCGATCCGGCAGCGACGGACCATCCCATGACGCTCGCGCAGCTCGAGGCGCTGACACCTAACGTCGATTGGCCAGCGTACTTTCGAACGATCGGGCTCACAGCGTCCGTCGCGAAGGTCAACGTCGCGAATCCGGACTTCGTCAAGCGCGCGAGCGAGCTGATCGAGTCGACGCCGCTTGCGGATTGGCGCGCCTATCTTCGCTTCCATGCGCTGTCGCCGGTGTCGCCCTGGCTCAGCGGTCCTTTCGTCAACGAGGATTTCGCGTTCAACTCGCACTTCACCGGCGCGAAGGAACTTCTGCCGCGCTGGAAGCGCTGCGCGCGCGAGACAGATCGACTGATGGGTGAAGCCCTTGGCCAGGCGTACGTGACGCGGACCTTTCCGCCCGAGGCGCGCGCCAAGGCACGCGCGGTCATCGACGACATCCGGGCCGCGTTCCATGAGCGTTTGCTACACCTCAGCTGGATGTCGGACTCGACTCGCGCGCAGGCGCTCGACAAGCTCGCGAGCATGTCGGAGAAGGTCGGGTATCCGGATCGATGGCGCGATTATTCACGACTCGTCGTCGGCGAAGGCGCCTTCGCGCTCAACGTGCAGCGCGCGAGCGCGTTCGAGTGGCGGCGCGTCGTCAATCGCCCGGGGCTTCCGGTCGACAAAACCGAATGGGAGATGACCGTGCCGACCGTCAACGCGTACTACGACGCCACGGTGAACGAGATGGTGTTCCCGGCAGGAGCACTGGTACCGCAGACCTTCGATCCTGCCGCCGACGATGCGGCCAACTACGGCTCGCTCGGCGGCAGCTGGGCGGGTCACGAGCTGACGCACGGCTTCGACGACGCGGGTCGTCACTATGATGCTGCAGGCAACCTGCGCGACTGGTGGCTCCCGGCGGACTCCGTGCACTTCTCCGAGCAGGCGGCGCTCGTGGTTCAGCAGTACAACAGCTACATCCAGGTCGACACGTTCCATGTGAATGGCCGGCTCACGTTAGGCGAAGATATCGCGGACTACGGCGGCGTGCTGACGGGATTCGACGCTGTGAGACGCGCGCTGGAGCGCAACGGGCGTCCTGGGCTCATCGACGGTTTTACGCCCGAGCAGCGGTACTTTCTGGCTTATGCCCAGAGCTATCGCCAGCACACCCGCCCGGCGGCGCTTCGTACGAGGGTAACGGTCGATCCACATGCGCCGGAACAGTGGCGTGTGAACGCTCCGCTATCGAACATGTCCGAATTCGCGGGGGCGTTTCATTGCAAGCCTGGGGATCCGATGGTGAGGCCACCCGAAGGGGTACCTCATATCTGGTAAAGAGGCGGAACGCCGTTCATGCTCTTCCGCGAGCCATTCGTGACATCCGGCCCCGTTTTCACGTCGTCGCGGATGGAACATGGGACCCAGCGCCAAACCCCGCTGGTATCAATCTCCGAAAGTGAAGAAATGACGCCCGCGCACCGATGCGCGTCGTGTCGCAGGTCTCACAAACGGAGATGCAGCATGCGGAAGACAACGATGGCCATGGCCCTAGGCCTGGCCCTTTCTCTCGGTTCCGTCGGGGTCGCTTCGGCCCAATCGACGCAGCAGCCCCAACGGGTCGAGCACGAAGGACGCGGCATGAGGCGCGGGCCCGGCCAGCAACTGCTGAAGGGTATCAACCTCACCGCGAGCCAGAAGGCGAAGCTCAAGTCGATGCGGGAGAGTGAAAAGAACAATCCCGGCAACGAACAGTTCCGAAAGGCCATGGCCGACGCGCGTGCCGCGCGCCAGCGTGGCGACACGGCTGCCGCGCGGGCGCAGATGCAGGCGCTAAGGCCGCAAATGGAGCAGGCGCGTGAACGTCAGGTCGCGGGGATCCGTTCGATTCTCACGGCGGACCAGCAAAAGCAGTTTGACGCGAACCTCGCCGCGTGGAAACAGCACGCCTCGCAGCGCCGAGCGGGCTCGGAAGCCGGTCGTAGCGGCCGCAACGCGGGGTCGCATAACGATCGATGATTCGTCATCGATCATGAGCAGGACGAAAAACCCGCCGGGGAGTTGTCCGGCGGGTTTTTTCTCGCTTGTGAGACGAGGTGTTCGGTTGTGGGACTGTCCTCGAGAGTCGTGGATCCGGTACGAATCGGCCCGGGTGACGTGATGAGTTGCTAATCGGCACTGACGTGCGGGCTGCACCGCTCATCTGGACTCGTTAGGCATGCACGAAATCGTGACGCTCTTCACAAATTCCACACACACGCTGCTGAAACCATCGTTCGCACCGGGGCGTCTAATCGGGCATGACACTCAGAGGAGTTTCGTATATGCTGCAGATTCGACGGCTCACAGTCGCCGCCGCGCTCGTCGCGCCCATCGCGGCCTCGGCGCAAGTGCCCGCTGGTTGGCAGGCCATCACCGACGGCTCCGGCGACTACACGGTACGTGCGGACGGATCGCACCGCGACGGTGGTCAAGGATTCGCCGGCGCCACGATCAAGGCGAATGTCGAATCGCCGCGTAGCTCGGCGATGCTCGCGCAGAGCGTTCGCGCCGATGCTTATCGCGGCAAGCGCATTCGCATGTCCGGATATCTCAAGACCATCGGCGTCAACGAAGGCACGGCCGAGCTCTTCATGCGTGTCGACGGCGGCGGTGTCGTGCAGACCTCCGACTACATGCAGAACCGCCCGCTCATGCTCACGAATGATTGGTCTCGTCAGGAGATCGTGCTCGACATTCCGCGCGACGCGATTGGTATGACGTATGGCTTCCTGCTCAGCGGGTCGGGACAGGCGTGGCTCGACGACGTGGAGATCGAGGAGGTCGGCAGCGACGTCGCCACGACGGGGCATCCTGGTGGATTGTATCCGGTTACTAGTTCGCCTAACCCCGGTGAGCTCGATCGTCGCCGTCGCGAGCAGGAAGTCGCCTATCGGCGCGCCGCCGAGACACCCGTGAATCTCGCATTACATGCGACGGGTGGTCGAGCAGTCGTCGTGGCGTCGCGCAATACGCCGTGAGCGGCTGCTAGTAGTCGGTTGCGGCTGACAAGCCTCAGCGGATGAGCCGGCGAGCAGCGACGCTCGCCGGCTTTCTCTGGTCGGCGATCGGCGAATTCGCGTTTGACGCCAAGCCCGCTTTCAGCGTCATTATCGGAGCGTGCGTTGCGCACGAGCTTCCCCGATTGATGACCGCTTTGCTTCGATCACTCACCGCTACGATACTCGCCGCCTGGCTTCTCGTCGCCTGTGCACGGGGCGACGACGATCGTTTCGTGCGTGGACATGGGCTGCGCGTCGCGTCGCTCCAGCCGACCACGCGCGTCTTCGTCTACCAGGCAGCACTCCGCGAGGCTTTCGAGCTCGATGATCCCGCGCTCACTCTCTTGCTCGATCGTCGTGTTCTTCCGCGGGCTGGCGGGATGGCGGAGGACGGCATGTTGCCAGGTACTGTCGAAGTCGGACTTCGTGATCGCGGAGTGATTCAAGGCACCTGCGAGCCGCCGATCACAGCCTCGCGCAAAACGCCGCATTGCGCTGGCCGCGGCCCCGGCTACGTGGTGCGCTTTTCCGACGTGCTCGCCCGCGGCGGCGACTCCGTCGAGGTCTATCTCGCCGCGCAGAAGTTCGACACGCCGACTTCCGGCGGCAGCGAGTCGCTCCGCTTCGAGCGGGCGTACCGGCTCGTTCACCGAGGCGACACGTGGGTACCGACGGCCGAAGCGCGCGTGCGCGAGACGACGCCCACACCTAACGAGCCAAAGAGCTGACGTCGCGTTTCTCCGCTCAACGAGCGAGGGGCCTAGCGGTAGTGACCGAGATCCGCCAACGCCATCGTACTCGGCATGAACGCGCCGCTCCCGCGCGCGATCTCGCGTCCCCGTGCGTCCTCGAGCACGCCCTCGGCGAGATATAACCGCTTCGACCGCGACACCACGCGACCGCGGGCGATCACCTCACCCTCGCTCACCGGGCGAGTGAGATAGAGATTGAACGACACCGTGAGCACAAAGACATCGTCGACGAGCGAGTTCGCCGCGAAGAACGTCGCGTCGTCGAGCGCCTTGAAGTACACAGCTCCATGCGCGGCATGAGCCGCGTGATGGAAATCCGGACGAACCGTTAAACGCAGCTCGGCGACGCCGGCTTCCGGGATGTGCAGTTTTGGCGCAAAGTACTCGTTGATCGGAGCCGCGTGATACATCCGCTCGAGCCGTCGAAAGTGCTCGGACATGCGAGAAGGTGCGAGTGATGTGTCGTAAGTGGCCAATGCCCGTGCATGATATACGTGATTTTACGCCTCCTCGCGCCACGCGCCCACTTGCCACCTCTCGCTCGCCGCTCGAACTTGCCCCGTGCTCTTACCCCTCCTCGGCCTCTATCAGACGCTCACCGGCGCGCCGGTATCCTCGGGCGCGACCTATAGCGGACGAGCGCTCGCGATGCATGCGCGTGCTCCCCGTCTCGAGTCCGACGTGCGCATCGACGGCGTGCTCGACGAGCCCGTCTGGGCAAGCGCATCGCGTCTCACCGATTTCTCGGAGTTTTCGCCGAAAGACGGACTCCCCGCCGAGGACTCGACCGAGGTGCTCGTCTGGTACTCGCCGACCGCCATCTACTTCGGCGTACGCGCGTACGAGCCTCACGGCGGACGCGCCGCCGTTCGGGCGACGCTCGCGGATCGCGACAAGATCACCACCGACGACCAGATCCAGATCATCCTCGGCACCTTTGGCGACGGACGTCAGGCCCTCGTGTTTGGGGTGAACCCGTTAGGCGTCCAGATGGACGGGACGATCGTCGAGCAGGGCCTGAGCCGCTCCCAAGGTTTTATCGTCTCGTCGGCCGGACGTGAGGCGCCGGACCTCAACCCGGACTACGTCTACCAATCCAAGGGGCGCCTCACCGACTTCGGCTACGAGGTCGAGATTCGAATTCCTTTCAAGTCGCTGCGTTATCAGACTGCCGACGTGCAAAGCTGGCGGCTTCAGGTCGTACGTGAGGTGCAGCATTCCGGACACGAGCAGACCTGGACGCCGGCGAATCGCGCGGGAGCGTCGTTCCTCGCGCAATCGGGCACGATCGATGGCCTCACCAATCTGCGCCGTGGACTCGTCCTCGACATCAATCCCGAGATCACGCAGCACACGTTAGGCGCCGAGACGCCCGACGAGCGGTGGGCCTATGCCGCGGAGCGGCCCGTCGTCGGCGGAAACGTCCGCTGGGGAGCGACCGAGAACATCACCCTCAACAGCACCTTCCATCCGGACTTCTCCCAGATCGAAGCCGATGCCGGCCAATTCGTCTTCGATCCGAGAGCTTCGCTTTTTTTCGCCGAGAAACGGCCCTTCTTCCTCGACGGCATCGAGCAGTTCAATACGCCCAACCAGTTGATCTATACGCGTCGGATAGTGCAGCCCGTGGCAGCCGGGAAACTCACTGGCAAAGAGGGCGGCACCGACATTGCCTTCCTGTCCGCTGTCGACGACCGATCTTCGTCGATATCGGGTCTCGACAATCCCGTGTTCAACATCCTTCGGTTGCAGCGTGGTCTCGGACCGGCGTCGCGTATTGGCCTCACGTATACGGACAAGGTCGACGGAGCCAACTCGAACCGCGTCGCCGATCTCGATTCGCGACTCGTCTTCGCCAAAGTCTGGAGTCTCCAGGCGCAGGCTGCCGGCAGTCGAACGCATACGGCCGCCACGGACGTCACGGCCGACGCTCCGTTGTGGAACACGACGTTGAGTCGCACGGGACGATCATATAGCGCTCGCTACACGTTCAGCGGCATCAGCGATCGTTTCGTCGCCGGCAGCGGCTTCATCAGTAGGTCCAACGTCGCGCACATCGGCGAGGACCAGCAATTCACCTGGTACGGTCGTCCGGGAGCCCTCGTCGAGAGCTTCACGTTCGATCAGTTCAATGACTTCACCTGGCAGTACGCGAAGCTGTTCAATCACGGCGACGCCATCGAGAAGAAGTTTCATTTTTCGACGGGGGCGGCCCTTCGCGGAGGATGGCGGGCAGGCGCCTCCGTGTATTGGGAGACGTTCGGCTTCGACACGGCGCTCTACGGGAACTACTATTATGAGCAAACGCTCAACGGGCGCGTCGACACGGTGAAGTTCGCGGGCGTCTCGCGCATCCCCAATCGCGACTACGTTCTCAATTTCGGTACGCCGACCTGGAACACCTTCTCGGCGAGTCTGCTGCTGATCTTCGGGCAGGACGAAAACTTCTTCGAGTGGGCGCAGGCCGACATCCTGTATGAGAGCTGGACGATGGCCTGGCGCCCGACGCAGAAGCTGCGCGTCGACGGCACCTACCAGCTGCAGGGGTACGTTAGGCGAAGCGATCAGTCGACGGTGCAGATCGGCCGCATCCCGCGGCTCAAAGTAGAATACCAGCTCTCGCGCGCCGTATTCGTCCGCGTCGTTGGCGAGTACGATTCGTCAAAGCAGGCAGCGTTGCGTGACGAGACACGCACATTCGGCCCGATCATTCTGCGCCAGCCCGACGGGTCGTTCGAGCCGGCGTTGGCGTTCGCGAGCAATCGCCTGCGGGCGGATTGGCTCTTCTCGTATCAACCGAATCCCGGTACCGTGCTCTTCGCGGGCTACGGAAGCACGCTGACGGAGCCTGACGCTCTGCGCTTTCGTGCGCTCGACCGCACCAGCGACAGCTTCTTCGTGAAGCTGACCTATCTGTTTCGACTGTGAGCGATCTTTGAAGTTTACTCACCAGCAATGGCGCTCATGATACCTTCCAATTCGCGTCGCAGCGCTCTCGTCGCAACGTTGTCGGCAGTGCTCGCCGCCGGCTGTGCCACGAGCTCGACTCCCGGGTCGTACGCGCAGGAACACGTCACCGTCGATTCACCGGGAGGCCGATTCGATCTATTGCTGACGCGCGAGCAGTACCTGTCGGCGGACACCCTCGCGGTGCCGCCCACGCGCGCGTGGTCGGGCCTCGTGCAGACATACGCGGGCCTCGGGGTTCCCTTGCAGGGCGCGGACGCCGCGAGTCGCACGATCGCGACGCAGTATTTCCATGCCCACGCGAGATTCGCCGGCGAGAGCATGTCGCGCTGGCTCGAGTGTGGCTCGACGATGACGGGTGAGATCTCGACGAGTTACGAGATTACTCTACGCTTCGGCACCCTGATCGACACGTCGGTCGCCGGTCGGTCGATCGTGCGTACGGCGGTGAGTGGAACCGCCATCGCACCAGGCAGCGGCACGACGCCGGTGGAATGCAGCAGCCGCGGGGCGCTCGAGCGCCGCATCGTTGCCCTGGTGGCTTCGAAAAGCAGTTCATAGTTGGTGATTGGTCGTTCGTTTCGGGAACGCGAGTATGCCAACCACGAAGCACCGAGGACGAACCGCGATGCGTGGAACGAATCTGGCGACGTGATCACGCACCGCATCAGGTGCCGGACTTTTCGGCGACCGACGCGAGGCAGCGAGGAGCGCCGCAGTGCCAGAACATTTCGATTCCGCCAGTTCTTTCACCCAACCCGCAAGCTCGCCGAGTTTCTCCGGCCAAGCGTGCGATCTCCTGGGCGCGACCGTTCGCGACTATCTCGAGGGTCGCGGCGCCCCGGACCAACTTGCGCTCGCAACGGCGCGGCTCTGCCGAGAGGCGCATACCCGCGGGCTCTCCGCGAACGACACGCTCGCCGAGATTCGCTCGACCCTAGCACGAATTCTCGAGGACTGTCCGCTCACATCGAGCGATCGTGCCGCCCTCGTCGCGCTCGCGATCGATGAGTGCGTGCACGCGTTCTATCTCGATCAGGGCTGAGCGAATGCCGATCGCGGGGCTTCACGTTCGTGAATCATCCCAGCGACGTCGATGCTGTTCGGGCATCTCGGTGAGCGTGCCACGCGGCGCCGCGCGACGCAGTATCGCAATCAGTTGCTCGTCAGGCAGGTCGGCCCAGTCCCTTGGCCACGTTTCGACATCGATTGCCCGCGCGCCCGCGGAGAATCGCAGGACCCGCGCGTCTTTGGTCGTCGGATGCGGTGTCACCGATACCGTCCACACGCGGCCTCCGGGATAGCGAAAGCTTCGCACGACTGCCAAATCCGCGATGGGCTCGCGTGCCGAGGCGGTCCGTGCCGGAAGCATCTCGCCTCGTGCCACCAATTGCTCGAGCGCCGAGTCGGAGAGGCGATGCCAATCGCGTGGAATCGGACACAGCCGCAGGCGTCGATCACCTCGCTTCGTCTCCATCACGACCCAGCCGAGCTGATAACAATCGGCCAGATAATCCTCGCCGCGGGTCGGAGGTGCAATCGCATCGGGGGTGATTTCCCAGGCGCGCCATTCCGTCCCGAAGCTATCGACAAACTCTCGAACCGGCATTCCCGACTCCAGCTATCGGACAACTCCACTGCGCGCGGCGAACACTCGACGCGCGCGTTGGTGAGTGCAGGATGCACGCCGATGCAATGGCGAGTCTGCGAAGTCTCGCGACGTCTACAGAAACTCAATCTTGCTTCGCGCCCCGTGATCGCGACATTGTGTCCACGAGCTCGAAGCGGCGCGGCGCGCTCCGCTGATACGCGTACTCCCCTGACGACTGAGGTGGCGTCGTCGACGTGATGTAACGGCTACGCCGAATATTCCAGTTCGACCGCCTCGGCACTCGCGAAGCAATCGACGCCGCGACGAAGCGCATCGGACGAGGGCGGCACGATCTTCATGCCGTGGCCTGCTGTGGGAAGCACGCGAATTGCACCGCGAATACCAGCGCGTAATCGGTCGCGAACGCTCGTTGCAAACAGGGGTCGGGCCCATGCCTCCGCGGTACATCATCGTCATCGGCGCATCCGCGGGCGGCGTCGAAGCGCTCACGAAGCTCGTTCGCAATTTGCCCAGCGATATTCCGGCGGCCGTGTTCGCCACGATTCATTTTCCGCCCACCGCAACCAGCGCACTTGCGCGAATTCTCAAGCGCGCCAGCTCCCTCACTCCTGCGCAAGCAACGGACGCGCATTCAATCGAGCAGGGCCGCATTTACGTCGCTCCGCCCGATCATCACTTGCTGGTCTTTCGGAACCGAATGCGGCTGTACCGCGGGCCGAAGGAGAACGGAAATCGGCCTGCCGTCGATCCGATGTTCCGGAGCGCCGCGATCGCATATGGTCCGCGCGTCATTGGTGTCGTGTTGAGCGGGAGTCTCGACGACGGCACGTCCGGACTGCTGGCAATCAAGCGCCGGGGCGGTATTGCCGTCGCACAGGATCCTGACGACGCCATGTTTGCATCGATGCCGCAGAGCGCGATCGATCACGTCGACGTCGACTATGTCACGAAGCTCGATCGGTTGCCCGCGCTGCTCTACGAGCTCTCCAAGCGGCCGCTACGCATGGAGGAGACCCTGGCGGCCGACGACGCGCAAAAAGAAACCGAGTACTCGGAGCTCGATCTCGCCCGTATCGAAGACAGCGACCATCACCCGGGTGTGCTCGCGCCCTTCGGCTGTCCCGATTGCGGCGGCACCTTGTGGGAGTTGCGCGAAGGCAATCTGGTCCGATTCCGCTGCCGCGTCGGTCACGCGTGGACATCGGAAGCCTTGCTGGCGAGGCAAGCGGAAACGCTCGACGCCGCGCTGTGGACGGCGTTGCGCGCGCTCCAGGAGAGTGCGTCGCTCAGCCAGCAGCTTTCGGAGCGCGCGCAATCGCGCGGCAACACGCGACTGGCTGAACGACTCGCTGATAACGCGGAACTCGCGTCGCGCCGTGCCGATATCATTCGCGACGTACTCCTTCGCGAGCGTGCAGCGGTGCTGAGGGACGATGCGGTTGTCGCGACGCCGGCGCGCAATTCCCAGAATCACTCGACGCGGCAAAGGGAGCGACCGACTGGTACGGACTAGAGTCCAGCAACCCTACCCACACCCTCGCGCGACGCTCATATTGCGACGTAAGCCCTTCTTACCAGTGCTACGCGCCGCATGTCCTCGCGCACGCCCGCCGGCCTCACTGCCCTCGTCGAATACTTGAAGCGGAGCCGCGGCTTCGACTTCGCCGGCTATAAACCGGCCAGTCTCGAGCGTCGCATCCAGAAGCGAATGGTAACCGTCGGCGTGCGGGACTATCCGGATTACGTCGATTATCTCGAGGTCCATCCGGAAGAATTTGAGATTCTTTTCAACACGATTCTCATCAACGTCACCGCGTTCTTCCGGGACGGTGGCGCGTGGGACGTTCTCAGCGAGCGCGTCGTCCCCGAGCTCCTCACGCGGAAGCCGGATGGCGCACCGGTTCGCGTCTGGAGCGCTGGATGCGCGAGTGGCGAAGAGGCGTACACGCTCGCGATGATCCTCGCCGAAGCGATGGGCGCAAAGGACTACAAGGAACGAGTCAAGATCTACGCGACCGATATCGACGAGGAAGCGCTCGCGCGCGCTCGTCAGGCAACGTACGACGCGCGTGAGATTGCAGGGGTTCCGCAGCCGCTCCTGGCAAGGCACTTCGAGCAGGTCGAGGCGCATTACACGTTCAGTAAGGACCTTCGCCGCAACGTGATCTTTGGCCGCCACGACCTGATTCAGGATGCGCCGATCTCACGCGTCGATCTGCTCGTGTGCCGCAATACGCTGATGTACTTCAACGCGGAGACGCAGTCCCGTATTCTGACGCGCTTCCATTTCGGGCTGAACGATGGAGGCGTGCTCTTCCTCGGGCGCGCGGAAACGCTGCTGACACACGCCAGCACGTTCGCCCCGCTCGATCTGCGCCGGCGTATCTCCACAAAAGTTCCTCGAGCGAGTCTCAATCTCCGTGAGCGTCTGCTCCTCATCGCGCAGAACGGGCCGGCCGACGACGGCAACGGCATCGATCTGCAAGTGCGCCTGCGCGAATCGGCGCTCGAGAGTGCGCCGATCGCGCAGCTCGTGGTGGATGTGAATGGAGGGCTCGTTCTGGCCAACGAACGAGCGCGCTCACTCTTCAGCCTGTCGGCGGCGGACCTCGGCCGTCCGATTCAGGATCTCAAGATCTCGTATCGACCCGTCGAGATACGCTCCTGCATCGACCAGGCGTACACCGAGCGGGTTCCTATCGTGCTTCGCGACGTCGAGTGGATCGCGCCGAGTTTCGACACGCGGTGGCTCGATGTACAAGTCGTCCCACTCATCGATACTGCCGGCGTGGTGATGGGCGCCGCGATCGCCTTCGCCGATGTCAGCGTTGCCAAACGATTACAGCGAGATCTCGAGCACGCCAACCAGGAGCTCGAGACTGCGTACGAAGAGCTTCAATCGACGAACGAAGAGCTCGAAACGACCAATGAAGAGCTGCAGTCGACAGTCGAGGAGCTCGAAACAACGAATGAAGAACTGCAGTCGACGAATGAAGAATTGGAGACGATGAACGAAGAGCTCCAGTCGACGAACGAGGAGCTGCAAACAATCAACGAGGAGCTCCGTCAGCGTAGCGACGAGTTGAATACGGTCAACGCCTTCCTTGAGAGTATACTCACGAGCCTGCGCGGCGGCGTCGCCGTCGTCGACGCAGAGCTCAAGGTCCTCGTATGGAATGACACCGCTGACGATTTGTGGGGCATTCGCGCCGACGAAGCCATCGGCCACAATCTGCTCGGCCTCGATATCGGGCTTCCGGTTGAGCGGATCAAGCAACCGATGCGGGAGTGTTTAACCGGTAACCGTCAATTCATCGAATTGCAGCTCGAGGCGACCAATCGGAAAGGTCGGGCGATCGATTGCCGCGTGACGTGTTCGCCGTTGCTCAGCGCGCGGCGAGAGATTCGTGGCGTGATCGTGATGATGGAAGACCTGGACGCCGAGGACGTCCTCGGGCTTCGTCGCGACGGTCGCGCCAGGCGGGAGTCCGAGTCGCGTGGTTGAGGAGACGCATCATGAGGATGCCGTCGAATGACGAGCGAAACCTGTATTCCCAGTTGCTCGTGATCAATCGTCAGGCGTTTACCCACGCGCACTACGAAGTTGCTTACCACGCGCTGGCGGCTGCGTTACACTCGGCCTATGACACGGGCGATCAAGAACGGTTGCGCGATGTGCAGTTCATCGCCACGTCACAGCGCGATTGGATAGACACCCATCAGCCCGATCACCGGCTGTCGACGAGCTCCGCGAGGGCCCGCGGCCAAAACAGCATGTTTACGATGCTGGAACGCCAGGCGGCGGCTGCCGGCACTCTACAGCTGCATCGCCGCAGCGAGATGCCTGATGAGTAAATGCTCGAACGCCGCGCGGGCCTTGGGGCCGGCGACGTTCGAGCACTCCTGAGGCGAAGATCTTACCGACGGGTTAATCGAACCGCGCCGACCTTCCTGTTCCCTCGTGACGGGCGGATCACGATCTCGATATCCCGACCGAGCCGCAGCAGAATGCGAACCAGTCGGTCAGTCGAGAAGCCGCGCAGCTTGCCGTTAAGCAGAAGGGAGACCTGCGAGCGTGCCTCTCCGGTCTCGTCCGCGACTTGCACCTGAGACATGTCGCGCTTGTCGACAATGCTCTGAATCTCCGACAGCAGATCTTCTTTCTTGATGAATGGGTTACGAACCCCCGGCTGCGAGCCGCGACGTCTGCGTTTTGCTGTGCCCACCCTGGACCCCGTTTGTGGATGTGACGTGAGTGTCCTTCGAACCGCGCGAACATTAATGAATTCTCACGATTCGGGAAGACCCGATTTCAAACTTGTTTGCTGAACTCACGCTTTGCATACAGAAAACGACCCAATGCCGTTTGCTTTTGTCGGAAAAGCCGGCGCCGGCCGAGCGATCTGGCAACCTCGAATCGGTCGCATCGACGTCGTATCGCGGCGCATGGGCGCCTCGGCTGACAGCAATCCGCGACTCACCGCCCGGTGAACGTCATTAGTCTGGACAAAAGTGATCTAGATCTCTTGACGCGCGCCCATTGGCGGCGCAAGCTCAGTTCTTCCGGCCGACGGATGGCATTCAAGAGATGGAAATCGAACGGCAGACGAATGGCGTCACGAACGAACTGGTCCTACAGTTTGCCAATCAGCGTCATCCGGGGTCGTGGTCTGACTCCGAGCTTCTGGCCAGAATTCTCGATGGCGTAGCCGACGGCATCGCTGCGCACGACGCGTCGGGGCAACTCCTCTTCATCAACGACGCCGGCGCACGGATGTGCGGCTATGAGAGTTCGTCCGCTGCGCTGCTGGCACCGCCCGGCGACTTTCTGATGCGCGTTCAGGCATTCGATGCCAACGGCTCAGCCCTCACGGAGCCAGACCTGCCCGGACCGCGGGCTTCCCGCGGTCATGTCATACCCGAGCGACTCCTGCGACTACAGCTGCGGGCATCCGGCTTCGAGCGTTGGCTGTCGGTGAAAGCGACGCCGATACTCGATCGGCGCGGCGCCGTCCGCATGTCGATCAGCATTTTTCGCGATGTGTCGCGTGAACGGATGATCGAAGCCGAGCACGAGCACGTCGTCCACAAGCTCGAGGTGGAGAACGCGCGGCTTGCGTCGCTCGTGGATGAGCTGCGCGCATCGGTCCGCCGGGACGACACGCGGCGCCCCGCAGATCGTTAGGCGCCGCCGCCCGTCCGGCTGTTCTTGGTCTTGATGATCACCACGCCGCTGGCACCGGCGTCGCCGTAGGCGCGTTTCGCGCTCGCTCCCTTCAATACCTGGATCGTCTCGATCGTCGACGGATCCAGATTGCGGACCGCCGTGGGGACACTCGCGCTATCGCCTCGCGGTAAAACGTGGCCGTCGAGCACGTACAACACGTCGTGCGGAAAGCCCAGCGCTACGCGCTCGTCCGTAGTCGGCACAACCGCGGGATGTGTAAATCGCGGAGTGCCGCAGGCGGTTATGGCGACAATGACTAAAATGAGCGACGGCCGGGACATGTGGGCAGGATATCGATGACAACAGTCGCGCATTCATCAGCGGCGAGAGCGGTCGGTCTCGAGCCCCCGCCCCTCCTCCCCTGGACCCTCTCGCCCCCTACATTACCGCGGCATGAGTGCGAAGCGCAATCTTGATACGATTTCTCCCTCGGGGAGCAACAGGGGTGCTGTCCCCGCGCCCGCGCGCGACGCGCGAACGATGGAGACGAGGCCGACACTCGTAGCGGGCACGACCGAGCGTGGCAGACCCATCACCCATGGTGAGCGGAATCCGGGCAAACCCCTGGACCTCGACGCCGTGCGTTCGATTCACGTCAATCGCAGCGCCGTCGAGCGCCGCGCCGCGACCATTCCAACTCGGCGCACCGTCAAGAAGGAATGGCAGGCCGCGTGGTTGCTCCGGGCGATCACACTCATCGACCTAACGACGCTCGCCGGCGACGACACCCCCGGAAACGTACGGCGGCTGTGCGCAAAGGCGCGCCGCCCACTGCGCGACGACCTGGAGCGATCATTGGGAGTTGCCGAGCTTGGTATTCGGGTGGGTGCCGTCTGTGTATACCACGCGCTCGTACCAACAGCCGTGGAGACTCTCACCGGAACGAACATACCCGTTGCTGCGGTTTCCGCGGGCTTCCCCGCGGGACTGAGTCCGTTGGAGCAACGGATTGACGAAATTCGCGCCAGCGTCGCCGCGGGCGCCCGCGAGATCGACATCGTCGTCACGCGCGCGCACGTACTCACCGGCAACTGGCAGGCGCTGTACGACGAGGTGAAGGCGTTTCGCGAGGCCTGTGGCGATGCGCAGATGAAGGCGATTCTCGCCACCGGCGAGCTCGCGACGCTGAACAACGTCGCGCGCGCGAGCGTCGTCGCGATGCAGGCCGGCGCCGATTTCATCAAGACGTCGACGGGGAAGGAAGGTGTGAATGCCACGCTGTCGTTCGCCCTCGTCATGGCGCGGATGATCCGCGAGTACCATGAGCAGACGGGGTACGTTGTTGGGTTTAAACCGGCCGGCGGCATCCGTAGCGCGAAGAACGTGCTGGAGTACATGTACCTGATGAAGGACGAGCTGGGGGATCGCTGGCTTCGGCCCGATCTCTTCCGCATCGGCGCGAGTGCGCTCCTCACCGACATCGAACGGCAGCTCGAGCACTTCGTGACGGGCCGCTATGCTGCGGCCCATCGCATGCCCATGCCCTAACGTCATGTCATCAGTCGCCGAAATTTTCGAGTCTCTCGAGTATGGCCCTGCTCCCGAGAGCGACAAGGACGCCGTTGGCTGGTTAGGCAAGCACGAACGCGTTTTCGGCCACTTCATCGGCGGCCGCTGGACCGCGCCTGGCGAGACCTTCGACGTCGTTAACCCAGCAACGCGGGCGATTCTCGCGCGCGTTAGTCAGGGAACCGCATCGGATGTTCACGCCGCCGTGGCGGCAGCACGTGACGCGCTGCCGGCCTGGCGGGGCCTAACGCCTCACGCCCGGGCACGGTGGCTCTATGCACTCGCGCGCGGTATACAGAAGCACTCGCGCCTTTTCGCCGTTCTCGAGAGCATGGATAACGGCAAATCGATCCGCGAGACTCGCGACATCGATATCCCGCTCGTTGCTCGACACTTCTACCACCACGCTGGTTGGGCGCAACTGCTCGACGCGGAATTTCCCGGTTACTCGGGCGTCGGCGTCGTTGGGCAGATAGTACCATGGAACTTCCCGCTGTTGATGCTCGCGTGGAAGGTCGCGCCGGCCTTAGCGGCGGGCTGCACCATCGTCATCAAGCCGGCGGAGTTCACACCCCTCACCGCGCTGCTCTTCGCCGAGCTTGCCGCCGACATTGGTCTGCCGGCCGGTGTTTTGAACGTGCTGACGGGTGACGGCGAGACCGGCAAGTCGATCGTTGATCACCCCGACGTCGACAAGATTGCGTTCACCGGGTCGACAGAGGTCGGCCGCGCCATTCGACGTGCGACCGCCGGTTCCGGCAAGAAGCTCAGCCTCGAGCTGGGCGGAAAGAGTCCATTCATCGTGTACGACGACGCCGATCTCGATGGCGTCGTCGAGGGCGTCGTCGATGCGATCTGGTTCAATCAGGGGCAGGTGTGTTGCGCCGGTTCGCGCCTCCTCGCGCAGGAAGGAATTGCACCGAAGCTCGAGGCAAAGCTACGCACACGGATGGAGAAGCTGCGCGTCGGGTCGTCGCTCGATAAAGCGGTTGACATGGGCGCGATCGTCGCGCCCGTGCAACTCGAGAGAATCCGCGGACTCGTCAGGCAGGGAGTAGAAGAAGGCGCGCGTATGTGGCAGCCCACCTGGGCGTGTCCGACGGAGGGCTATTTCTATCCGCCGACGCTCTTCACCGACGTCTCCCCGTCGTCCACCATCGCGCAGGTCGAGATCTTCGGGCCAGTGCTCGTGTCGATGACCTTTCGCACTCCAGAGGAGTCGGTCGCGCTGGCAAACAACACCCCGTACGGCCTCGCGGCGAGCCTCTGGACGGAGAACATCAATCTCGCGCTGGACATTGCGCCGAAGCTCAAGTCCGGCGTCGTCTGGGTGAATTCGACAAACCTCTTCGACGCGGCGGCCGGCTTTGGCGGCTATCGTGAGAGCGGCTTTGGCCGAGAGGGTGGCCGGGAAGGGATGTACGAATACCTAACGCGGGATGGGGGAGATGGGACGCGCGGCGCATTCGAGAGCGCCGCGCCCGGTGCCGCGCGTCCGGCGCCGCTCGGTGTTCACCCTCAACCCGCAGTCCACAGTGCTCTACCCCCCATCGACCGCACGCCAAAGCTCTTCATCGCCGGCAAGCAGGCGCGTCCCGACTCGGGGTACAGCCGTCGCATACACGGGCCTAACGCGGAGGTCGTCAGCGAAGTCGGCGAGGGCAATCGAAAGGACATCCGCAACGCGGTCGAAGCGGCGCACGCCGCCTATCGAGGGTGGAGCAAAGCAACGGGCCACAACCGGGCCCAGATCCTGTACTACATCGCCGAGAATCTCTCTGCACGCGCAGCCGAGTTCGCGAGGCGCATTCAGGCAATGACTGGACGTGACTCTGCAGACGCCACTCGCGAGGTGGACGCCGCCGTGTCGCGTCTCTTCACGTATGGCGCCTGGGCCGACAAGCACGATGGCGCCGTCCATTCCGTTCCGATTCGCGGCATCGCCATCGCCATGAACGAGCCGATCGGCGTCCTCGGTGTCGCCTGCCCTAACGAGTGTCCGCTGCTTGGCTTCGTCTCTGTCTTCGCTCCGACTATCGCAACCGGCAATACCGTCATCGTGATTCCGTCCGAGCCATACCCTCTCTCGGCTACGGATTTCTACAGTGTACTCGAAACCTCAGATGTGCCTGATGGCGTCGTCAACATCGTCACCGGAGGAAAGGACGCGCTGTCAATGGTTCTCGCAGAGCACGACGATGTCGAAGGGATGTGGTACTTCGGTTCACGTGACGGCGCGAAGGCGGTCGAGTACGCGTCTGCATCGAACATGAAGCGCACGTGGGCTACCTGGAAAAGCCGCGACTGGTTCGACGCGCGTCACGGGGAGGGCCGCGAATTCCTCCGCGAGGCGACGCAAGTCAAGAATGTCTGGGTGCCGTATGGGGAATGAATGTGAGCGCGTTAGTCCGCGCTCACAGCTGTGGCGTGTTGACGCTCGAGACCTGTGACGTTCCCAGATATTTCGTCAACCAGCTCTGCACCTCGCCCCACCACAGCCGCTGATTCTGCGGCTTCAGCACCCAGTGCCCCTCGTCGGGGAAGATGACCAGCCGGCTCGGCACACCCTGACGCTGCAACGCCGTGAACATCGACAGGTCCTCGGTATAGGGAACTCTAAAGTCGAGCTCACCACCGCTCACCAGCGTCGGCGTCTTGAAGTTCTTTGCATAGAGATGTGGCGAGTACACCCGATACTGCTCGCGCATCGCTTTCGGATTCCAGAAATCGCCGCCGTACTCCCACTCCGGGAACCACAGTTCCTCGGTGGCCGTGTTCATGTTCTCGAGGTTGAACGGGCCAGCGTGCGACACCAGCGCTTTGAATCGCGTCGAGTGTCCCGCGATCCAGTCAACCATGTAGCCGCCGAAGGAGCCGCCGGCCGCGCCTAACCGCGAGCGATCCATCCAGCTGTTGCGTGCCAGCGCCGCGTCCAGACCGTTCATCAGATCCGTATAAACCTTGCCACCCCAGTCCTTCGAGACACCGTTGACGAATGCCTGGCCGTAGCCCGTAGACCCACGCGGATTCACGATCACGAGCGCAAGGCCCGGCGCGGCGAACATCTGGTAATTCCAGCGCGAGTGCCATTGATCGAGCCAAGCTCCCTGTGGTCCGCCGTGAATCAACAGCACCGTTGGATACTTTCGCCCCGCTTGCCACTGCGGCGGCTTGACGATGAATCCCTGGACGCTGTCGCCGGTCGCGCCCTTGAACCAGAAATCCTCGACTGGATTGACGGCCAACCGCTTCACGAGGGCGTCGTTCTCGTGGGTGAGCTGGCGCGCGGCGGCCTTCCCGTTAGGCTCGACGTTGGCGACGAAAACTTCGGCTGGCTGATCGGCGGCGTCACGCGCCCAGGCGAGCGTCCGCCCATCGGCTGACAGGGTGAAGCCAGCGTTGTTGTGCTCGCCGACGAGAAGGGCGGGCCCACGCGGTTTCACCAGACTCGCCCCAGCCGTCCCCTGCTCGAGCACGAAGCGATATAGCTTCTCTCTGCCGACATCGGTCGTGTTCACATAGAGCGCGCTCATATCCGGCGCGAAGAAGTACGAGTCGGCATTTCGATCCCACGATGGGAGCAGCTCACGGCTCGTCTTCGTCGCTCGCTCGTACAACATCAGCCGCCACCGGTCCGACTCGAAGCCCGCGGTCTTCTGCGACGAGTATGCGATGAATCGCCCGTTAGGCGTGTAGATTGGGTTCTGATCGGCTCCCCTGTTCGCGGCCGTGATCACCGTCGCCGGGCCACCAGCCGTCGGTACGACGTAGACGTTGACATCCGTCGACCACGCGTCGGCGCGACCAGCGTCCTTGGCCGTGTAGGCCATCTCGGTGCCATCAGGCGAAAACGCGTAACCCTCGCTGCCGCCGAAAGGTCCAGGCGGTACGTCATATCGCGCACCGGCCGTGAGATCGCGTAGCCCTGAGCCGTCGGGTGAGACAACGAACAAGTGCGAGCGCGTTCCGTTGTCCCATGCGGTCCAGTGCCTGAACATCAACTGGTCGGCGATGTGCGCTTTCACCGGATTCGCCGCCGCGGCGCTGTCCCGAGACGAGTTGCATGCGTCCGTCGTGCAATCGGGATAGGCCGACGTCGTGAACGCGATGAGCGATCCGGTAGGCGACCAGACAGGTCCCGTTGCGCCACCACTCAGATTGGTGAGCTGGATGCGATTGCTGCCGGCACTATCTGCTACCCACAACTGTCCCGTCGCGATGTACGCGATGCGCCGACCGTCCGGCGACCAGCGCGCCTCGCTCGCGTTGACGTCGTCACCTGGGAAGACACGTGGTGCCGCGCCCGATACTGCGACGACAAAGGTCTTTCCCGTGCGCCGGTTCGCAGCGACATCAGTCGTCCTCACCGCATACAGCACCGAGCGTCCATCGGGTGAGACCTGCGGATCAGAGACTGCGCGCACCGCGGCGAAATCGTCAAACGTGATCGGCCGCTGCTGTTGAGCACCTAACGACTGACTGGCCGTTCCGGCCACGGCGGCAAAGACCAACGCAATCGATGCTTTCATGAGAGGCTTCTGGTGAGGATCCCGCTTCCAACGATACATCACGGCACGCGACGGTGCGCGTCACTTCGAACTGCCCCATGCGTTCAAAACATCCTCCGCAATGCGGCCCTCTGTCGCCTCGAGATCCGTAAAGTCGCCGCGATTCATGTTCGTGAATACGGCGGCCACGATCGGACCGGATCGCGCATAGATGATCCCGACGTCGTTGCCAAGTAAGGGCGGCCAGTCGCCAGTCTTGTGCGCGATCCCCGCGCGGAAGCGGATCCGCTGCGGCAGACGTGACTCGTAGAACTGCTCACGAAGAATGCGAAGCATCTGTTGCGTCGACGGCTGGCTCGCCAGCTGACCCTGCTGCAACTGCTCGAGCAATCTCGCAATCTCACGCGCCGTCGTACGGCCGAGCCACTTCGACGAATCGGCGACGAACGCAACATTTCTCCGCTCGGCACCACTGTCATTCGGGAATCCGCGCGTGAACACCTCACGGTCGGTCATCGATGCGAACTTGGGATCCGATTGCACCCACACCTGGCGGAACAACGTCCCCGTCGTTGCGTTGAGTCGAGTCTGACGATAACCGAGCGAGTCGAGCATCCGGTTCACGCGATCACGGCCGACTTTCGCGATCATGATGTCGGTCGCCGTATTGTCGCTCGTGATAATCATCTGGGTGAGGATGTCGCGTATCGTGGGCCGAAGACCGGGCGTGAATGTCTGCAACAGCCCGCTGCCGCGTCGCAGGTCTTCCGGCCGTATTGTGTACCGCTGATCGAGATTGAGCCGACCAGCGTCCGCGTCGCGAAACGCTAGAATCATCACCGGAATCTTGATCACGCTCGCCGTGTTCATCGGCACGTCGGCGCGGATGGCGATCTCTCGCCCGGCGACCCCGATCTGCTTCGCGTAGAAACTGCTCTGCGCCTGGAGCGAGTCGAGTCGCGCGCGAATCGTTTCCTCGAGAGACGGCGGCGCGACTCGTGATGCGAAGCCCGCCATTCGTGTTGCTCGAGGTGCAATTGGGAACCTCGTGCTCGGGCGGGCGGACCACGTCGTCCCGAGGAGGGTACCTGCAAGGAGGAGTGGAAGTGGGAGTGTGCGCATGGGGCTAACTAGCGCAACCGCGGGCTCGTTGGCAACCATCGTCGACATCTGTAACACTTGACTGGCCAGCAACGTTACGAGTGTGGTGGTGTAAGAGCGGTCAATGATGGGCTGGTTTCTCCAGCCCGTCCACGCATCGGTGATGACCATCGACGGGCTAGTCGCCCGTGGAGGTATCGACATGTCCAAGTTCTGTTTTTCGGTAAGCAACATCGAATCTCGTCGCGACGGCGAAATTGAGAGCGATTCGTTCTCCGATGCCGTGGACGAGTTGGGTCGCCAGATTGTCGTGAGCAAGGGTGATTTGCTCGAGATTGGCGTGTATGGTTTCCCACCCGCGCGCTTCGAGTGCGTGGGTCTGGTCAAGGGCAGCAGACCGATCTGGTTTCCGAGCGGTGGGCGGATGGCGGCGTAACGGCTGTGGGTCGAGGGCAGCGGGTAGGGGGTAAAGCGCTTCCGAGTCACCCACTTCCCTCGACACACTACCCTCGACCCACCACTCTCTGGGCAACCATTCCCGCCATCTCCATCGCGTTGGTCGTCCCATAGTTGCCATAGCAATTATTGAAGACGACGTGCACCTGCTCGGCCTCACCGGCGATCTCCACGATCTTCGGCACCCAACCACCGAGCTCCTCTTCGTTGTACAAGTAGCGAAACCGTTCGAGTACCGTCGTGCCGCGCTTCTCCCACGTCTCACCTCGACGTCCGTGCAGTCGAACGACGGCCAATCGAGACGATGTGACGGCGAGGTCCGGCGGTACGCTCGACGCAAATCCTTGCGGCTCGTCGACGATTATGTAGCTCATCTCTTGCTCGCGAAGCAGCGCCAGCGTGCGCGCACGATGCGCGCGCGCCAACCAGTCGCTGTGGCGGAACTCGACCGCAATCGGCAGCTCACCCAAGCGTCGTCGCGCACGCGCGAGCATCTCCGCGCTGTGCTGTGCCGGTCGCACCCACGACGGATACTGAAGGAACACCGCGCCGAGCTTTCCCGCTTCGTGGAGTGGAGAGATCGCGTCGGCAAAGATACGCCAGGCCTCATCTCGAATCTCGTGAGGCACGTCCTTGGCGTAGAGACGCTTCTTATCCACGATCTCGTTAGGTAGCGCGTCCTGGAGCACGCGTGGCAAGCGCGCGGTCTCCGTCGCGTGACCTGTCATCCAGCCGAACGCCTTCACGTCGAATGAGAAGTCTTCCGGCGTCCGGTGGACCCAGAGCTCCGCGACGCGCCGCGTCGGCAGCGCGTAATACGACGAGTCGACCTCGACGACGGAGAAAACACTGGAGTAGTATCTGAGCCGCGCCTCTGCCGACGTCACGCGATCCGGATAGAAGACTCCAGGCGCGATCAATGTCGGGTCCGTCCAGCTGGCCGTCCCGAAGCGAACGACAGTTTCGCCGGCGTGGACAAGCGCGGGCGCCGATCGCGTGATTTCGTCGGCGCGATCGCGCGCCGTCGCGATGCCCGGATCGTGTTCGGTCGAGCGATTGGTCGACGGCCGCGCCGCGCCGGATGCCATCAGTCTTTTCCCCGGTTTCGCTCCAGGAACTCATCCACCGAGGGAGGAACGAGCAAGTTGTCGGCAATCTTCGCGATTTCCTCAGCTTGCCGCCATGCCGTCTCGAGCAGTGCGAGCTCGCCTTCCATCGCGCGACGCTCGCTCTCCTCGTGCGACGCCATTTCCAGCGCAAGCCTCGACGCACTCGGTAGCTCTTGAAGCCGTCGTCCCATCCCCGATTGGCGCGCCACTTCGTGCACGAATTCGGAGGATGGCTTCTGCGAATCCTCGATGAGTCGCACGGCGTGCTCGACCTCGCGCTTTTCCGCGCCCGCCCAATTGATCGCCGGGAGGATGTAGCCCGCGCCTCGTTCCGCTTCCTCACCCGTCAGGTGCAGCGTCTCTCCGCGAAGTGGCAGTGAGAGGAGAAGCCCCCCATTTCCCGCGCTGCCTAGCCTAACGTCGACAAGGTCCCGACGACGCACGGCAGCAACTCGCTCGCCATGCGCCTTGTCTTCGTACGGGATACGCGCGACGATGGCGTCTTCGCTGCCATACGCGATCCGTCGATAGCCGGCGTAGATCCCACGCCAGATCCACCAACCGCCGCTGCCGAACCCCACGCCGGCGCTCACGCCTAACGCGACCCCGCCCGCGATCGCACCACCGACAATCCCCACGCCGAGACCGACGCGAACCATCCTTCGTCGGCGTCGCCGGCCGAATTGGTCGCCATATCGCCATGCCGCGAACTCCGGCCGCAGCGCCGGTCCTACGCGCACCAGCTCGAGCCCTTCGCGCACTCGTGCGAGCCCGATATTGTCCGTCGACACCCTCAGCCGCGTGTCACGAAAGCATCGCTCGCACGCTTCGATCGCCTCCCACCTCTCCTCGAGCGGCGACAGGTTCCACCGCTCGCACTTCCGACACACCACCCAAAGCCGCCCGTTCGCCGCATCGAACGCCAACCGCCGCCCGATGGGAAAGGATTCGATTACCTCGTTCGTCCCGAGGTTCGCGTTACAGAACAGGCAGGTGGAATACACCTACCAAAGATAGGGCGCGTACCCGGTCGGGCATCTGAGATTCAGCTTCCCTTCCTGATCTCGAGCCTGCCATTCCCGGTCTGAAGGTGAATCATCCGACCACCAGAGCCGATCGTGCCTCGCATGTGTTGCGGATCGAGACGGCCGATCAATTTGATGGCGAAATCAGTGCGTAGGTCGCCGTTGCCCGTGCTCGCATCGACATCGCCGTTGAAATCCGGCGGGAGCGTGACGCGCACCGCACCGGTGCCACTCGTGAAGTTCATGTCCCCGGCACTGGTGAGCGTTCCCATCCGAACATCGATGTCCCCGTTTCCGGTTGTCGCCGACACCGGACCAGCGGACGTCGAGACGAAAATGCGGCCGTTGCCGGTGGACGCACGCACAGGTCCGCGCGCGCTCTCGACCTGGAGGTCACCGTTGCCCGTAGACGCGGTCACGCGGCCATCAGTCTTGCCAATGCGAATTCCGCCATTTCCGGTGCTCAACTCCACGTCACTACCTGCTCGCTCGACAGAGACCTCACCATTTCCCGTTGTCGCGCGCAGACGCAAGCCGCCCGGCATGGCGATCGTGTAACGCACCGAAAATCGAGTGTTGCTGAAATTACCGTCATCGCACGCGCTCTCACCTCGATACACCGTGCAGATCGTCGCGCCAGACGATGACTCCCGCACATCGAACGAGATATCGCTCGGATCACCGCGCCCGCGCATTCGCTTTTCGGCGTGGACCTCGACACGATCACCGCTCGACTCGGTGACTGTGATTCCACCGACGATGTTCTTCACCGTCAGCGTTCCACCATCACCGATGCGAGCCGCCCAGACGAAGACACTGTCATCGCGTCCGCGGTTGTTCTGCGCGCCGAGCGTTGCCATTGCGGCGAAAGTAAGTGGCGCGACGAGCCGTAGGTACTTCATCGTCGAATGCCTCGAAACCGGAGAAGTGCAGCGAGCCAGCGAGCGAACCGCTGGCGTTCATTCAGACAACAGACATCTATCGATGGTTTGGATCGTCCGATGGCTTGGATCGTCACTCATGCCGCCGTTGCGCACCGTCAACGCGCCTGACGGCGCTCACGTTCGAGCAACGTCTTCTTGCGTTCGACACCCCACTTGTATCCACCGAGTTCACCGTCGTTGCGAACCACGCGATGGCATGGAATAACGACCGCGATTCGATTGCTCGCGCAGGCCTGGGCGACGGCGCGTGTCGCTCGGGGATTCCCCAGGTCCGCGGCGATCTCGCTGTACGACCGCGTTCGGCCAGGTGGAATCTTTCGCAGCAGCGCCCACACTTGCTGTTGAAATGCGGTCCCTTGCACGTCGAGCGGCACATTCAACCCGAGATTCCCGCCGCCGATGTTGGCTACGATCTCCGCGACCCAATCGCGATGAACATCGTCCCCGCGCTCGATCTCGGCGCGTGGGAAATCGGCTCGCAGCTTCCGGACGAGCGCTTCGTCGCCATCACCGAGCGCCACTGCGCAGACTCCGCGTTCCGTCGCGGCAACGAGTAGCCCGCCGAACGGTGAGTCGACGATCGTGTACGTGATGTGCATGCCCGCGCCGCCGCGTCGATAGGCAGCCGGGGTCATACCGAGCGTTCTGTCACTCCGCTCGTAGACTCGGCTGCTCGAGCCGAACCCCGCTTCGTAGGTCGCGCGACTTACCGTGTCGCCCGCGCGAAGCCGCGACTTGAAACGCGACACTCGCAGGCCGTCCTGGTACTCGCGTGGCGAAACCCCGAGCAACCGCTTGAACATACGCTGGAGATGAAACGGGCTGAGACCCACGTTCTCTGCCAGGGACGCCAGAGTGATGAGCTGATCCGGATGCTCTTCGATGTACAGCCGCGCTCGTTCCACTGCGATTGCCGCCGGGCCGAGCCGTGCCTCACGAGGATGACACCGCCGGCACGCGCGATAGCCCGCCTCTTCGGCCGCGGATGGCGCGCTGTAAAATGTGACGCGCGCTCGCGCCGGTTTGCGCGACGGACACGACGGACGGCAGTAAATGCGCGTGGATCGCACCGCGTACACGAACCGGCCGTCAAACCGCGGATCGCGCCGTTGTATTGCGCGCCACGCCTCATCACCATCGAGGACAGGAGTCGCCGGCTCGGCGCGAAACGTCGTAGGCATGGTCAACATCATGGATGCTCCGGAAAGGACTGGAGCGCAAGCTAGGGTTCTTGCGCGGACAGGCTATCCGAGGCTTGCGGTCAAAGTGGTGATTGGTGCCTGGTAGCTGGTGAAATCCGAACCACCAATCTCCAATTATGAATCACACGTTCTTCACCTCGCTCACCAGTCCTGTGAGCGACTTCTTGGCATCGCCGAACAGCATCAAGGTCTTCGGGTTGTAAAACAGCTCGTTCTCGATTCCAGCAAAACCGGCGGCCATGCTGCGCTTCAGAACGATGATGCTCTTTGCGTGATCGGCGTTGAGAATGGGCATGCCGTAAATCGGAGAGGCCTTGTCCGTGCGCGCTGCCGGATTCACGACGTCGTTTGCGCCGATCACGAGCGCAACATCGGCACGATCAAACTCCCCGTTTATCTCATCCATGTCATACAGCTTGTCGTACGGCACGTTCGCCTCTGCCAACAGAACGTTCATATGCCCGGGCATGCGGCCAGCCACGGGATGGACCGCGAACTTCACCTCGCCGCCACGCGCCTCGATCAGCTCCGCCAACTCGCGCACCTGATGCTGCGCCTGGGCCACCGCCATGCCATAGCCTGGGATCACGATCACGAGCTGCGCGTACGCCAGCTGCACGGCTGCGTCGTCGACGCTCGTTGAGCGAGCGCTCAACCCTTCCGTAGTCTTGCCTCCCGCCGTCACCTGCGAGCCAAAAGCGCCGAACAGCACGTTCGTGAACGAGCGATTCATCGCCTTGCTCATCAGGACAGACAGGATGAATCCCGACGATCCGTCGAGCGAGCCGCTGATGATCAGGATCACGTTGCCGATCGCGAAACCCGTCGCGCACGACGCCAACCCCGAATACGAGTTCAGCAAGGCGACAACCACTGGCATATCAGCGCCGCCGATCGGCATCACGAGGAGGATCCCGAACACGAACGCGAGCGCGATCAGCGCGTAGAATAGCGCCTGCCGCTCGGGATGTACGACGAGCATGCCGAATAGCGTCAGCATCGCGAGAAAAACCAGCGCATTCACGAGATTCTGGCCGCGATACGTCAGCGGCCGCGAGGTGATCAGCTCCTGCAACTTGCCAGCGGCGATGAGCGTTCCGCCGACGGTGACCATGCCTAACAGCACCTCGATTCCTAGCGCGGCCATGATCGGTCGCGGTATCCCTTCACTGTTCGTTATGCGAGTGTTGTACTCGGCGATGCCCACCAGCGCCGCCGCGAGTGCGCTGAACGTCAGCGAAAGCGCGATCCGCTGAGGCATCGCCGTCATCGGCACCCACATGCCGAGGGGATATCCGATCACGACGCCGAGGAGGAGCCCGCCCGCGATCCAACGGTAGTCCACGATCTGGTGGCTCACGAGAGTGCCGATGACGGCGAAGAGCATTCCCGCGGCGGCGAGCAGCATGCCATGTCTTGCTCGATCGGGACGCGTTAGGCTGCGGAGCCCGAGTATGAACAGGACCGATGCCGTTAGGTACGAGCCTTGAATGAAGTAGTCGCGCATTGCGCCGGCTGGGTATCGGTCGGTCAGCGCGGTGCTGGCGGCGCCGCGGAGGCGGCTTCGCGCTTCATCCCACCGGTGTCGCGCCTGAACATCCGCAACATTCGGTCGGTGATCAGAAAGCCACCGACGATGTTCGACGTCGCGGCCACCACCGCGATGAATCCGAGAATCGTCGCGACGCGGCTCTGTGCGGACCCCGCGGCGATCAACGATCCCACGAGCGAGATACCGGAAATCGCATTCGTCGCCGCCATCAGCGGCGTGTGAAGCAGCGACGGCACTTTCGAGATCACCATGTATCCCGTGAAGGCCGCGAGAACGAACACATAGAGCTCGAGAAGGAGCATCGTCTGGTCGGTTGAGAGAAGCCTTACTTGAGCACTTTGCCCTGATGGACAAGCAGCATCGCGCCGGTGATTTCGTCCGACGGATCGAGCACGAGCGCGCCATCCTTCACCAGATGCTGCAGTAGCGACAGAATGTTGCGACCGAACATCTGACTTGCGTGAAAAGGAACACTGCTCGGCAAATTCACCGGTCCCATGATCGCCACGTCGTTCGCGTGCACCGTTTCCCCCGGCTTCGACAACTCGCAATTGCCACCCGACTCGACGGCGAGATCTACAATCACCGCTCCCGCGCGCATCGTCTTCACCATGTCGCTCGTGATCAGCGTTGGCGCCGGCCGGCCGGGAATCTGTGCCGTCGTAATCACGAGATCGACGTCTTTGATGTGTCCCGCGATCGCGGCGAGGGTACGCTGCTGCTCCTCGTTCGTCTGCGCGCGCGCATAACCGCCCGCTGTCTCTGCTGACGAGCTCACCAACTCCGTAGCGACGAACGTCGCGCCAAGGCTCTGCACCTGCTCTCGCGCGGCCGGTCTCACGTCGAATGCGGAAACGACCCCACCGAGACGGCGCGCCGTCGCGATCGCTTGCAACCCGGAAACGCCCGCGCCGATCACGAACACGCGAGCTGGCGAGATGTTGCCGGCTGCCGTCGTCAACATCGGCAGGAACTTTCCCAACTCCGCGGCTCCCAGGAGCACGGCTTTGTATCCGGCCACGGTGCTCTGCGACGACAGGACATCCATCGACTGCGCACGCGTGATACGCGGAACCAGCTCGAGCGCCAACGAATCGACACTTCGCTTCGCGAGGGCTGTAGCGACCTCTTGGTGCTTGCCGGGGCGCATGAGTGAAATGACCGCCGTCCCCTCGCTGATCTGGCCGATCTCGTCGAGGGTCGGCGGCTGCACCTTCACGATCACCTGCGCGTTTGTCAGCGCCGATCGCGCGTCCGGGATGATTTGCGCGCCAACTGCGGTGTACGCCTCGTCGCGAAACCCAGCGTGTTGGCCTGCGCCCTTCTGCACCACTACCTCGAGACCCGACTTCACCAAGCGGCCCGCGCTATCCGGCGGCAGCGCCACTCGCTGTTCGCGAGTGGCGGTTTCAGTTGGAACGCTGATTCGCATGCGGGCGGGTGAAACGAGGCGTGGAGCGCCGATCCGGCGCCGGGGCGAAAACTAGCCCGCATGCCCAGTCGCGCAATGACGGGCAGAACTCTCGGTAAGGCTTTCGTAAGACAGAACGCGCACTCACGTTTGCCCGGGCGAATGCACATGTACTTTCCATGATTCTGTACTGGCCCGTGGAGTAACACATGGTTTTGCTTTGTCCCCGAATCGCTTACGCTGTGGTGATCGCGGTCGCTGGCGTTTTCAGCGCGCCGCGTGTCGTGTCCTCGCAGAGCGCACCGACGCGCGAACTGCCGCTCAAGCACGCTCCACAACCGACGGCCGCTGACATCACGCCGTCGGATCTCATGACGCGTCTGTACATCTTCTCCGATGATTCGATGCAGGGTCGTCGCGTTGGGACCGAAGGACATCAGCGCGCCACTGCCTACATCGAGCGCGAGGTACGTCGGCTGGGACTCGTCCCGGCGGGCGATAGCGGCGGATTCTTCCAGAATCTTCCTGTCTTCGAGCGCACGCTTGCCGGTGATCAGACGCTCGCCGCCGGCGGCACAACCTTCAAGCCATGGATCGATTATCTGCCGCGCGACAACGGGCCGAACGTCCGTGCGCTCAACGAGGCACCGGTGGTCTTCGGTGGGTTTTGGGCCGACACGGCGACTCGGATCTCTCCCGCGGCTGCTGCGAGAAAGTTCGTCGTCATCGCTGTGCCCAACGGACCGGATGGCCAGCCGCAGTGGCAAGCGAATCGACCACAGCTCACGCGCTACTACCTCGACGCGGCGGGCATCGCCATCGCCTCTCTCGACGCGATGGAACCGGAGGCACGTCAGGCGCTCTCCGAACCATCGGTCGACCTCCAGACACCGGAGCCGCGAGTACCCGAGTTGCCCGCCTTCATGTACCTCACGCGTGCGATGGCCGAATCGCTCCTCGCTGGGCCGATCCGAGGGACGGCACCGGGAAAACTGTCAGGGAAAACCGTCAGCGGATCCGTGCGTTTTAGCGATACGCACGCTCCGGCGCGCAACGTCGTCGCCATCCTGCCAGGATCGGATCGCACGCTCAAGGGCGAGTATGTCGCAATCGGCGCGCATAACGATCACATAGGCCTCGATCACAACCCTGTCGACCACGATTCGCTGCGCGCGTTCAATACTGTCATTCGTCCAGGCGGTGCCGACGATCCGGAGCGTGCGCCCAAGGCCGACGAGACGACGCGGATTCGCACGATTCTGGACAGCTTGCGCCGTATCCATTCATCGCGCCGCGACTCGATCTACAACGGCGCAGACGACGACGGCTCCGGGTCCGTCGCGCTCCTCGAGATTGCCGAGTCACTGGTGAATGCGAGCGTGAAGCCGAAGCGATCGATCCTCTTCATCTGGCACGCAGGGGAAGAAGAAGGTCTCTGGGGATCGGAATACTTCACCGATCATCCAACGGTGCCGCGCGATTCGATCGTGACCGAGCTCAATATGGACATGATCGGGCGCGGTCGCGCCGACGACGTGAAAGGGGGTGGACCCGGGTACCTCCAGCTCATTGGCTCGCGTCGCCTCTCGACGGAGCTCGGAGATCTTGTCGAGAGCGTCGCGAAGACGGAGCCGACGGCATTCCACCTCGACTATCAGTACGACGCGAACGGACATCCGCAGCAGTACTACTGCCGCAGCGATCACTACGAGTATGCGCGCTACGGCATACCGATCGTCTTCTTCTCTACCGGTGGTCATCGCGACTATCACCAGGTGACCGACGAGGCGGAGTACATCGATTACGACCAGCTCGCGCGCGTAGCGACGCTCGTGCGCGATGTCGCTGTGCGTGCGGCGAATCTCGATCATCGGCTCGTCGTCGACAAACGAAAACCCGATCCGCACGGCCAGTGCGTGCAGTGACCTTGACCGAGTTTCTCGGAGCTGGCACCTGATTTGACACAGTGAGCAAGAGCGTTCGCGCGCTTACTTTGTGCTTCGTATTGCGTCACTATTTCGTCTCTTGCCGGATGACGCTCTTCGTTCGCCGGTGAAGCTCCGCATGCGTGTCGTCGTCGAAAGCAGGGTCATGTTCAATCGCAGCATAGTTCCAGACCGGTATACCGATCTGCGCAATTCGCTCTCACGCCTTGCTTTGGTGGCGCTGAGCGTTGGCGCGTGCTCGTCATTCCATCGTGTGCCGAAAACGGCGCCTGCACCGACCGCGACCGCGACGAAAGCAGAGCCGGAGCCGGCGCCGCTCTTCACATCGCGTGACGGCGCGCCGACGAGCTTCGTTCGCTCGACTTCTGACGCGAAAACAATGCGAGTGGTCGGCGTGCGCGACGGGATCACGAAGCAAGCAGCCTTTCGGATGGCGACTGATTACCTGACGCAGAAGTACACCGTCGACGTCAGCGATCCGAACGCGGGTTTCCTGATGACGCGCTGGCAATCGACGCTCGTGCGCGATAGTGTGCCCGAACTTCGCTATCGCACGCGCATCATCCTGCGCTTCCTCGGCGACACTATCTGGAAGCAACTCACAGTGCACGCGGAGGCGAATTGGCTGCGCGGCGAAGAGTGGGAGGTGGGTTACGACGGTGCGCTACTCGATTCCGTGAGTACCCAACTGAACGTTCGATTGGGCAAGCGCAACTGACGAGCGGCTGCCGCTCTCTACATCACGACGTGGCGCGTGAGCTGCTTTATTCGCCACGGTTGCTTCGGTCCATCGCGTACCAGATCCGCGCGCCAGCTCGACGGAACTTCCGTGGGCATCTTCGACTGGTTCGCGATGACGTTGATGATCATCCGGTAATTCACCTGGGCCGCGTTCCTCGTCACGTTGGAATTCTGAAACACAATCGACTTCACGTGGACTGAGTCGGCCTTGTCCATGATCACCCTGAAGTACTTCTTCGTCTGATCGTCCTGATCGTAATTGCGATAGACCTCTGCCATCTTCGACGGAAGCCGTGACTCGATCGCGGCCTTGAGCGAATCGATCGGCTGCTGGAGCTCCGACGACACGCCGCTGCTCGCTGCCTTGCTGGCTGGCAATCCAGTATCGGCTGTCCTCATCGCGGCTGCGGTAGCGGTCCTGGTCGGCAACTGCGCCACCGTCGGCGGCGGCGCCGTAAACACGACAGCCGGTACCGCGGGCTTGTTTGCCGCTGCCTGCTCCAGCATCCGCGCTTGTTGCTCACGTTCGCGCGCATTCAGCATGCTGCGCGTGACCATGGTCGCCGTGATACCGACGGCCACGACGGCAATCGCGGCCACGCCCACGGCGCGGCGACCTCGCCAGAGCGGTCGCTGCGCCGCGACGCCCGGATACGGCGTCATCTCCTGCGTCGGCTGCTCGGCGGCCTGGATGAACACCGTCGGATTGCTGCGCGTCGTCGCCGGACGCCAACTCGGATCGTCGAAGCCACCCTCGAGCGCGATCGCAGGAATGAGCAGATCGCGTACTTCGGCCACCGTGGCGTATCGATCCTGCGGTGCTCGCGCGAGCATTCTCGCCACGATGAGATCGAGCGTCTTTGGCAACTCGGGCACGAGATCGCGCGCATGCGGAGCTCGCTCAGTGAGGCGCCGCTTGATCATTTGCTCGCGAGTCGGCTCGTCGAACGAGCGGCGGCCCGTGAGCATTTGATAGAAAATGCAGCCGAGGCTGTAGATGTCGCTTCGAGCGTCTACCGGATCGCCCAGCAACTGCTCGGGGCTCATGTACTCCGGCGTGCCGATCACGAGGCCAGTGCGCGTCAGTGATTCCGTCGGCCCTTCCTCCACCGCTTTTGCGATGCCGAAATCGACGACCTTCGCGATATCGCGCCCATTCTTGCCCGGCGCGACGATGATATTGTCCGGCTTGAGGTCCCGGTGCACGATGCCCAGCTCGTGCGCTGCCACCAATGCCTCGGCAACCTGGTGCGCGATGTCGACGGCCCGGGCAGGTTGCAGTGTCGTCTCCCGCTCGAGCAGCCTCGTGAGAGACACACCTTCGACATACTCCATGACGAGATAGACGACGCCGTCGGTCTCCCCATAGTCGAACACCGCCGCGACGTTTGGATGGATGATCCGCGCTGCATTCGATGCCTCGCGCGCGAATCGCTGCGCGGAATCGGAATCGCTGAGCAACGCCCCATTCATGACCTTCACCGCGCACTGGCGGTTCATCTTGACGTGCTCGGCGAGATACACCGTGCCCATACCACCTTCGCCAAGCCGCTTGAGCATGTGGTAGCGCTCGGCGAGAACGCGGCCCACGAACGGATCTGCCGATCCCTTGGGTCGGAGCGGAGTCCCGTCGTTTGGGCAGAAGCGCGAGGCCGTGTCGTACTCGACGCCGCATTGCGGGCAAACCTTCGCGATGGCGACCGCCTCTCCCTCACCGGGAGTCGGCTGTCGCGCAAGGCCGCCCGAGCCAATGACACTCACGCCAAGCGTTGTGTCGCCGGTTTGTGCACCGGCGGCACGACTGTTTTTTCCGCTCACCGCGCGTGCTGCTGTTTCGTCGCTCACGACACTGATCGAGTCTACTGGGGTGAACCGAACGGGCCCTGAGTGCGGCGACCGGCCCACTACCGAAGACGCGCTATCACTCATCTCACCCAGTGGCTCAGAAAGCGAAAGAGAGATGCGTTGAGTGCCGTCATCGAACGTGCCGTCCCCGTGCATACGAAGGGCCACGACAGCGTGACCTTCGGTTCGTCGCGCAAAGTATGCCGGTCCACCACCACCTGCATATGGCAAACTGCCGAGTAACTCGAATTCGCCCGCGACAGACTGGCGGACCTGCTCCAACAATTCCTGCCGCGCGTCCTCCGTACCCGGCGCGATACCCGAGAGGTCCGCACCACATGAACAGTATCGGGTCCATCCTTGCACTTCGGCACCGCACTGCGTGCACCAACTTGTCGGACCTGGTAGCGATTCCTCAAGGGATCGCCAAAGCGTTACATCGTAGCCTATGCCCGGCCCGAGACGTTCGTTTAGAGCGACGACGACGAGGGAGCCCGTGGCCTCCTCGCAAGCGAGAAACGCGGCACTGCCCCATTCACTTTGTTCGTCGAGATCGCTTCCGAGCAAAGCGATCACCGCGAAGGCACTCCCTACCGCCTGACGCAGGGCCTCTAACTGATCAGCCCGCTCAACGTCCAAGCTCGCCCCCGAGTTTTTCTGATCGGGAGGCTGAAGAATGGTTGGCGCAGAGGAGGTCGAAGGAGTCTGTTGAGGCATATGTCGCGGTCCCCAAGAGATATGGCGGATCGGTGGGGAGCGAAAGAGCGGACGGCTTAGCCTACGTCGTCCCCGCAATGGAGAGACGCCCGCGCTGTGAAGCGAGTCACGTGCAGTGTGAGAAAGATCACATCAACTTAACATGAAATTTCGCCTTGTGTTGCACGTGTCCGACCAGCTCTCAACCATGGCTGAGCCGTGGTACCGATCCTGCCCGGATTGCCATTGTTATGGCAGATCCGAATACAACGGTCGCGGCAGAGCTCCCAGGGTGGCGACACTATCCCATCGGAGTTGAGATCGCACCCGATGAGAGCGTTCACGTTCGAGTGTGGGCGCCGCAGCGCTCCGCAGTCTCATTTGTGGAGTTGAACCGGTCTGGCGACACGATCGTGGTGTCGGAGCTCGAAGGTGAAGGCAACGGCTACTTCTCTGGGTCTCTATCGAGCGCAGCCGCAGGCACGCTTTACAAGTTTCGATTGGAGGGCAGCGGCGACTTTCCCGATCCGATCTCGCGCTTTCAACCCGCTGGCCCTCACGGCCCCTCGCAAGTCGTCGATGCGCGGCGCTTTGCGTGGAGTGATGGCGGGTGGCGCGGGCCGATGCTTCCCGGCGCGGTCATCTACGAGCTTCACGTGGGGACCTTCACGCGAGAAGGCACGTATGCCGCGGCGGCAGCGCATCTGGCGGAGCTGGTCGACATCGGCGTCAGCATCATCGAGATGATGCCCGTGGCGGAGTTCCCCGGTCGCTTCGGCTGGGGATACGACGGCGTGTCGCTCTTCGCACCGTCGCACCTGTACGGTGCTCCGGACGATCTCCGGGCGTTCGTCGACGCAGCGCACGCGCATGGTCTGGGCGTCATTCTCGACGTGGTTTACAACCACCTCGGTCCGGACGGTAATTACCTGAAAGAGTTTAGTAAACACTACTTCAAGGGCAACACTGAGTGGGGCGAGGCGTTGAATTTCGACGGCGACGAGTCAGCGGCGGTGCGCGAGCTGTTCGTGATGAACGCGGCGTACTGGATCGACGAATTCCACTTCGATGGGCTGCGGCTCGACGCTACACAACAAATCTTCGACACGTCGACGCCGCATATCGTCGCGGTCATCAGTGAGTGCGTGCGCGAGAGTGCGCGTGGCAGGAGGACGATCGTGGTCGCCGAGAACGAGCCGCAGGATGCGATGCTCTTTCGCCGGCGCGCGCAGGACGGCTATGGGCTCGATGCGCTCTGGAACGACGACTTTCATCACGCCGCGACGGTGGCTCTCACCGGGCGAGACGAAGCGTACTACAGCGGTTATCGCGGCACCGCGCAGGAGTTCGTCTCCACGGCGAAGTACGGATTTCTTTATCAAGGTGAGTGGTATCGCTGGCAGCGCGCACGTCGCGGCACGCCCGCGTTCGACGTCGCGCCGTCGCAGTTTATCAACTTCATACAGAATCACGATCAGGTCGCGAATTCGGCGTTCGGCATTCGCGTGCATCGATTGACGTCGCCCAGTCGTTATCGCGCGATGGTGGCGCTTTTGCTGTTGCTCCCTCAGACACCGATGCTCTTTCAGGGTCAGGAGTTTCTCGCATCGGCGCCGTTTCTCTATTTCGCCGATCACAATCCCAGCCTGGCCACGCTCGTGCGGCAAGGTCGCGCCGAGTTCCTCGGTCAATTCGCGCACGTCGCGACACCGGAGGTCACCTCGCGACTCACGGATCCCTCGAGCGAGGAGACCTTCGTGCAGTGCAAGCTGGACTGGTCGGAGCGAGCGGAGGGCGGTCGCGCGTGTCATCTCGCCCTCGTGCGGGATCTCATCCGACTGCGGCGCATGGACGAGACGCTCCGCGGTCAGGCCGTGAAGGATCCGGAAAACCGCGACGGCGGAGTGCTGTCGCGCGCCATCGACGGTGCGGTGGTCGGTGAGCGAGCCTTCGTCCTGCGCTACTTCGGCGAGCGGCGGGAGCTCGATCGACTCCTTGTCGTCAACATGGGCCAGCGTTTGCAGCCTGAGCCGCTCGCCGATCCGCTCGTGGCGCCACCTCGTGGAATGGTGTGGCGGGTGTTGTGGTCTTCGGAGGATCCCGTGTACGGGGGTTGCGGTACACCAGCGCTCGACAGCGATAATTGCGGCTGGGTACTTCCGCCGGAGTCTACCGTCCTGCTCGCGGCGGTGGCAAAAGCCGGAGCACCGCCAGCACCGTGTCTGCCGACATCCGAGAAAGAAGCCCGTACACAGTGGAAAGCCAGATATGAGACGACTGCTGGATAGGATCGCGCGGCCCTTGGTTGTGCCGCGCGAAGAGGACGACGGTGGGAAGACGCTTCTCGATTCCGAATGGCTCGTCACGAATGGTCTGAGTGGCTATGCGTCGGGCACCGTCGCCGGCGTCAACACGCGCCGTTACCACGGATTGCTCGTTGCCGCGCTGCCGAATCCCATCGGCCGCCTTGTGATGCTCAACCATTTGAGCGAGCGAGCATGTGTCGCCGGCGGGACGCCGACGCCACTGGGCGGAGAGGAGCGAGTGGCTGGCCGTCTTGATCGTGATGTGGCACGCCGGCTCGCCGAATTCCGACTCGAGGCGGGGCTCCCGATCTGGGAGTATGAGTGGGCCGGCGCACGCATCGAGAAGCGGATCGTGATGCCACACAAGCAAAACACGATTTACATCCGCTATTGCCTAACGAAATGGGAGGGTCCGGTCCAACTCGAGCTCCATCCGGCGCTGCACTTTCGGTCATACGAGGCGCCGGTCAACCTGCCGATCAAGACGCGCTATGCGTTGTCGCAGTCCGCTGGCTATTACGTGTTCGATTCCGGCGATACGGCTTTTCCGCCATTGCGCATGCGGATCGATGGCGCGACGGCATCGTTCGTTCATGAAGAACGTGTGACGAGCGAATTCCTGTACCCGGTCGAGGAGGAGCGCGGGTACGAGTTCCGCGGAACCTTGTGGGCTCCGGGGCACTTCGAGATCGAGCTCGTGCCTAACGAACCAGTGACGCTCGTTGCATCGGCGGAAACTGAGCTGGTGATGTCGGCGCTGCCGCCGACCGAGGCGCTCGCGTGCGAGGAGGAGCGGCGGCGTCGCCTGCTCGACGCGGCGATCGCGACGCATCCCGAGACCGCGGACGAAGTCGCGGCGGAACTCGTGCTCGCTGCCGATCAGTTCATCTTCACGCCGGCGTACCGCCTCGTCGACAGCACGCGCGCGGCGGCGACGGGCGACGAGATCCGCTCGGTGGTCGCAGGCTATCACTGGTTCACCGACTGGGGGCGCGATACGATGATCAGCCTCGAGGGGCTGACACTGGTGACGGGACGTCACCGCGAGGCGGGATTCATCCTCCGCACGTTCGAGCAGTATGTTCGCGACGGCTTGATCCCGAACATGTTCCCTGACGGGAGCAACGAAGGACTGTACCACACCGCCGACGCAACGCTCTGGTTCTTCCATGCCTTGCACCGCTACGTTGACGTGACCGACGACCGTCGCACTCTCGTTAGGGCACTGCCGACGCTGCAATCGATCATCGAGCATCACCTGCGCGGAACCAAGTTCGGCATTCGTGTCGATCCCGCGGACGGACTGCTCTTGCAGGGTGCGGAGGGCTATCAGCTGACCTGGATGGATGCGAAAGTCGACGACTGGGTCGTGACGCCGCGTCGCGGGAAAGCGGTCGAGATCAACGCCCTCTGGTACAACGCACTTCGCTTGCTCGCGCAATGGCTCGATGAAGAGCGCGAGCACGACAGCTTCGCGACGAAGGTCGCGGATGCCGCCGAGCGCGCGCGTGTGTCGTTCAACAAGCGTTTCTGGAGCGACGACCTTGGATATCTCTACGACGTCGTCGACGGGGAGAACGGGGATTCGCGGCATTGTCGGCCGAATCAGATCTTCGCCATTTCACTTGACCATCCGATTCTGGATCGATCGCGATGGGAAGCGGTGCTCGACGTCGTGCACAAGCGCTTGCTGACGCCCGTCGGCCTGCGTTCGCTCGCGCCGGGCGATCCTGATTACAAGGAGCGTTACTTTGGCGATCTGCGCGCGCGTGACGCCGCGTACCATCAAGGCACGGTGTGGGCGTGGCTGATTGGACCTTGGATCGATGCGTGGCTCAAGGTGCATCCCGACGACGCGCCGGGTGCACGCCATTTCCTCGATGGATGCATTGCGGCGCTCGATTACTTCGGACTCGGGACGATCGGCGAGATCTTCGACGCGGCGCCACCCTACATGCCGCGTGGCTGCGTCGCGCAAGCGTGGAGCGTCGCCGAGGTACTGCGATCCTGGGTAAAAACTGCCGTCGAGCCGCGAGAGCCGATGCCCGTCGAGCCGGCACTGGCCGCTGAGGAAACGGTAGCGGCGGCATCCTGAAGGGTTGAGTAGAGCATAAACACTGAGAGCCCACGCATCATCGCGTGGGCTCTCGTTGTTTCCTTGCGGCATCCTGTCTTACGGCTTTTCCTTCTTGTCCTTGCGGATGTCACGCCGATCCTGGCGCACATCACGCCGATCGTGCCGCACATCGCGCCGATCCTGCCGCACATCCGAGCGGTCATGATGCAGATCGGTGTCGTCGTGCTTGACATCTCGGCGATCCTGCCGCAGATCGCGCGAGTCCTTCTTGACCTCCGCGGCATCACCCTCTCGCTTCGCTTCACGAAGCTCGCGGCGGTCCTGCCGGATATCGCGGCGGTCCTTGGACAGATCCCGCGCATCGTGACGGGTGTCGCCCCTGTCCTGCCCGACGTCGCGCCGATCCTGACGAATGTCGCGGCGATCGCCGCGCACGTCACGTCTGTCATGGCGCACGTCGCGTCTGTGTGCCGAGTCGGGCCGCACCGCCGGTATCCCGGCCTGCGTTGGGGTTTGCGCGGTGGCACTCGCACCGGCGAGCATAACGAGTGCCAAGGTCACCAAAGCTGACGAGACGCTTCTCATAAGCAATCCTCCTGCACTGACGACGGTCGTCCGTCCTCTCCGCGAGAGAGAACGCGCCGGGGAGGACGGACATGCGGCGCGCCCATGGAGGACGCCTTACGCGATCGAACGTTAAAGCACGATTCGCCCGCATCACGAGCGAGATGCATCTCATGTGACGAATATCACGACCAGGAGGTGACAGCGCGGATACGTCGCCGTTGTCAAATCGTCCAATTGTAGTGGTCACGATGAATGGCGACGCTCCGCGGCACTCGCATTGCCTTATATCGCTGTAAAGATTCACGCCGCGAACCGACACTCAGACGAGCAGGGCAAAGGCGCCCGCAGGAGACCCGACGTTGTTGACGCCAGCGCCCGAGAAGGTAGCATGAAGCGAATCGTCCTCACGAGCCTCATATTCGTAGCGATCAGCGGCTCCGTTCTTCGCGCACAATCCTTCAAGGAATCAAGCCTCGGTGCAATGCCGCTGCGACTCAGCGTGCGCCCCGATAGCCGATTATGGCTCGAGGGCAGCTCGAACGTGCGCGACTGGCGCTGCGATGCCACGTCGCTCGATGCCTCGATTGACCTCGACGCCGACGCGCACGGCGGCGCGACTTCAATTGAGCGCGTGCGCGGCGTTCAGGTCCGCGTGCCGGCGTACGCGCTGACCTGCGGCCGCAGCCAGATGGACAATATCATGTACAAAGCGCTCCGCGCCGACGACGAGCCGGACTGCCGCCAGATCGTTGGCAAGTTCGACATTGTCACGCGCGAGCCGGGTGACCCGGAACATTCACTCGTTATGCAGGGCACGCTGCGCGTTGCCGGACGCGAGCGCCTCGTGCGCGTTCCAGTCGAGGTACAGGAGCAGCGCGATGGATCGTTGCGCGCCCAAGGAGCGCTCCCGATCCTTATGACCGATTACGGCATCACGCCGCCGAAGGTGCTCTTCGGTGTGCTGCGTACGGAGAATCGAATTGTTGTGAAGTTCGATCTCCTCGTCGATCGCGCGTCGACGATCGCCAGCGCGGCCGGCGGCGAACGCTAGTCGTCCGCCGGCGCTCCGCCGACGAGCGGTTCGGGCGCGAAGTCGGCCTCACCGGCACCCGGCTCCCATGGGCCGTCGCGATCCGCGTTGAGTCGCATCAACTGGCGATCGGCGCTGCGCAACGCCGCGACGAGCCCCTGATTCAAAGCGCCCAGCAGCTTCAGCGCCAGCGCGCTGCGATTGTTCAGTAAACGCTCACACGATACGGAGTCGATCTCGGCGAGAACGGCGTCGCGGCGGACGGAACAGCTCGCCGAACGCGGTTCGGAATCGATGAGACTCGACTGGCCGAAAATGCTTCCCGGCCCGAGCTGCGCAAGGAGTTGCGGCTGGCCGCGGACCTTCACGCTGAGGTCGACCACTCCGCGCACGACGACAAAGCACGTGTGTCCTTCATCGCCTTCCTTGAAGAGAAGCGTCCCGCTCCCGAGGTCCCAGCGCTGCATCGATCGGAGCAGCTCACTCACTTCATCGACGGTGAGACTCCTGAACGCCGGAAATGCCACGAGAAGCTCAGGCGCGATGGACTCGGCCGCCGTGCTTTCCGTACCGACTACGCGCACCATGCGCGAGACGCGCGGCGCCATCTGTCGAGGGACCGCCGAAGCCGTCTCCGCGCCGCGCAGCGTCAACGCTTCGGAAATCTGGCGGCTCACCGCCTTGAGCTGCCGGCAGAGTGACGCCGCGATGCGCCACAGTCCGTCGCGTTCGGTCATGAACACTGGTTCGCTCGTCGTTAGGCGATGCGGCGAGAAGACGTCCGCGGGCACCCAATCCGGAGCACTGCCCGTCACTGCCATCTGCGCCACGGCGAGTCCCGCCGCCGTCGTGTAGCTTCCGCCGTAGCCGTTGTATCCGGCGGCAACGATCACGCCGGGTCGGAGGAAGCCGATCGCCGGTAGTTGGTCGGGCGTAAACGCCATTGGTCCGACCCACTCCGCCGAGGGCGGCCGTCCCTGCAGCTCCGGATAGTAGCGATCCCGGATGCCGAGCAATTCGTTGTGCACGCGCGACGATCGGCGCCGCGACGACGGACTCGTCATCGGCCGATCGGCACCCCCACCCAGCAGCAATGGCGCGAATCCATTGCGTGCTCCGGTCCGTGGTTGATTGAAGAACGCTGGCCCGTGCTCACACGTCACCACGCGTCCCCGCGCGCGGTCCGGCGCCAGCTCCGTGACTTGCACCTGACTCTGATGTGGGCGAATCGCGCTCAGCTCGGGAAAGAGATGGCTGGTGAACGCGTTCGTCGCGACGACGACGTATCGCGCGATGATGGTTCCTCGTTCCGTGATGACCTCGTGCCGGTCAGCCGCCGGCGACATCACTCGACGCACACGACACCGCGTGTACAGCTCGACACCGGGTCGGAGCGCGGCACGCAGCAACCCGCAGACATACTTGAACGGATGATATGTGCCGTCGCCGGGAATGAATCGGCCGAGGTACTCGTTCTCGAAGCCAAGCTCCCGCCGAATCTTGCGCCGCGACCAGAGCTCGATCCGTTGACCGTGCTGGGCCGCGAGCATCACCTCGTCGCAGATGCCCTGTTCCTCCTCTTCGGTGCTGGCGAGATGAAGCCAGCCGCGCGGCGCGAAATCACACTCGATGCGCTCGCGCAGGATGATTTGCTTGAGCAGGTCACGATTCCGGAGCGACAAGCCAAGCACCAGCGATGCCTGCCGTTCGCTTTCCGCCTGGACGACCTCGACGGGTAGCCTAGCATAACGACGACGCAAAAACGCGAGCCGTTCGCGTGCCAATCCTTCATAGACGCCGATTGAATTCTCCGGGATGAGCTCGAAGTTGCCGCCATTGCGGCCGCTGGCTTCGCCGGCGGGATCCCCCTGATCGACGACGACGACGCTTGTCCGCTCGCCTAACGCTTCGACGAGATGGTACGCCGCGGATGCGCCCGTCAATCCCGCGCCGATGACGACGACGCCAGCGGTTGTCGGTAGTTCCGGACGTGACTGGTAATTCGCGAGAGAGTGCGATCCGCGAAACCAGAAGGGTTGGTCGTTGGCTGGGAGCGAGATGGGATGTATCGTCGACTGACCCGTCCAGCCGAGCAAGTCCTGGAACGCCGCTCGCGCCGAAGTCGTGAAATCGCATTCTCGATCGAGACGCTGCAGCTCGCGCCCGGCAGAGTCACTGACGCGCCGCGCCGTTCCGCGGTCGGGACCGAGCAAGCGTTGGGCAAGGGCCTCCACTGCCTGAAGTGTGAGGCGCTCCCGCCGTATCGATCGGCTAGCGCGTAGCTGCTCAGTAGACATCGCGGTCGATGATACGACCGGAAAGGGGCTAGCGGATAGGGCTAGAGTGGCCGCCAGCTGCTATCGCGTGAACACCTAACACCCTGGCACCGAGCACCTTCCCCTCACCAGCCCATTCGCTGCCTCAGGCTGGTGATGTGCGCCGTATGATGTGGTCCGTGCCAGGCGTACAGCGCCAACATGGAATCGAGTGAGAGGGGAGCGTCCCATTCCGGGTGACTGAGCTTTCGTTCGAACTCGCTCGGTGCCATCGCCTCGAGGAGCCGGACCCAGCGCTCGTGAAGCGCCGTCAACAACGTGAGCGAGGTCTCGATCGGCGTATCGCGTGCGTCGGAGAGTTTTGCCCAGGCCGTCTCGTCGTACGGCTTGATCGTCGGCGTCTCTTCGGTGAGCGCTAGTTTGAAGCGAATGAACGCGTTCATGTGGCTGTCCGGCACGTGGTGCACAACCTGCCGCACTGTCCAGCCACCAGGCCGGTAGGGCGTGTTGAGTTGCGCGTCGGACAATCCCTTGATCGCGCCGCGAAAGTCGCTGGGCGCTCGCGCGATCGTATCGATCATCTGACGGCGCTCGCTGGTCTCCAGCGCGCGCGAAGGGCGCTGAAATCGGCCCGTGGGATAGCGGAGTGATTCGTCGGGGTTCATAAAGCGATCTCGGTTGCGGGTTGCCGCGGAGGTCCGATTCGTCGAAGTCACAAGGTATGATTGTCGCGGCGAATCACGCCAATGCGGCGACGATTCTTCGGAGGAGGGAGGGGGCTCATGGCGACGGCGGAAGGAACGGCAACGAAGCTCAACGGACCCGATCTGGCAACGGGGATCGACGCAGACGCGTTGAAGGACGGCTACAAGCTGCTCGGTCACGCGAATGGAGAGCAGGTCCTGCTCGCTCGTGTGGCGGACGAGTATTTCGCGATTGGCGCGACGTGCACGCATTACGGCGGGCCGCTCGCCGAGGGCGAGCTCGTCGACGACACGGTTCGTTGCCCCTGGCATCACGCTTGTTTCAGTCTGCGGAATGGCGAAGCGCTTCGCGCCCCCGCGCTCAATCCTGTTTCGTGCTGGCGGGTCGAGCGGCGAGGCGGGCGAATTGTCGTCGGCGACAAGATCGATCGGGATCCGCTGGCGCCGAGTTACCCCAATGCGCCCGCCAGCAAAGAGTTGAGCAAAGTCATAATCGTCGGCGCCGGTGCCGCGGGCACGGCGGCGGCCGAGATGCTGCGTCGGTGTGGTTTTCGTGGCGACGTAACGATCATCGACGAGGACGACGGTTCGCCGTATGACCGGCCCAATCTCTCGAAGGACTATCTTGCCGGGAACGCGCCCGAGGAGTGGATCCCGATCCGTCCGCCCGGGTTCTATGACGAACATCGGGTGGCGGTGCGGCGTTCGCGCGCGACCAAGCTCGATACGTCGGCACGCATGGTTCATGTCGACGGCGCGCCGCCAATCGGCTACGACGCGCTGATTCTTGCAACGGGCGCCGAGCCCGTTCGCTCAACGACGCCCGGTGCCGACCTGCCGCACGTGCACTATCTGCGATCGCTGCGCGACAGCCGCGCGATCATCGCCGCGAGCGAGCGCGCCACGCACGCAGTGGTGATCGGCGCGAGCTTCATCGGGCTCGAGGTAGCGGCGTCGCTTCGGACGCGCAATCCACGCTGCTCGGTCGACGTCGTTGCGCCCGAGGCGCTGCCGCTCGAGCGCGTCATGGGTCGCGATCTCGGTCAATTCATCAAGGCGCTGCACGAAGAGCACGGCGTCGTATTTCATCTCCAGCAAACAGCGACGAAGATCGAGCGTGCGGCGGTGACGCTCGCCAACGGCGAGCGGCTGGCCGCGGATCTCGTCGTCATCGGTGTGGGCGTGCGCCCGCGCCTTCAACTGGCGCAGGACGCCGGGCTCCGCATCGACAAGGGCGTCGTCGTCAATGAATATCTTGAGACGAGCGCGCCGCGCGTCTATGCAGCGGGGGATATTGCGCGATGGCCAGACCCGCACAGCGGCGCGCTTATCCGGGTCGAGCACTGGGTGGTCGCCGAGCGGATGGGTCAGGCCGCGGCACGAAACGTCCTCGGCGCGCGGGAGCGATTCGAGCAGGTGCCCTTTTTCTGGAGCGCACATTACGACGTCTCGATCAACTACGTCGGACATGCCGAACGGTGGGATCGCGTTGACGTGGACGGCGTCGCGAAGGACCGCGACGTTGCCGTGCACTTCATCGAGGGCGACAAAACCCGTGCTGTCGCAACGATCTTCCGCGATAAGGCCAGCCTCGACGCGGAAATCGCGATGGAGCGTCAGAGCTAATGGGTCCAGATCAGCACGCGACGAGTTTCTTGAGCAGCGCGATCTGCCCGCCGTGATACGTCCCATGCTCGACGACGCCGTCGAGCATGACACGGACGGTGTAGTCGTGGCCAACGACTTTCTCGTCGAGCTGGTCGTCGCCCATGGCCTTGACGGTTGATGCGAGCGCACGATGTCGCTCCTCGAGCCGCGTCAGCGCGGCCGTCCACGCGTCTTCGGTCGCGACCCTGGGTGGAGACGGCCAGTCTTCGTCCGTCACAACGTCCTTGCGAGGGGCACCGCCCAGTCGCTCGTGCGGTATGTCGACCCAGGTGATGATGTGGAGCACGAGCTCCCAGATCGTGTGAGCAGACGCCACCGGTCGCTCCATCGCTTGTTCGTGTGTTACGCCGCCGAGCACCTCCGCCAGGGCCGGGCCATGCCACATGGGACCGATGAACGTCCGCTCGAGTCGATTCGCCAAGGCCTGTGTCTCGGACATTGTAATGGTGTTTAAAGACTCATCATCGCGGCGGCGCATAGTATCGGAATCCGCCCGAACTGGCTCGGAACCCAGCGGTGGTGAACGCGGCGGCGTAGGCGCTTCCTGCGGCGGGCACACCGTCGACGGTCTCGATCATCGGATCGCGGCGCCCGTCGCTCGTCTCGGCCAACCGTCTCACGAGCGCTCGCGCCGCGTCCGTCACATCGGCGAGGCTCGCGCCGGACTTGATCGTTAGGCGGCGCCCTCGCGCTTCGGCGACGAGAAGTACCTCACCGGCGCGCGTCGCGAGCAATGCCCCTCTGCTCCGTCGCCGTGCCAACTCCAGCGAGCGACTTTCGGCAACGGCGGTGCCAGGCAGCGTGTACGGGTTCGCAGGATCACTCGAGGCCATTATCACGATCGGCGACGCGCTGCTCGCCTCCTCGGCGTTCGCGCTCGCCTTTCCACTGGTACGCAGCAGCTCGACGGCCGCTGGCAGCGCGAATTGAGCACCGGCCAGGCCGCGCACGAAGTACCCTCGCCGCACGTCACCGCGAAATTCGAGTCGCTTGAGCTCCCGATAGATGGCGCGCCACGAAACGGTCGGTCGCTCCCGCTTCCACCAGTCACGCGTCACGACCCCATAGCGGTCGAGCCATTGCCGCGCGACGACTTCGGCGAGAACGCTCTCGTCGTCGGATACCCCAAGAATTCCGCTTGTTCGTAGGAGTGCCCAGCGGCCAGGCCACGTTGCGGAGCCCGGATCCGGTCGCCCCTCAGTCGGCGGCCTCCACTTCGGGAGACGCCGCAGGTTCGGGCGCCGCTGCACCACCGGTCGGTTCGCCGAAGGTGAGAAATCCGCCGGAAGCCAACGTGTCGGATCGGGTTGCCTGCGAATGCGCGCCGATAGGAAGGGCCGCCAGCGCACGACGTGACGCAGGGATTCCATCGTATCGTTCGTGACGAGTCCCGCGCCGACGAGTTCCTTGAGGCCGTCGCGCGTGGCCCGCCCTCCGAGCTGCGTCGAACGCACGAGGTCATCGAAGAACGATGCTCCTTCGGTCCGGAGCGCCTGATATAGCCGCTCGGCGTTTTCGGTCAGCGTTGGCCCGCCATCTACCGGCTCCACGAGCCACGCGCGCCCGCTTCCACGCCTAACGAACCGGAGCTGGGCGAGCGTCGCGCTCTCGTCACTCGCGGTGGTGGCGGAGCCGCCCACCCACACGGCCTCACCAGCGGCAAAGAGCCGCGAGATTGCCTCAGCGTCGTATCCATTCACGCGTTGGCGCAGGTACTCGCGCTCCCACGCATCCGCCGGTCGCGCGATGCCGTACATCTGGCGAATCACCGCACTCGTGCCGTCTGCGCCGTCCAGCTGGGACGCGGGTTCCAGGTGCTGCCAGCGCTGCAGAAAATGCGCGAAGGCTTCGATGCCGACGGCTTCGACCTGTCGTCTGGCGGTGGCGAGCTCCCGACGACGTGCCTGCTCGAGCAGACGACGCGAGACCCATCGCTGCGCCGGCGGTTGGCCTTCGCCGATCGCAAAATTGCCGCGTACCAGCTTGCCGGCAGCAGTCCACTCGTCCAGCTGTCGAGCAACAGTTTCGACCTCGAGATCGTAGCGCTGCCGGACGTCTTCGATGGAGAGAGGGCCATTGAGCGCGACAAATCGAGCGAGGAGCTCGCGTCGCGCGGCACCGCGGGTTACGGTGGCGCGGCGCAGTGACTCCGGGATGGCAACCGTTGCTGGCGTCTCCGCGAGCTCCGGCCCCGCCCCCACCATGATCATCGCCGCTTCTCCGAAGGAAGCCACGTAGCGCGGGTAGGCATCCGTGAGAATGATCCGTTGTTGCGTCCAGCCGTTGCCTAACGGGATTGCCAAGCCCACCGCTCTTCCGCTCTCGAGCAGCTCGCGGATCGGTTCACCCATCACTCCTTCCGTCACGATCCGTTCGCGCAACTCCGCGATAGTGAGGTCGCCAGCGCGATCGAGGAGAATCGCGAGCTCGTCGGCCGTCCGCGCGCGACGCGTCAACGCCGTCCCGCGGCGAACGGCGAGGAGTTCCTCGAGCGAGCGGAGCGTGCCTTCGTCCGCCGCAAGACCATCGGTGCCCAGAAGTTCGTCGAGCAGCCCTCGATCGAGCGATAACATCGCGGCGCGCTGCTCGGCGCGCGGCGTGTCGTCCGCGTACATCCAATCCATCACGAAGCCGAACTGCAACGTCGCCGCGAACGGCGACGGGACTGCCGTCTCGACGTCGCGCATCTCGATGGCGCCCGACTGCAGCGCGCGCAGCACCTCCGCGAGCGCCGGCATGTCGAATGCGTCCTGCAGCACGTCGCGATACGTCTCCACGAGGATCGGAAAGGACGGAAATTCGCGCACTGTCTGCAGCAGATCCTGCGCCTTGAGTCGCTGGAGCCAGAGCGGCATGCGCCGGCGCGGATTGCCGCGCGGCAGCAGCAATGCGCGGGCGGCATTCATGCGAAAGCGCGCTCCGAACAGCGAAGAATCTCCGATTTCCTCGAGGACGCAGCGCTCCGCGTCCCCAGGCGTGAGAAGGCGCAAGGCATCCAGCGGAACGGGACCGTTGAGATCGGGGAGGCGGAGCATGATCCCGTCGTCGGTCGTCTGAACCTGGACGTCCGTACGCGAGGTGCGTCGTGCGCCATTGCGATGGAGCGCGTCACGCACACGAGCGGCGAGTACCATTCCCCAGGGTGCGTTGACACGTCCGCCGAACGGCGCGTGAAGGACGATGCGCACCGCGTTCGTCTCGTCCCGAAAGTGTTCGACGACGAGAAGCTTGTCGTCAGGCACCACACCGGTGGCGTGGCGCTGCTGGTGGACGTATTCGACTAGCGACTGAGCAGTCGCAAGATCACACTCGTACTCCTTTGCGATCTCGGCGGTGTCTGCTTCTGTCCGTGCCTCGTCGAGTCGCCGTCGCAAGACACCGACACGCGGTGCGAGGTGCGCCGAGCGCGCCGCGTATTCTCCATGCCAGAAAGGCATTCGCGCGGGCGCGCCGGGTGCCGGTGTGACGATGACACGATCGTGCTCGATCGCGTTGACCCGCCAAGTCGACGAGCCGAGCTGAAAGACATCGCCGATTCGCGTCTCGTGCACGAACTCCTCGTCGAGCTCCCCGAGCCGGGTGCGGTCGGGAAGATTCACCGCGTATAGTCCACGGTCGGGGATGGTACCACCATTGACGACCGCGACGAGTCGCGCGCTCCGGAGCGGCGTTAGGCGGTCATTCGTTCGATCCCAGACCATGCGCGCCTCGAGTTCCCCCGCGACGTCGGACGGATACTTGCCCGCGAGCATTGCCAGCACCTCGTCGAATGCGGCGCGAGTGAGGGCGTGATATGGGTACGCCTGCCTGACGAGCTCGAAGAGATCCTTGCTCGTCCAGTCGTCGTCGATCGCGACGGCGGCAACCACGCCCTGCGCAAGTACGTCGAGAGCATTCTGCACGACGCGCGTTGGCTCGACGTCGCCGCTCCTCATCCCTCGCATTATCGCCAGCGTCTCGGCGGCATCATCGCGAAATGTTGGCACGAAAACGCCGCGACTCACTGCCTCCAGCGTATGTCCGGCCCGGCCCACACGCTGCAACGCCGTCGAGACGCGCTTAGGACTCTGCAATTGCAGAACGAGATCGACTGAGCCGATGTCGATGCCAAGCTCGAGTGAGCTCGTGCTTACGAGCGCCTTGAGCTTACCGGCCTTGAGCGCTCCTTCGAGTAGAAAGCGCCGCTCGCGCGAGAGTGAGCCGTGATATGGTAGTGCGAGCTCCTCGCCAGCGAGCGCATTGACGCGCGCGGCCATCTTCTCCGCCTGAGCGCGATTGTTGACGAAAACGATGGTTGTGCGCGCGCTACGCATGTAGCGCAGCACGAGCGGTGCAACTGAGGGCCAGATGGTGCCGCCCGGAACATGTCCCAGATCCTCGACCGGCGATTCGACGATGATCTCGGTGCGCTTCACGAGTCCGCAGTCGACGATCGTGACGGGACGGAACCGGCCGTCGCGGCAACCGCCGAGGAAGCGCGCGATCTCGTCGAGTGGCCGTTGCGTAGCGGAGAGACCGATTCGTTGAGGACTCTGCTCGCACAGCCGCTCGAGTCGCTCGAGCGTGAGCGCGAGGTGAACGCCGCGCTTTGTACCGGCGATGGCGTGGATCTCGTCCACGATCACCGCCCGAACTGCCGAGAACATCCCTCGCCCGCGCACCGTCGTCAGCATTATGTGCAGGGACTCGGGCGTCGTGATCAGTACATGAGGCGACTTCCGGATCATGCGCGCACGCGCAGACGCGGGCGTGTCGCCGGTGCGTACCGCAACGCGAATCTCGGGGAAGGACTCACCCGCGGTGGCGAACCGTTGCTTCAGCTCAGTCAGCGGCCGCTCGAGGTTGCGCTGGATGTCGTTGTTGAGCGCCTTGAGCGGCGAGATGTAGAGAATGTGAACGGCGTTCGCGAGCGGCTCGACACTCCCGTCGACAATGAGGTTGTTTAGTTCCCAGAGGAACGCGGTGAGCGTCTTGCCCGTCCCGGTCGGTGCGAGAATGAGCGTATGCTCACCGCTCGCAATTGCCGGCCAGCCCTGCTCCTGCGGCGCGCTAGGCGCGCCGAGGGTCTCGCGAAACCACTCTCTAACGAGAGGATGGAAAGGCTCGAGAACGGGCGACACCAGCGGGCGCTTCGGCATATCAGGAAAGCTGCCCGGCGTCCGACTTCCGCGCTAGGAAAAATGGAACGTCGTCGTGTCTCGTGATGACGTTGGTGGCTGGTGCTTGGTCGTTGGTGGTTAGGAACTAACGGCCAGCAACCACCCAGGGACCAACCTCCCACGACCAACCACCAGCCACCAACCGCCCACGACCAACCACCAGCCACCAACTACATCACCACTGCCTGCGCCAAAGTCATGTGCAACGATGCACCGGCTGGCAGACAGGACTCGTATTTTTCCGTCGCCTTCGCGGCGACGGCGCCGGCCGCCGCTCCTGTCGCGGCGCCGATCACAGTGCCCTTGGTATTGTGGCCGATTATCTGACCGAGAATCGCGCCCGCAATCGCGCCGCCAATGACCTTCTTCTTATCCGCATTGGCGTCCGGATTCGGGACTTTCACGCGCTCCAAAGGCGTGCTCGGCGAAACGTCGCCGGCAATGCTGTACGACGAGTCGTTGACGTATACCGAACGCACTCGGAAGAGAATCTGGGCCTGATCGCCTGGCGTTACCGAAGCGACCTCTAACACGACCTTCGAGCCCGCCGGAATGACAGCGCCGTTTGTGCCGTTCACTGGCGAGTCGACCGTAGCAACGATCTTATCGCCCGGCCGGTTGGTCTCGGTGCAAACTCGGCCGCCGGATGTCATGTCGATGCCCGTGCCCGAGCCGATCTGACGCGTTGGCGTGGCCGCCGGCGCTGGGCCAGGGGCCGGAAGTGGTGCCGCAACCTGAGCATGCGGTGTCGCGTCCAACGGCGTCTGAGCCGGCGACATCCGTTCTCTGCGAGCCGTGCGCGTCGGCGTGGGCGTCTTTGCCGGTGCAGACGCCCGGATGGGCGCGGTCCGCGGACTCAGCGCCGTGTCCTGAAAAGTCGGCTGAGGCTGCGCGGCTACTTGCCCTGCGAGCTGGAGATCGCGCGAAAGGTCCGAGTCTGCCGATGCGTTGCGCTTCTGATCCGAGCAGGCCGTAATTCCGCCGACCACACACAGAATCACCGCTACTGTCTGGCGTGATGGAATTCTGGAAACGAGCAAAGGAATTTCTCCGCTACGTGCTTAAGGGTCAGTGCCGTCACTCCGGCCAGCGATCGGAGAGATCTCTTCATCGCGGCGCTACCTGGAATGACACAACTACCGCAACGATCCCTTATTACACGCGCGAAGAGCGCTAGTTCGCTGTGACGCGAAGCGCTCAGCTTTCTTTACGGCTGGAACTTGTACCCGACTTTCCACACGGTGAGGATGTGCCTCGGCTCTGCCGCGTCGGGCTCCAGTTTGCGTCGCAGCTCGGCGACGTGCGTGTCGACAGTTCGACTCACGACCGACGCGCTGTAGCCCCAAACGGCCCGCAGCAGCTCGTTCCGGCTCGTAACCCGACCCTGACGGCGGAGAAGAGCGATCAACAGATCGAACTCCTTCGGGGTAAGCTCGACACGCTCACCGAGACGTCGCACCGTCCGAGCACTGACGTCGACCTCGACGTCGCCGAAGCGCTCGATGACCGGCGTCGCCGGCGCGGTCGCCACACCTCGCCAATGTCGTGTCCGCCGGATCAACGCCTCGATGCGTGCGAGCAGCTCGAGCACGCCGAAGGGTTTCGTGACATAATCGTCCGCGCCGAGGCGAAAGCCCAGAACCTTGTCCGCCTCCTCGCCGCGCGCCGTGAGAATGAGAACCGGCACGGCGCGTCCCTCATCGCGAAGCGTCCGCAGGACGCGGTAGCCATCCATCCCGGGGAGCATCAGATCGAGCACGATGAGATCTGGATCGAGCTCTCGCGCCTGCTCGACGCCCGAGAATCCATCCTCGGCAACAGCGACGGTGTAGCCGGCGATCTCGAGACTGTTGCGGAGGCCGTAGGCGAGGTCCGGATTGTCCTCGACGACCAGCACCGTCGAACCAAACTGAGCATTCGGTCGCGCGTCGGCCATCTGCGGGGCGAAGGAGGAATCGTCGCGAGATAAAATGCGCTCGCGCCGGACGTCTGCACCTCGTACGAAAATGCTCATTGTCTGGTGACGAGATGCTCTGCGACGCCGCTGTATGAGGCGGAGGCGCTCGAGACGGTGGCGGCCGCCGGCGTGCGCGAGTACGGCTGCGCTGCGCAGGGGATCTCGATGGTGAAGCGCGAACCGGCGGTAGCGCCTTCGTCGACGAAAACACGGCCGCCGTGCGCGGCGGTCAAGTTGAGCACGAGCGCTAAGCCAATTCCGCTGCCCGCGATGGCGGAATTGGCATCTCGGTCGAGACGGTGGAATGGCTCCCAGATCCGCTCGCGTTCGGACGGGGGAATTCCCGGTCCCTCATCCTCGACCCACATCCGCGCCGAGCGACCGTCGCCGACACGCTCGAGTCCCACGGAAATGGTCTGACCGGACGGCCCGTACTTCACAGCGTTGTCGAGCAGATTGATGAGGACCTGACGCATCGCGCCGCGATCCACCTCCGCGACGACGTCGTCGTCGAGCCGCACGCTCACTTGCACGTGCCGCGCGTTCGCGAGCGGCGCGAACGCCTCGAGCACTTCCCGAACGAGCGGCGCGAGCTCCGTCTGCTCGGGCATAAGCGTATTCTCACCACGCTCGAGACGGTCGAAGCAAAGCACCTTGTCGACGAGATGGCCGAGGCGCCGGGCTTCCTGATCGATGATGTCGAGCGAACGCGTATGCTCCTGCGTCGAGCGAATCCATCCCATGCGCAGCAGCTCGGCGAACATGCGGATCTGTGCGAGCGGCGTCCGTAGCTCGTGCGAGACGCTCGACACGAAGTCGGCTCGGAGCCGAGCCAGCGCTGCCTCGCGTCGCAACTGCCGGAAGGCAATTGCGACGAGAGCAGCCGTGATCACGAGCAGCGCGAGGAGAACGGGAAATCGATAAGAGTCGCCGAGGATGAGCCTTCCAGCGACTCCCGGCTTGAGTGATGCCTCGACGGAGAATCCGGCGACGTTCTTCTGTTGCTCGTACTCCGCGCTGTACTGATCGCCGAACTGCCACGGTGATCGGTACAGAACGTTGTTTTTTTCGTCTCGGACGGTGATTGCCACCAGATGGTCGTCACCGGCCTGCTTGGCCAGTGATGGCGGGAGCAGTTCCCATTTGGCGAGATTCGCCGCAAAGGCGGCGACATACCGTTTCGATTCGCTCACGACGCCGAACGCGGCAACTGGTCGGCCCAGCGTATCGCGAACGACCGTGTACGACACCGTTAGGCGGCGTCCGTCGACCTCACCGACGACAGTGGCAACGCGCCAGTTCATCTTGAACACGCGGATGGCGTGGCGCGTGATCGTATCGCGCAGCCAGGATCGTTCGAGGCGCTCCGGCTCGCGCGCGACATTGCCATCGCTGAGAACCGTCGTCAGCGCGCTGTCGTTCAAATCGAGCCGGAAGTAGTACGACGCGGGGATCGGCGCCGCGCAGTCGTTGCAATGCTCAATGTGGCGATTCTGTGCGACGAGAATACCGGGAGATGGAAGGTCAGCACCTGGCTGCGGCGGATCGAGCTGCTCCGCGGGACGCAGCAGCTCCGTCATCGAGAGCCACATCTCCTCCTTCATATTCGACGCGAATTCCCAGGCGGCGAAGCCTGCGTATTCGTGGAGCGCCCGCGACGCCGTCGCGCGCTGGTCCTGTTCGGCGCGGAAGGCCTGAAATACCAGCGCCGACACGACCGCCAAGGCGGCGAGCAAAATGGCCAGGGTCGGCACGCCACGACGTGCACGGCCAGACGATCGCGAGAAAACGTTAGGCATACGCGTCACACGAGTCACGGACAGACCGAACGGAAAGTCGCCCCGAAATATGCGATCCGGCGTCCGGCGTACCTGTCAGCAAATTGTCAGGCCTGCCTCAGACCGACCGGCCGATGACCAATTCCTCTCCTGCCGATGACGGCGTTCGCTGCGGGAGCATCACGGAAAAAACGCTCCCGTCGCCGTAATTGCTCCGCACGCTAACCGTGCCGCCGAGACGGTCGAGCAACTTTCGCGTGATGCTCAACCCGAGTCCCGTTCCGCCGAACTCGCGCGTGCGTGATTGGTCGACCTGGCGGAAATCTTCCCAGATCGCCTGGAGATCCTTCTCGCGAATGCCGATGCCGGTGTCGACGACATCGATGCGCACGCCGTCGCCAGTGTCGGCGCAGCGTGCAACGACGGCAACGCGTCCCTTGTTCGTGAACTTCACCGCGTTCGACAACAAGTTGAGCAATACCTGACGCACCTTCGTCCGATCGGTATGCAGCGCTGGACATTCGAGCCCGATGTCGACGACGAACTCCAGGCTCTTCTTGCGGACCATCGGTTCGATCTGCTGCGCGACCTCCGCAATGACGTCGCGGAGCTCGACGTCCTCGAGGTGTAACGGCATCTTCCCGGCTTCGATCTTCGCGAGATCGAGGATGTCGTTGATCAGCGCGAGCAGGTGCTCGGCGGCCGCGCGGCTGCGGCGCAGTGCGTCGCGCTGGCGGTCATTGATGTCGCCGAGCACGCCGTCGATGAGAAGTGCCGAGTAGCCGATGAGAGCGTTGATCGGCGTGCGGAGCTCGTGCGACATGCTTGCGAGAAACTCCGACTTCAGCCGATTGGCGCGCTCGACCTCCTGTGACTGCCATTGGAGTCGCGCGTTTTGTTCCGCGAGATCGGCGGTCGCCGCTCTGATCCGCTCCTCGAGCTCGCTGTTCATCGTCTTGAGCGTTTCATAAAGCCGCTCGATCTCGACCTCCTTGGTGCGATCGTGCAGCACGGAGACGATGGCGATCGGCTCGCCGCGCTCGTTGAGAATCTTCCCGGAAACCACTTCCACGGGCAGCTGGCTGCCGGTGAGCGGATGGACGAGCGCGATGCGCTCGCGCCGCGCGCGCGCGTCGAGCAGCGCGAAGTCGGAGATGAATGACGTGAACTTCGTGTCGTTGCCGCGAACCGCTTGCAGTTGTCTCCGACTGCGCTGTTGGATCTCGCTCGCCTGGAACAACTGCTCTGCCTGATCATTCATCAGGATGATGTTCGCGCGCTCGTCGGTTACGAGAATGGGATCGGCGACGTTCTCGAGAATCAGATTCAGTCGGTCGCGCTCCGACGAGGCTTTCATCTCGGCGAGCCGAACGCGTTGTACCTGTCGTTCGAGCTCGTTGGAAGCGCGTCGCAGGTCCGTGACGTCGCGCAAGACCGAGAGAACGGCGTCGTCGGGTCCGACGCGTTCGCTCAGCGGGTGTGCCAGTACTTCGAACAGGAGATCATTTCCTTCGTCCGGGTCGACGAGATTCAACTCGCGCGGTCCACTGGCCTGGCCGCCCGTCATCACCGCCTTCGCCAGAAACGACGTGAACAGCAGGTTATTCAGCTCGATCGCGCGGCGGCGACCGCTCGAATCGCCGTCCTTCCCGTTGAGCAGTCGCTCCGCGCGCGAATTCTGAGCAATGATGTCGTTCGTGGCGTTGGTGATGACGACCGGATCGGGAAGCGAATCGACCATCAACGTGAGACGATCGCGCTGCTGCGAGAGTCGCTCGATCGAGTCGCGCGATTCCTGCAGCGAGGCGAGGCGAGCGATGATCGGGCCTGCCAGCATAACGAGCGTGGTCACCGATCCGATGACGCGCTCGGAAACGGCACCGTCGATGACGATCACGCCGCCCGGCGCACTTGCGAGGCGCCGTTCGACGGACGCGAGCAGTCGGACCTCGCCTTCTCCCACAATCTCTTGAGCGTGCGGGAGCGACATCACGGGCAGCGACCCGCGCACTCGCGCTTGCGGCATCGGCAGCGCGGTCCAGCGAGCCATCGAAACGAAGGCACGAATGCTCGACCGGCCGCCACCGGTGACTGGCGCAAGGGTGAGCGCGCAAATCACAAGCGGATTCGAGAGATCGCCAATCGAGATCGCCGCGTGAGGCGGCGAGTCGTAGCCGATGCTCGAGACTGAAATCAACGACTCCTGCGCCGTATCGAGGCGCAGCATGTGCCCGCGTTCTACGTCTGCAAGGTCGAGCACCTGCGCGAGGAGAAACGACGCGGCCGAAGAGAAATCGGGTGCCTCGGCGAGCGCCGACAAAACGCTCGCCACCGTCCGATCGGCGACTTCCGTCGCGCCGATCAATCCTTCGAGCTCACGCGTTCTGCTGTTCAAGCCGACGTCTCAGCTCCGCGTTCTCACGCTGCACGCGTTCGAGCTCCGACATCTCGCTCGCCCCAAGCTCACGCGGACGGGATACGGGCGACGTGATGCCGACTGCCTCCGAGTACTTGAGGTACGTGTCGATCGATGCCACGACGATACGAGCCTCGACCGTCACCAGGTCGATGCCGACGAGCGAGACGCGTACCCACGCGTCGATGACGATGCCTTTGTCCAGTACACGGTCGAGAACATCAATGAGTGAACTGCCGCTAGGCGTGCGTTCGACGGCCATGGAGGAGAGGGTTGGGGGCTAGATGACGAGCGGGGGGTTGGTAACGCAATTCTCGGTTCGTTTGAGAGTGTTCGGGTTCGGCGGCAACGCCTCACCCCTTCGATCCTCTCTTCTTCGCGAGTCCTTCGAGCGTACGCTCGATCCGATCGAGACGTTCCTCGAGCTGCCCGGGTCGCAGGGCGGCGTAAGGCGAGCCAGTCGTGAGGCGCGGATCGCTACGCCACCAGTTCAGACCGATTTGTTCGGCCTTATCGATGGAGCAGACAAGGAGCCGCACCTGAATCGTCAGCAGCTCGACATTCGCGAGATTGATTTTGATATCGCCGGCGACGACCAGGCCCTTGTCAAGGACGCGGTCGAGAATGTCTACCAGGCCGTGCGAGCGAGATGGATTAACGAACTCGGGCAATCAGCGATCCTCGTGAGTCGAGTTCTCCTCGGTCGAGATGAACGCGCCAGTGAGCTCGCGCGGCCCTCTCGTCATTAACGAAGTCGGCCCAACGGCCCGAGGTCGATATTCAGATCCTCGTCGGTGAGTCCGAATGTCGTCTTGAGCTCCCCCATTCGCTCGTTGAGCTTCAGGAGCGAGAGCCCGAGACGTTCGACTTGTTCGTCCGACAACGTGCCGCCATCCATGCGACGGATGGCTTGATGCTCGAGAATTTCCCGCAGCAGTTCTATCACGGTCAGCACGAGTCGCGCAAGGCCGTTTTCGACGTGTTCTGGGTCGGCGTTGATGCGGTCAGGCAATGCACGAGCAAGCGCTTCCAGCGCTAGATCCGGAGAGGAAGCCGGACCTATCGCATTGTGGCCGCTTGGTTCCTTCGGCGCGGCGAGGGGATCGTCGCGTTCACTCATTGCGGTTCGGGCTGCCAGAATCATGCCGAGCGCACGCCATGCTAATCTGACGCAAAACTATACGGCGCGCGCGGTCCCGCGACGACGATTCTGAGCGACGGACCCGCATTCACGCCAGCGAGCGCCCGTCGATAGTGCTCGAGATCTGCCCGCCGCACGAGATGCGCAATCGCAACCGGTTCTTTGGAAAGGGACCGGCGCTCATCCCTGGCGACCTCCGACACCGCGACCGTTACGCGATCGGTCAGGGCATCAGCGGCCGCGCGACGTTCGTCCGCGGCTCGTGTACGCTCGCGCACTACCTCGAGGTAGCGTCGACCTGCAGAAGGTTCCTCCCCCCGTGGAAGGGCGGCCGGCCATGGAACCGCACCTTCGATCGGGACGAGAAGCACCGACATCTCGATCGCGTCGGCGACTCGCTCCAAGCGCTCAAATAACTCGTCCTCACGCGCCGAGAGGTCGGCGAGGCAAGCCTCGTCGTCAGCGAAGCAGGAACCGAAGCGAGTCGGGAGCGGTGTGCGCCGCGTCGCCAGCGCGGCCTCGATCACCTCGTTATGCAGCAGCGCGAGCCGCGCGAGCGCGCTGCCGCTCGCGCGGAGTTTCGATTCGTCGACAGTCGCCACCCATGCCTCGAGGCCCGCGCCCGCGCGTGTGGTGATTGCACGGACGGCTGCACCGGCGATCCCGGTCAGGCCGGTGGGAAAATCCTCAGTCTTTGGCGGAGCCAGAACGCAGTAGAGATACGTCGCCATGCTCTGCGGAATCGTAGCGCTCGAGCGCCGTTTGCACGGAAGTCAGGATGAGCTTGAGATCCAACGCCAGCAAATCGATGTCGGCAATCGAGATCGTCACGTGGCCCGAAATGACGACGCCCTTGTCGAGAACGCGATTGAGCAAATCGCCAAGCGCGAGCTGGCGGTCGGACAGCTCATCGTCGTCCGAGTCGTTAGGCGTCGTCGTCACTGGATGCGGGCTGGCTTTGAACGAAGTGATATAGCGGCCATGGACCGGTAAAGTCGAACCGAAACCCCCGGGACGAGTGACGGCTGACAAGATCGGTAAGCACTCGCTGGAACCGTTCCAGCTCGCCCGCGGCGACCAGAAACGCGGCATCGAGGATCAGCGCCGCCTCCGCACCGCCATGACTGGCGCGAGGCGGGATACGAGTCTCGGTCGAGCCCACAGCGACGGGTCGGAGCGCGGCGACGATATCGCGGGCGACCCTGGCGCCGATGGCGAGGAGCTCCTGCTTCCGTTCCGTTTCGAGCTTGCGCTCGATGAGGTATCGCTGACCGGGCGTGGCCGCCGCCGCGGCGTCGCGCAGCTCGGCAAGTCGCGGACTGAAATCCACTGCCGACTTCGCGAGCTCGGAGTCGATGCGATAGACGCGCAACGCGTACTCACGTCCAGACCCGGCGCGGTCCAGCGCCGACGAGAGTTGTGACCCTCGTTCGATCAGCATCTTTTGAACTGCCGGTGCACCACTGAACAGAGAGAAGAGCGGAAGCGGCACCACCGGACCCTGGTCGCTCGCCCAGATCAACACGCGGTCGTGCGCAACCGCTCGCGGCGCGAGCCATTCCACGTCTTCCGTCGCATGCTCGACGGCTGCCGGCGCATATTGCTCTCCGTCGAGTCGCGACACCAGCGCCGCGAGATCGCCGTCAGCACACAGCTCGACATCGGTGTCGTCCAAGCCAGTCGGCGCGCGGGTCACGTCGAACGCTGCAGGAACGACGCCATAGACGTACCAGATATCCGAGAAAGATGGGGAGGGACGCGCCATCAGATTTGAGAAAAGGGAACTCGAGCCTTAACGCGAATCTTCTCGCTGCCAACGTTCGCACCAGTCGCGAATCGCGGCAACGCCAATCGGAGGTGGATCCATCTCGGGAGCGAAGAAAACCACGCGTGCCAATTGCTCCGGAGCCACTGAGGTATGGGAGCTCGCAGCCACACGATTGCGAACTTCCCCAAGGATCGCGATTCCCGTTGCGCCAAGTGCCGCCGACAATCGCTGTGTCTCGGCGGTCACCGCTGGCTCGTCGAGCGAGACCAGCACGGCGCCGGCTCTTGTCGAATCGTGGAGCAATCGATCCAGTGTGCGCGTCCGTCGACTGAAGGTCACGAGATCCTGCGCCGCGTCTACCAGTCCAGCGACTTCTCTGTACTTCATGATGAGACGCATCAAGCGATGACTCCATTCGAGAGCCAGTGACGGCAACTCGAGGAGCCGCATCAAGTGTCCCGTAGGAGCGGGATCGATAATGACGCGGGCGTAGCGTCCTGCTTCGAGCAACTCACCCAGTGACGCGAGCGCGTAGAGCTCATCGATGCCAGGTGGAGCGAGCGACAACAGGTCACGTAGAATGGCGCGATCGTGTGCGATATCGACGCTGCCGCCGGTAATTGCATCGAAGAAGCTGTCGACACGATGGCGATAGCGATCACGGAGCTCGTCGAAGCCGCTCCCGGCATCCATTTGCCATACATGTAGCCCGGGTGCAGTGTTCAGGGACTCCGGCCCTTTGTGTGCCCAGGGCGTGCCAGTGATTCCAAGAGCGTCACCGATGGATGGCGCGGGATCCGTCGAGACGAGCAGTGTGTCGTCAACTCCCTTGGCGCCTTCGAGAGCGGAGATGATTGCGAGGGCACAGGAGACTGTCGTCTTACCGACACCCCCCTTGCCGCCGACAATTGTGAGAGTGCGCAGCAGGCGGAGGATGCGTTTCCTCTGGCCGGCGCTGTCGGGCCCGGCGCTGGGGGGCCCCCCCGCCTTCGAATCTACCTTCGATCGATGTTCGTTCCGAAAGCGTTCTCTCGCACCCACCATCGATTTCCGACGGCCGGCAGCCACTCCAAGCGGAGTCAGCGCGCCTAACGCTAACGAACACGCCCTCAGGCCGATCGGCGGCGGCTCGACGCGCGGCAGCCCGAACAAACCACCCGCCGGCGCGATCTCCGACAGCTCTGCCATCGCGACCGCATCCTCTGAAATCGCTCCCTCCATCGAGTCCACGACAACCGCGACAATAGAGATCCCGAGCCCCCGCAGCGCCTGTGCATATCGCACCGTTTCGTTCACGACGACGCGCTCCGACCGCGTCACCAGCACCGCGCCCGCTCGTTCCGAATTGCCTAACGCTTCTCGCAATTCGCCAAGCGTGCGCCGCATCTCGTCCAGAAAGTCGTCCGCCGCGTCCCGTCGGTAACGGTGCGTCAGCGCGCTCACCATGAACCGATGCTTCGCCTGCATCGAATCGAGCAGCGAAATCATCGCGGCGAAGGTGTCAGGCAGCGCGAGGAGACGAAGCGTGTGCCCGGTCGGCGCCGTATCGACAGCGAATCGACTCCATCGTTGCGGCGCGTCGGCGCTCAACAGCTGCGTCAGAACGAGCAGACCGAAGATCTCGTCTGCGCCGGGAAATGATGTGTCGACGAGACCTCGGATCTCCTCCGAGTCGAGGTAGGTCCCACGATCGATGATCGTGACCAAGACCTCTCGCCACCGCTGGAGAAACGCTGCCCGTGCGGAAGCCGGATCGAGTTGCATCGCCGACAGCCCATTCGCGCCGAGGACAGCGCTGGCTTCTCCAGGGACGAGCGTCGTTTCGAGGGCGGGACCGAGTGAACCGGCGGGATCCGTGGCGACGAGGAGGGTCCGGTTCCCTGCGGCGGCAAGCCGTGCGGCAATACCAATTGCGCATGTGGTCTTTCCGACTCCGCCTTTACCGACGATGAGGGCGAGGCCGGGCAGTCTCTCGAGAAATTCGTCTATCGCGGGACGGCTCGGCGCTCGATCAGCGCTCACCCCTTTGCGCCTTCGTCCTCGTCGCGCGCGACGCGAACCGGGCCTCCCGAGACGCCCTTTCCCAGACGCTCACGCCACTCGCGCACTTCGCGCAGTCGCTGCATCAGTGCCGCTTCGCGCCGCACGTACTCGGCATCGTCGATGTCTCCGAGCTCGACCAGCATCTGCAGTTCCATGAGCTGCTGCTTCACGGCCGAGTCGTCCGTCAACTCCTCCTCCACAACGGCCTGAACCTTTCCTAACGCCCACCGGACACCCGCAACGGGGCCGGTAACGGGAAAGAAAAGGATGTTCGAGAGCAGCCCCATGCGGGAGGTCAGTCCGCCTTCTCTAACTTCAGCTTGATATTCACAAAGTTGTACGGGGGCCAAGGGCCCGAGTACTTGAACGTCAACAACTCCTCGTACTTTCGGCTCGTCTCCTTTACGCGCTCGTCGAAGGCAAACTCCTGCGCTCGATCGACGAGGAACGCCGCGTTGAGGATCATTCGATCGCCGATCGGCTTGTTGCTGCGGCTTGCGACGGCAACGGGCTTGATCTGATCGTGAATGTCGTTCACGTAGCGTTGGCCGATTTCCTCGAGTGCGGAGTCGATCAGGCGGCCGAGCTGCATGCGAGCGAAGTATGTCGATGATGCGGTGTGTCGACTGATCTCGTCCTTCAACCTTCGGATCTCGTCGTTCTCTCGCTCGATGTTGGCGATGACCTTCTCTCGGTCCCACAACACTTTCAGCCCGAACTCGATCTTGTCCTGCATCTTGCTGAGAACATCGCTGAACGCTTGATAGGTCGAGCGCAGTAGTTCGGTAACGTCGTCTTCCGATCGAAACACCGTGCCGAAAGACATGGGAATCACGGTGTGCTCTTTCATCACGGTCTCGTTCACGAACTCGTGAGCGAGTACGTTCTCGCGCGTCGGATCGTAGATGACGATCGGAGTATCGCTCACGACCGCCGCGAGATCGTGAAAGGCCACCGTGTATACGCGCTGTCCACCACCGATCCCGATCGCCCCGAACTCACGCAGGCGATCGCTGCGAATGATGCAGTACACGTATTTACCGACGTCGGGTGCGACGCCGGCGGTTACAACGTCCGTCGGGGAGGTTTGCAAATCAGCCATGATTCGCTGGCACTGGGATGCTTGTACGTCAAGCAGGGCGCTGGCCGATCCTGAGCCGACCCTGCCGCAAGGTCGGGAGAATATATGGGCGAGTACAAACTTCGGCCAACGGGAAGCAACGCCCAGTGTCCTTCGTCACCTTCCTGATGAGACTTGCTGTCATACCAGCGTGACTCTGTATTCTCGTTAGACACTGAGCTCGAATTGCGGAATCTCGCCCTCCAGTCCCTCACGCACTTGCATAGCGATGTCATCGATCGCCGTCGGATCCGCGATGATGTCGTACTCGCGAACATCGATTGCGAGGACGGGACAGCGATGGAAACCCGCAATCCAGTCAGCGTACCGCGTGTGCAGTGCCGTCCAGTATTCGACGCTCGTATCGCGCTCCTTCGGACGCCCACGATCGGCGATGCGGTCGAGAACCGTAGACAGGGGCGCATGGAGGTACACGAGCAGCCGCGGCGGCCGAGCTGCGGGCGAGTGTAGGAGCTCGCCATAGAGCCGAGCGTAGAGGTCCCACTCGGCCGCCGTCATCAATCGTTGCTCGTACAAGCCACGCGCAAACACTTCAGCATCTTCGTACCAGGTCCGGTCGAGCACCCAGCCACCGCCCGCGCTGCGGATGCGCCGCATAGCTGCGAAGCGCGAGGCAAGAAAGTGAAGCTGGAGATGCAACCCGTACGTGCGCATGCCCTCGGGCTCGCCGTAGAAGTGCTCGAGCCATGGGTTGGTTGCGTCGACACTCTCGAGCGCGAGCTGAAGGCCGAATCTGGCTGCTAGTGCTCGGGAAAGGGTCGTCTTTCCGGTTCCGACCATCCCGGCAACGCCGAGGAGCATGTCTGACGAGGGGCGGTGGGGAACGGAAGGAGACCGGCGAGCGCGAGGGGACGCGAACACTGCCCCTTCTTGCTCTCCGAAGCAACACCGCGCGTCACACTTTTTCGCGCGTGGCGTGAGGACGGGCTAGCCGATCGTCAACTCGTCGGTTTGAGGGTTATACGAGGTGGGGATCGTCGCGAGCGGGTTGATCGATGTGGGCGCGGAGTTGTCCGGCCCATTGATCACCGTCCCGTCAGGGTTGAAACGCGAATGATGACAGGGGCATTCGATGATGTTCGTCGGCTGCACGGCTGTGTCGCACCCTTGATGAGTGCAGATCAGCGACAACGCAAAGAACGACATTGTGTCGACTCGCTTGACGGCGCGTTCGCCGAACTGCACGAGCGTGCCGACGGAGGCGAGCTCAGTGTGATCAGAAACCTTGATCGTCAGCGTGCCCGAGGGGACGCCGCCGGCGGAGTGCGACGGCAGGGGTGGACCGAACACGCCGTTGCCGCACCCTGCGACGAGTGCGGCGGCCGCCGCCGCCGCCGCGCCCTTCGCCAGAAACGCGCGCCTACTTAAACAATTCGCACACGACATGAGGCTCCTTCGTCAAGCCTGAATGAACGCCCCTTTCCACTCCGCGGCGTCCTTGTCCTGTTGATACAGTTTGTCGAGATCGACCACGACGTTGTCGCCGTTGCGGCGTACCGCGAATCGATCCATGCCGCGGGTTGCACGTCCCTCGATGAAGGAGCCGTCTGGGCGATACTTTGAGTGATGCTTGGGGCACTGGAACTGCGCTTCGCGCTGCTCCCATTTGAGCGCCGTGTTCTGATGCGGACACGCGAGCGAGAAGACGTAGACCGTTCCCTGCCAGCGCACGACGATCAACGATTCCTCCCGGTCGATCATGGCGCCGTCCTCGTTAGGTATCGGATATGTGCGCTCGTCGGCACGCGCCGACACCGGCAACGAGGACGCGAAACGCACCGGCAGCGCACGCGCGTCGGAGGTGACGGCGCCAAGCGCGGCGAAGATACCCACCGCAGCCAGCGCGGCGTCGCGCAGAAAGCGGCGGCGCTCCAGAACCTCGCCCAATGGACACTCGGTGCACGAATTCATACTCTGCTCATCTTTCACATCACGACGATTCATCGATGCTCCTGCCGATCGTATCGGACGTGCCAGGGCGGCGCTAGGCAATATTGGCCAACGCGACGCCGGCGAGGGTGATGGCGTACCACAGCGCAACGCTCGTGAGCGCCGTCCGACGCAGACGCGTCCACGCTGGCGAGCTCTCGGCCGCGTCTGCGCGGAGCGCCTTTTCGGCGCGAGTCATCGCGAATCCGTTTCCGAGCAGCACACAGATCATTCCCATTTTCAACCAGAAGACCCACGAACGCAGAAAGGTTTCCACATCGGAGGCGAACAACAGCAGCCCCGTTGAGACCGAGAGCACGAGGCCGCCAACGACGAGCTGGTGGACGCCAGACAGCTCCAGGAGATGCCGTCCGCGTTCGGCGGCGGCGAGGCGCAACGCACGCAGCGTCGCACGGTCCGTCGCAACCGCCAATCCGCCGGCCATGAGCAGCGAGGCGATGTGGCCAAAGGTCACCACGGTCGCGATCAACTTCGAATCGGCGTAGAGATGCGCCCACGGTTCGAACAGGCGCGCGAGTGCCACGGTCGTTGGCGCGGCGGCTGATTCCAGGAGCATGCTACTTGTTATACAGCTTCATCGCCAACGCACTCACAACCGTCACCGCCATCGATGAGATCGCGATCGTGCGGTGCTCGCGTCGCTTGTTGAAGTCCGTCTCGGCGTCCTTCGACAGCTTCACACCCGCGTAGGTGAAGCCCGCGTCCGCCACGAGCATCGTCAACGCGTGAAAGTATCGCAGCGCGCGACCGTTCGGAGTACTTCGCGAGTCCCAGAGATTCCACAGTCCAGTGACTGTATTGACTGTGAAGATACCCGCGAGTGCGGTCGCTCCAGCGCGATGCGTCGTCTTCGCCCAGTCAGGAGCCTCGTTTCCGTGCTTGTAAATCCGCTCGCCGGCGAACCACTGTGCGGCGAAGATTGGGATCACGGTGTAGCTGAGCGTGCGATGAATGGTCAGGCGACGCCCGTACCAATCGCTGATTTCAATCGCTCGCGGACGAACGCGCGGCGTGTCCGCGACAACTAACGGGGGCACGAGAAACGTCAACGACGTATCTCGCGCCAACGTCGAATCCGAAGCCCCGACGACGACACTCACGACAAACGGCAAGACATGTACGAGCAGCATGTACGATCCTGTACTGGACGATGCGGTAGACGGAACCACCAACCCCGGACGAGTAGGTGGCGTTCCCGGCAATACGTGGAACTGGCGGAGTGATTGGCAACTGCCGGAGAGCGCAATCGATTGAGACGCAGCGAATGCAAAGCGCAACTGAGCGACGGCGTCTGTCGTTCGCGCGTCGGTGTCAGCTGCGCCTCACTTGATTGCGTCGTCAGCCAGCGGCGGGATTTTCGGTCGCGGGGAAGCTAGTCCTGCGCTTCAGCATCAATCTGCTCTCATCTGAACGCGAAGCTTAGTGAGCGCTTCGCCCCTAATCTGCGAGATCCGCGACGCAGATAGTCCCAGAACTCGCGCGATCTCCTGAAGCGTGAGCTCCTCGTAGAAGTAGAGCGCCAACACAGTGCGCTCCTGCGGTCGCAGCCCGCGAATCGCCAGGCCAAGCAGTGCGACCTCCTCCTCCTGGCCAAGGCGCTCATCCGCGCCCGGTGCGCTCTCGTCCGCGATCGCGCCCGCGGCGGTGAGCTGTCCCTCGTCACGGAGCGCGCGTGGTGCGACGTCGAGCGACACTTCGATTGCGCCGTCGACGTCCATCTCCCACTGACGCAGCGTGTCGACGCTGACGTTGAGTTCCATCGCGACTTCCGACGACTTGGCCTCTCGACCCAATCGATGGAGGAGTGCCTCGCGCGCTGCGGTTATCGATCGCGCCTTGCGGCGCGCGCCGCGCGACATGAAGTCGTGTCGTCGCAACTCGTCCAGCATCGAGCCACGGATGCGCGGAACAGCGTAGGTGCTGAACGTGAGACCTCGTGCGGGTTCATAGCTCGCCGCCGCCTGCATCAGCCCTACCGCGCCGGCACTCACGAGCTCATCGAGGTCGACCTTGTCGTGCAGGCGCCGTGAGAGCTGACGCGCGACATGGTGCACGAGACCCACGTGCTGTTCGGTCAGCACCGACACGCTTGCGTCGGCGGTTTGGCTCGACAGCCGGAGAGAATAAGAGAGGGAGGGAGACATCGCGGAGATCCTCGTGAACGGAGGGGAAGGGCCCGTCTCGATCGTCCGCGCCTCTAAAGGCAAACCGTGCTCCACTATTAGACCGGCGATTCTTGCCGCCAAGGCTAACGCGGCTTCGGTTGGCATGAGTGCGACTAATCAACTGTAAGTCAACAACTTGCGATCGCTGCCAGAGCCACCAGTTGCAGCTCTCCGCCGAACGTACGTCGTGCGGCGTAAACTAGGCAGAATTTTCCCTACGGCAGAAATTGCCGGGTAGTGTTGGTTATCCTGGGTCCTGAAGGAAAAAACGGGCGCGACAGCGCCCGCCCCCGAACTCGCTCTTCTAGAGCAGCTGTTCGGGTTCTCGACGGGTCAGCTCCTCGGCAGCGCATTCAGTTTGTTTCTCAAGGTACGCACGCTCAGCCCCAGCAATTCGGCCGCGCGCGTGCGATTCCCCTCTGTCGCCTCGAGCGCTCGGACGATCAACTGCGTCTCGGCCGCGCCGAGGTCGAATGAGTTCAGTACGACTCGCTCGAGATCACTGGGGTCAGAGCCGTTGGTCTCCAACGCGTGGATCCGAAGCCCCACCTCTCGAGCGGAGCTCGCTTTTTGTATGAGACCGAATCGCTGACCCTCGAAGTGCGTCGGCAGTAGCATCGGCCCGCTTGCCAGAATGACTGCTCGTTCGATCGCGTGCTGCAGCTCCCGCACATTTCCCGGCCAGTCGTATCGCTGCAGCAGGGCCAGCGCATCCAATGAGATTCCCGCAAACTCCTTCTTCGTCTCGGTCGCCGAGTGCGCGGCGAACCGATAGGCCAGAAGCGGAACATCCTCGGAACGCTGACGAAGCGGCGGTATTTCGATTGGAATCACGCTGAGGCGGAAAAAGAGATCGCGGCGAAAGCGGCCGGCTTCGGCTTCCGTGGCGAGATCGCGGTTCGTGGTTGCGATGATGCGGACGTCGACCTTGATCGATGATGTCCCTCCGACGCGCTCGAACTCCTGCTCCTGCAAAACGCGCAGAAGCTTTGCCTGAAGATCGAGCCGCATCTCGGAGATCTCGTCGAGCAGCAGCGTTCCACCGTGTGCGCGCTCGAATGCACCGGCCACGCGCTTGATAGCGCCGGTGAATGCCCCGCGCTCGTGACCGAAGAGCGCACTTTCGACGAGTCCCTCAGGCAGCGCAGCGCAATTCAGCTTGATGAACGGACCTTCCGCTCGCTCGCTCTGGTCGTGGATTGCCCGGGCTACGAGCTCCTTGCCAGTTCCCGACTCTCCCTGGAGGAGCACGGTGGCTCGAGTGGGCGCCGCCGTCGCAACTGTTTGCAACAGACGCCGCATAACTGCGCTCTCGCCGATGATCTGCCGCTCGTTGCGTAGCGCCATCACTTCGTGCCGCAGGACGTTGTTCTCTCTTCGCAGTCGAGCCACTTGCAGAGCTTTGGTCACCGCGTGCTCGAGCTGTTCGGGCCGGACGGGTTTCGTTATGTAATCGGCGGCCCCTGCCTTGATGGCCTGCACGGCGTGCTCGATCGAGGCGTATCCCGTCACCATGACGAGTGGGATTTCATAGCCCTCATCGCGAAGATGCGCGAGGAGCTCGAGACCCGTCATTCCGGGCATCTTGAAATCCGAAATGATCAGCTCGATGTCGCCATACGAGAGAGCTTGTAGTGCCTGCGGTACGCTGCGCGCCCCGATGGCCTTGTGCCCCGCGCGGAGGAGTGTGTCCTCGAGCAGCAGACCGATAGTCGGGTCATCATCGACGTACAGAATCGTCGCCATCGTCGTCCCGGAACGACTGGTCCTCTCACTGGCGCGGGAGCAATCCCCGCCGATACTCGGATACCTGATGCAGAAACGTCACTGTTCACCTACGGTCCGGTGAAAGGACGAGGCGGCCGAGAACGCTCTAAAGAATCCGCGGCCGCTCCCGATACTGTAGCTATGAGGTTGCGATGACGATAGGCTTCTCGCCCTTTATCACTGCGGACGTGGACGAGACCTTCAGCCACGGGGCCCAATGGTCGCCTGCCACAGGCGGCACGGAAGGGAACGACACTCTTCCGATCAGGCTCGAGCTCATCCGGCGCCGAGTGCTTGTCGGATACTACGCTTCGCCCCGAGTAGCGACTGAGCTTGCTCGCCGCATCGTCCAGAGTGACTCGTTGTCGGAGTATTAGCTCGCGGTAGCAGAGTCTGGCCGTAATAGCTTACGGCCATGACGTATTCGCACCGTCGCGAGCCAGACCAGTCGACTCGGCGCATTGCCATCAGCGGAGCCTCTGGGTTCCTGGGCGCCGCGCTCGCCGCGCAACTGCAGCGAGAGGGCATGACCGTTCAACGCCTCCGTCGAAGCGAGCGCGCTACTCCTCCCGACGTCTCATGGCGACCGGATAAGGGAGAGATCGACATCGCCGCACTGAACGGTGTCGACGCGATCGTGAATCTCGCCGGCGCGCAGATCGCCCGACGCTGGACACACAGGCGGAAACGAGAGATTCGCGACAGCCGAGTCACATCGACAACGGTCCTTGCGAACGCGATCGCGCGCCTCGAGCATCCGCCGACAGTATTCGTCAGCGGATCCGCGATTGGGGTCTACGGCGATCGTGGCGACGAGGAGCTCGACGAGGAGAGCGCGATCGGAACGGGGTTCCTCGCCGACGTTGCCTCTGCGTGGGAGCAATCGACGGAACCGGCCCGCCTGGCCGGAATTCGGGTCGTGCTCATACGCACGGGCATTGTGCTGAATCCCAGCGGCGGTGCGCTCGCGAAGCTGCTTCTGCCCTTCAAGCTTGGGATTGGCGGGCGAATCGGATTGGGGACTCAGTGGATGAGTTGGATCGGACTCGAGGACTGGATTGCTGCCGTTGAATTCGCGCTCGCCGCCGACGTTGCGGGTCCGGTCAATCTCGTCGCGCCCAACCCCGTGCCTAACGCGGACTTCGTGACGACCCTAGCGCGCGTCCTCGGTCGGCCGACACTCCTTCCCGTTCCTGCGAGCGCGATCAGTCTCGTCTTCGGCGAGATGGGGCGTGAGACCTTACTCGGCAGCCAGCGCGTCCACCCCCGTCGTCTGGTGAAGGCGGGTTTCGAATTCGCTCATCCCACGCTCGAGCAGTCGCTGCGACAGGAGCTGGCGTTAGGGGCCAGTCCAGCGAAATCACAGCCCCTAGCGCCTCAGGTCTAGCCACTCTACTCGATTAGCGCGCTCAGCCGATCCGAGTACACGCGACTTGCCGTCAATCGGGTGCCGTCGCGCATGATGACGATGTACTCACCGTGGAACCAGGGCTCGAGCTCTTTTACGCGATCGATGTTCACGATGGCCGAACGATGGATCCGCACGAACGTGTTCGGATCGAGACGACCTTCCATGTTCTTCATGCTTTCACGGAGCAGATGCGATTCGCTACGCGCATGCAGACGAACGTAGTTGCCCGCTGCCTCGACCCAGTCGATCTCTTCGGTCCTCAGGAAGAACACGCGACCGCCCGATTTGACGATCAGGCGATCGGAGTGTCGCTGTCCACGACGTTCGGTACGCAGATCCTCGAGTAGGGCCAACAGGCGAGCATCGACCGTGTCGCGCGACTGTCGCACGTGCCGTCGTGCACGCGAGAGCGTCTTCTCGAATCGTGCTTCGTCGAAAGGCTTGAGAAGAAAGTCGAGCGCGTGGATCTCGAAAGCCTTGAGGGCGTGATCGTCGTGTGCGGTGACGAACACGATTGCTGGCGCCTTGACGCCAGTGCCTTGAGGCGCCTCGGGATCGCCGCGCTCGAGCGCCTCGACGACCTCGAATCCATCGACGTCGGGCATTTGAACGTCGAGAAAAACGAGATCAGGATTCTTGTCGTCGATGGCGCGCAGTGCCTCGGCGCCGTCGGCGCACTCGGCAACGACTTCGATGTCGTTGTGCTCCGAGAGTAGTGCGCGCATGCGCTCACGCGCGAGCTCTTCGTCGTCGACGATCGCGACGCGGATTTTGTTGAGATCGGTAATCAATCGGCCGCCGTCCGTTCGAGGGAATGATATGGAATTGCGAGCGACACGCGGGCACCGCCGCCCGGGTTCGCCAGGAGCTCGAGAGAGAACCGTTCGCCGTACAGGTGGCGCAATCGTGCGCGGGTGTTACTGATGCCCACGCCTTCGCGAGGGCCCGACAGCGGAATGCCGCGTCCATTGTCGACGACCTCGCAATGCAGCATATCCCCGTCCGGTGCCACCTTCACGCGTACGTGGCCGGCCCGCATACCGTCGCCGAATCCGTGACGGAGCGCATTCTCGACCAATGGCTGCAACACGAGCGTCGGCACGCGCGCGTCGAGGACTTCCGCTTCGATATCAAGCGTCACCGTTAGGCGATCGCCGAATCGCAGACTCATGATCTCGAGGTATCGCTGGAGGAAGTCGATTTCCTCGCGCAGCTCCACCTCCTGGACGCCAACGCTTCGCAACGACATGCGCAGCAAATCGCTCAATGCTGCGATCATGGAGTCGGCCCGTTTCACGTCCTTGTGCATCAGCGCCGAGATCGTATGCAGCGTGTTGAACAGAAAGTGTGGCTGCAGCTGCATGCGAAGCACCTGCAACTGCGCCTGGGCCAGCCGCGCCTCGAGCTGTGAGGCGCGCAGGGCGCGGTCTTGCGAGACGCGGTAGTACACCAGCGCGTGGTACACGGCGAGCAGCGTACAATAAACGATGGAGTCGAGCGTGAACCACGACGCCAGATAGCCGGTGAATAGCCGGGAGAGTGGAATGGCCGTCGACACATCGCCAAGGAGCAACGACGCCGCCGTGAACAGGGCGACGTGCAGAATGACGAACGAGACGACGGCGACGAGCTGAAAGATCCAATTGCGAAGGGTGGTGCGCCCGTCGCTGCCGTGATGCGTTCCCCACACCGGGAAGCGACGGCCCGTCCACATCACGAGTGGGGTCAACAGTGCCCACAGATACGTGAAAACAAGCTCGGCGGGGACAAGCTGACCCAGCGAAACCTCTTGCCCGAGCAATCGCCGATAGAAATACCGTTCGAGCGAGTAGAGAACGGCGATGATGGTTGCGATGGCGAAGATGATCAGCGCGAAACTCGCGCGGCGTTCGCGGCTGATCGGGGGCTCTCCGGCCCGAGTCAGTCCGAAGATCGAATATTCTCCGGTCTTCGCGAGTCCATCAGCCAGTGTTGCGGGCGTGGTCGGCGGAGGAACCCGCCGTAGCTCGTGCCCGCTTCGAGATCGTCTGCCAGCCGCGCCCGTGAGGAACATCGAACCTCTGCAGGTCGAAAGAATCAGCGTGGGCTTTATGCGATCGATCGATCATCAATCGATCATTACCGTACCGTGACGACGCGTCCCAAGTTTCGCACTTCTGCGGCTGAATTCTGCCGCGCTGACACCAGTTTGACAGGGTAATCTCGCGAAGCGTTGCAGGCGTGCTGTCTGACTTTTGTAAGCAACTCGGTCTACTGTCCGGATTCGAACAGTGGATTCCCAGCCGCGGACAGCGTGTGCGCGTCATTCGCTGCTCGTTGACGCGATCGCATGTGCCACATGAGCGCCGGTCATTCGTTATGCGGACCAGGCCAAACGACAAACCCCCGGCGAAGTCGATCTCGCCGAGGGGGTCTATGACAACGAGATCCGTCAGGCGAAAGACGGTGGTCGCTTCAGATGAAAGTCCGTTGCGCTCTGAAACGCGTGGGCGACGGCGAGTATTTTCTCATCCTGGTAAATCGGACCCATGATGTAGATCCACGTAGGAAGGGGCGTCTTCGACGGCGGAGGCGGCCGCAACGTCTCGGCGCGCAACGAATCGTTGTGCGTGAGGGGTGGCGGACCCCCGCGACCGCCCCCAAACCCTCCCGGCTGCGGCACCGCGAATCCCGTCGGTACGACGATCGATGGCGTACCGGTGATGTTCGTCACGGAGGTGTTCTCGCGCGGCGTGAGAATCACGTCGTGAGTCTGGAACAAATCCCACCAGTCCTTGCAGAGCTTCGTGCGCGCGCGTTGAGCGTTCACATAATCCACCGCCGGCAGGAACTGAGCGGCCCTGAACGTGTTGGGCCAGGTGCTGTACGGCTCGAGCTCGCTGATCTTGCCGTTGAGCGTGTCGGCCTCGAAGGCGGCGCCGCACTCGGCATTGAGCGTGAGCTGGGCCAGGAAGCCAGAGTTCGGCGTGGGCTCGTCGATGGGCGTGAGCTTCACGCCTAACGATTCGAGCACTTTGAGTACGTTCAGCGCCTCCTCGTTGCGGAACGGCGTTCCATCCTGCCGCGCCCCCTCGAAGTGCGATTTGATGTAGGCGATGCGTAGCTGCGACGGTTTGAGGTTCGCGTTCCAGTTGAATGGATAGTTCTTCACCGAGTAGTCGAGACCATCCGGTCCCTGGATGGCGTCGAACACGAGTGCGCAATCTTCAGCGCTGCGGCAGATCGGACCAAGCTTGTCCATCGTCCAGGAGAGCGCCATCGCTCCCGTGCGTGGTACGCGGCCGAAGGTCGGACGGAAGCCACTCAGTCCGCATGTTCGCGACGGCGAGGTGATGGAGCCATTGGTCTCGGACCCGATCGAAAAGCCTACCAATCCCGCCGCGGTTGCGGATGCCGGACCGGCGGAGGAGCCACTGGAGCCCGTCTCCGGATTCCACGGATTGCGCGTGCGCTCGGCATACCAACGGTCGCCCTGCGCGAGCGCGCCAAGCGTCAGCTTGGCGAGGAGAATGGCGCCCGCGTCGTCGAGTCGCCTAACGACTGTCGCATCGTAATCGAAGGTCTGGTTCTTGTACAAACCGGCTCCCCACGTCGTCGGGTAGCCCTTCACCGCGAGCAGGTCCTTCGCGCCCCAGGGAATTCCGTGCAGCGGACCACGATACTTGCCGCGGGCGATGTCGTCGTCGGCCGCTTTCGCCTGGGCGCGTGCACGATCTTCGGTGAGCGTGATGACACAATGGAGCTGTGTGTCGAAGCGCTTGAGTCGCGCGAGGTACATCTCGGTCAGCTCGCTCGGCTTCACTTTGCGCGTGCGAACGAGCTCGGAGAGCTGCGTCACCGGCGCGAACGCCAGCTCGTCGAGGTTTCCCGGCCGCGCCATGACGGGTTTGCGCGAGCGCACCGGTGCGGAGTGTACCTTCGCTGAAAGCTTCTCACCTGGCGGCACCGGATCGAACACGATCGCCGGGAAGACGGACATATCGAGCGGCGCCTTGTGCAGCGCCTCGATGGCGGTACGAGTTTGCTGAAGTCCACGGGTGATGTCGGCGCGCTCGTCGTCGGTCAAATGAATTCCGGCGATTTGTTCGGCGGAGGCGATCATCTCCTTCGAGATCTCGGGTTCTTGTTCCTGCTGTAGTCGTGCCCAGAGCACGCCGGGGAGCAGGGTCGAGCCGAGGCCGATCGAGCCGAAGTACGCCATGAAGGCGCGTCGGTCGTAAGTCGTTGATTGCGTCATCATTTGTGAGGTCGGAGGGGGCGTCACGACAGCACGTCGTGGGCAAGAGCTACGATGGAGGAGAACGCAAAGCAAGTCCGCCCGATGGCTGCACAGGCTTGCAATCGAAAGCAAACATAACAATGGACGTTAAACATCACGCGCGTCGCAAGCTCGTGACGCGCCTTGGGATGCACGCGGTCCTCTGTGAGTCCCGTCTCGTCAACTGAAACTGCCGCCTCGCGCGACTCGTCATGACGAGACTTCTCTCGCGCAGCCTCACGGCACGCTAGTACAATACGAGATGGCGAAGCGCTGGAATGGCCAGATGCCGCAAGTCAGCGGCTCGGCCACGCCACTGATACAACTTGCCAAACCGTAGCCGGTGGTTGGTGGCTGATGGTCAGTACGATCACCAGCCACCAACGACCCACCAACATGACCATTTACGAATTCTCACTCGCCCTCGGTGCCGCCGGTCTGAGCATCATGGCATTGAGTGGTTTCGCCCACGCCGTCGGAGGGCATCACGGAGCTCACGCCTCGCAGAGCTCACACGTCGGCCATCATGCGGGAGGGATCCGTGATGGCTTCCGTGGGGGATCGACGCGTGGCGGCGGAACCCGTGCGCTCTGGGCTCTGTTGTCTCCACGGCCGATTTTCAGCATCCTCGTGGGATTCGGCGCCGTTGGTCTGATCCTTCAGTCGATGCTACCGGGTGCGCTTCTCCTTCCTGTATCGGTGGCGGGCGGTATTGTCTTCGAGTTCGGTATTACCAGGCCGTTTTGGAATTTCCTGTTTCGCTTCGAATCGGCGCCGGCCTTAACACTGGAGAGTTGCATTGGCGACGAGGCACGTGCGGCAACGAGCTTCGACGCGCAGGGCAATGGACTCGTGGCCCTCGAGCTGGACGGTCAGATCGTGCAGTTGCTAGGCACGCTGCGCCGCGAAGATAAGGAGTCAGGAATTCGCGTGCGCGCTGGGGATCCGGTGCGTATCGACGAGGTAGATGCCGAACGCAATCGTTGTATCGTCCGTCTGGTTTGAGCACTTTCTCATTTCTTTTCACCGGCGAGGGGTAACTGCCGGTAGTCTTCATTTCGCCTCGGCGAAGGTAGCGTCATGGATCTTCACACCATCATTACCAATCCGTTGTTCATCGGCGCGGGCGCGCTGCTTCTCCTCTTCGTGGTCATACCCACGATCGTTGCCGCATTTCTCCGCGACGTCGATGCGGGCACAATTCGCCTCGTCAGCTGGATCACCGGCGGCACCGTCATTTATCGCGGCCCTGGCAAGTCGAAGGAGATCCCTTTGCTCACGACCGGTACAACCATCTCGAGCAAGGTGATCAACGTCGACCTCGACATCACCGATCAGACAGCGGACGTCGACGAGACCGGACGGCCGCAGCCGATCAAGATTCGCGTGCTGGCGAGCGCCATCGTCTCGGTCGGTGACTCCGACGTGATGGTCCGGACGGCCGCCAATCGCTTCTTCGCGAAGCCGGATTCGGATCAGATGAGCACACTCACCGATCTGCTTTCGAGCTCGGGCCGACGCGCAATCAACCTACTCACGCACGATCAGCTTTTCTCGGCGAAGACGGTGCCGTCGCGCGCGCTGCCGGAGACCACTGGCGTCGCTCCCGCCACGTCGCTCACCTTGGCGAAACCGCAGGCGCTCGCGTTCCCCGCCGCGGTCCAGGAAGACGAAGACGACCCGCTCGCGGTGATCATTCGGAAGGCGTGCTCGCGCGAGCTCACGGACCTCGGGTTGATTTTCAATTCACTCAACATCAAGGTCGTGCAGTCCGAGGTGGCCGAGGCGCGGCGGCGCATGTCGGCCGCCGAGGCACAGGCGAACGCCGACATCGTTTCCGCGCAGCAGTCGCGTCGCGCGAAGGAAGCGCAGCTCGAAGCCGAGCGCGCGATCTCCGACAAGCAGCGTGAGCTCGAGCAGACGAAGGCGTCGAACGCAGCGCTGGTTGCACAGGCCGAGGCCTTGCGCCAACAGGCGCAGGGCGTTCAGCGAGAGGCCGAGCTGGACGCGACGCAAATCGCGCAAGCGAAAGCGGACGCCGAACGGGTCCGAATCGAGGCGACGGCCGCGGCCGAGGCCGAGGCAATTCGTATTCGCCGCATCGCCGAGGCACAAGCGGAGGCGATCCAGCACGTAAACGACGCGATCAAGGCGGGCGGGGAATCGTACTTCCGCTACCGCCAGATCGAGATGCTTCCGCAGATCGCGCCCGCGATCGCCGGTGCCCTATCGGAGGCGAAACTTATAACCATTACGGGCGGCAACGGTGACGGCGGCGCCCCACAGGCAACGACGGCGAACATCGCGAGCGTGATCCAGACCGTTCTTGCGGCGCAGCTGGTCTCGAGAGGCGGAATTTTGGATGGAGCAGTGCCAGCGACGAACGCCGGCGGCCCGCCGCCAGTCGCCGCGCCACCGCTACCACCAATGCCCTCCGGACAGACAACCAGGCGCTGACAGCAAGGCAAAGTCAGCAGACGTGAAACGTGGTATCGCCGATGACTCAACTCGACGGTACCACGTCTTCTCTAGGCTCAACGGGAAGGCCGGCCTCCAGCCAGGCACGCCATCCCCCGACCAGCGCGCGCGACTGCGGCCAGCCGGCATCGCGAAGCTCGCGCGCCACACGGGCGCTCGTCGCCTCGTCCACTCAGGCACAGTAGACGACCAGCGTTGCGTGCTGCTCGAGGCGGAGTGCGCGCGCAGCGCGCACCGCGTCGTCAGGCGGGACGCGCAGTGCGCCGCGAGCGCGCAGCCCGTCGTTCCGATAGGTCCGATCCGAGCGACCGTCGATCAAGACAACGGGCGCGTGCCGAGCCCACAGTTCCCGCAACTCGCCAATCGTTATGCGCTCTGGCGTCGGTCCGAGAAAGGCCGATGGCGGCGCGCGCAGCTCGATTGTCGGCAGCGGAGCGCGCCGAGCACTACTCTGATTCTCGGCGGGCACGGAAAATTCGCGCCGGCGGAGCAAGAGAACGATGCCGCCGCCATGCAACGCAACGGAGAGCAGCACGACGAGGCACGCAATCGCGAACAGCCGCTCTGCTCCCGGAACGCCAGCGAATACTGCGAGCAGCACGAGCAGCAGCGTGCTCAAGCCGCGCGGTCCGAACCAGGCAATGAGTCTTCGCGTGGCGTTCGTCACGCCGGCGTGGCGGAGCACCGGCAACAGCACTGCGGTCCGCACAACAAGCGCAAAGACGGCGAAGAGCAGTGACCGTAGATCGATGACCGAAAGTCCAATCCAGATGAGCGACGCGCCGAAGGCGACGAAGGTGAGGAGCAGGAACATCTCCGCGCTCGCTTCGCCGTAGTCGAAGAAGCAGTCGCAGAGCTCGACATCGAGGGACGCGATCACGAGGCCGGCCGTGAACGCGGCGAGAAATCCGCTGCCGCCGGCTCCCTCGGCTGCGGCGAAAGCGGTGAAAGCGACGCCCAGTGCGTAGAGCGACTCGTAGTCGCGCCTAACGCCGAACCGCCGACGAATCTGCTCGAGCAGCGTGATAGCGGCCCAGCCGATCAACGCACCGAGCGCTGGCCCGAGCAGGAACAGTCCGAGCAAGCGGCGTCCAATGTCCGCCGACGCTGCGCCCGAACGCACCTGGAGCGCGAGAATGGAGAGCACGACGATCGGAAGGAGCACGACATCGTTCATACCACTCTCGAGGCGAAGAGCAATGCGCGCGTCGGCGGGAAGCTCTGGGCGCCGCACGAGCGCGCGTAACAGCACCGGATCGGTCGACGCGAGCGCAGCGCCGAGAATGAGTGCGGCCGGAAGAGAGAGGTCCAGGAGGAACCAGGCCCCCGCCGAAATCAGAATGGCGGGAAGCAACGTCCCAGGCCCGAGCACGAACAACGCGAGTCTCCTGTTCGAGCGCGCCTCGCTGACGTCGACGCCGATGGCGTCGCTGAAGAGGACGAGAACGAGCGCGAGCGTCGCGATCACCTGCAGCGACGGAGAATGCAGATTGAGGTCGAGCAGCCCGAGCCCGAACGGTCCGAGGATCAGACCGAGGAGGAGGAAGATCGCGACTTGCGGCAAGCCAGTTCGATCGACCCACCCGGAAAGGAGGGACGACACGAGAACGACGATACCGATGAGTGCGAGTGTCGCGGGAAAGTGCTCGAGCATCCTGAATGGCCGACGAGACGCTCAACATACGCGGCATGTCCAGGGCCACATAGATGACGACGGCGTACTGCTTGTATCTTTCGCTCATGCCCATCGTTTCCTTCGATTCGCTTCCCGAGGAGTCGCGTGTCTGGGTCTTCGGCAGCGACCGCGCTCTGACTGGCAACGACGCCGAACGTCTACTCGCCGAAGTCGACCGGTTCCTCGCTCAATGGAAAGCGCACGGCGTTCCTCTCACCTGCGCCCGAGATTGGCGCGATGAGCACTTACTCACTATCGGTGTTGACAGCACGGTCGAGAGCGCGTCGGGCTGCTCGATCGACGGGCTGTTTCGGGTGCTCCAGGCGATCGAGCGTCCGCTCGAAACCCGCCTCCTCGGCGGCGGCCGCGTTTTCTATCGCGACAAGTCGGGACGTGTCCAGTGCGCTACGCGCGATCGACTCCCGGACCTCGCGAAGAGGCACACGCTGACCGGCGATACGCCAGTGTTCGACACGAGCTTGGCGACAGCGGCGGAATGGCGCTCGCGATTCGAGGCGCCCGCGGGCACGACGTGGATCGGAGACCTCCTCGGCGTCTAGTCACATCAGTCGAGCCAGCGTGCGAGATGCTCCTCCACGAAGGCGTCGTCGTTGAGCTCGGGATACTGGCGACAAACGCGATCGATCTCGTCCGCCTGACCGGGGGAGAGTTGCTCGTGCGGATCGAGACACCAGGCGCCGCGGAGTAATCCCTGGCGGCGTAGAATGTCGTGAATGCCGGGGATACAACCCTGAAACGCGTGCGCGACGTCGAAAATGGCGCCGTTCGCATCCGTCAGCGCCGCGGCCTGCTCGAGCCATACCCGGTCGATCGAGCTCGACGCCCGCGCCGCCTTTGCGCGCTCGAGCAGCTGCACCGCGGCTCGCGTCCAGCAGGCCCACTGACCGAGCAGTCCACCGTCAATCCAGCGAACGGTGCGTTCCCCGCGTGTCATGACCGGAAATGGCGTGAGCAAATCTAAAACAATGTTGTCGTCGTTCCCCGTGTACAGCGCGATATCGTCGCGGCCTGCGTCGGCGACCGCGCGCACAACGTCGAGCGTCTGATACCGGTTGAATGGCGCGATCTTGATCGCCCACACGTTCGCTACCTCCGCGAACTCGCGCCAGAATGCGTAGCTCAATACGCGTCCGCCCACGGCCGGTTGCAGGTAGAACCCGAAGAGCGGAATTACTTCGGCAATCTCGCGGCAGTGGAGGATCAACTCGCCCTCGTCTTCGCGCCGCCAGTCACCGAGGCTGAGCAGCCCGATGTCGTAGCCTAACGCGGCAGCGATCTGCGCCTCGCTCAGCGCCTGCGCTGTGTGGCCACAGATTCCAGCAACCTTGATGAACGGACGCTGGGGGCCCGCCGCGAGCGCCCGGTTCGCGGTCTCGGCTGCGAGCTCGAGCACGGGGCGATAGAGCCCGTACTGTGAATCGCGAATGGCGAATTGCGTCGTGTGCACGCCGACAGCGATGCCGCCCGCGCCAGCATCGATGTAGTAGCGCGTCAACGCACGCTGACGTTTCTCGTCGAGCGTTCGGCGCGCGGAGAGCGCCAACGGATGGGCCGGGACGACGACGCCCGAACGCAGGTATTCGCGCGTAGATACCATTCGAGATTCAGAACTTGCCCGCCCGCTCCTCGAAGTGCGTGGGCTTGCCCAACATCGGACCGTCACCGCGAATCCAGTCCGCGATCCATTCGATCATCGTCTCGAGGCCGATCTCGGGTGGTGAGAAGCTGGCGCGCATCCGATCCGTGTTGCTGAGCAGAGCGTCGGCACTCTCCTTTCCGCGAAAACGAACTGCCTTTCCAAAGGCCGCGCCGAAGGCGTGCGCGATGTCGCGCACGGCAAGGGTGTCGATGCCCGTGACATTGACGATGAACGGTGGCGTCGCCGCGAACGCGAGCGATTCGATCGCAATGCGGCTCGCGTCACCTTGCCAGATGACGTTCACATGCCCCATGGCGAGCGGGACGGGCTGCTCGTGCCAGACACGGAGACCGATGTCGGCGAGCACGCCGTAACGCAGATCGATGGCGTAGTTCAGCCTGATGATCGACACGGGCGTCCGATTGCGCTCGGAATAAAACTCGAGCACGCGTTCACGGCCGAGTGCCGAGGTGGCATATTCGCCGACTGGACCCACTGGATCGTCTTCGCGCGCGCCGCCGGCCACAACGGCGGTGAGCGGATAGACGTTCCCAGTGGAGAACGCCACGACATGCGCACCGCGGTATCGCTCGGCGCAAATCGACGGAATGATGGTGTTCATCGCCCACGTGGTCCCCGGAGCCGCGTTGGTACCGAATTTCTGCCCCGCCATGAAGATCACGTTAGGCGCATCTGGCAGCGCGGCAACGGCATCACGATCGAGCAGATCGCAAGCGACGGTCTCGATACCGGCGCCGCCGAGTACGCGCGCGACATCGGGCGAAGAGAATCGAGAGACGGCATACACTTGGCGGCCATCGCCGACCTGAGCGGCTGCGCGGCCCGCCATCCGCGCGACCGTCGGTCCCATCTTGCCTCCAGCGCCGAGAACGACGATGTCACCGGGCGAGTTACGCAGCACTTCTACCGTCGCGGCGCGCGGCGTCGAGAGCAATTCGTCGAGTTCGGCTTCGTTCACGTCTCGAGAGTATGAGATGCCGCGGATTCGTTAGGCAGCGGCCGCGGCGGCCTGCTTCGCGTAGCGCTTGATCCGGAGCAACATCGCGGTCAGTCCAACCTCGCGTCCGGCAAGGCCGATTCCCTCCATCACCTGTCGCGCGAAATCATCCGGAATCGCGAGGACTGTCGAGGGCGGTTGATCGTTGATCGCCGAAAAAAGAATCGCCAGAAAGGCAGCGATTGTCGGCGATTGGCGAACATTGAGGTCCGCGTAGTAATGCATCGTCCCGTCGTGGAACTCGGGAAAGAGATCGACACGAGTCTGACACTCCGGGACGCTGAACGCGTCGCGGTCGAGCTCGCGAAATCGCTCAGGTATCGGCTCGAGCCGCTTCGAGTAGCCGACGAGCGCTTGCATCTTCTCCTCTCGGCCGAGCGACTGAAAGTAGCGGAGCACGCGCGCGATCGAAGGCGGAAGCGCGCTGGCGCCGTCCGTAGCGGATACCTCTGGCATATGAGGATAAAAGTTCGCTCGGCGATGGCGGTCAAGCGCGGGCGTCGGGTAGTTATTCTGTAGGCGGAAGGATTGTCACCACTGATACGGGAGATCTCAAGTCATGCCAACGCGGACCGCAAGCGCGACATGGAAGGGCGGGCTCAAAGGAGGCACGGGAAGCTTCAAGGGCCAGACGGGACTCGGTGGCTCATACTCGTTCGGATCGCGCTTCGAGAATGCGACCGGATCGAATCCTGAAGAATTGCTCGCGGCTGCCGAGGCAGCGTGCTACAGCATGGCGCTGAGCGCTGGTCTCGAACGCGCTGGCCATCCGCCAACCAGCGTCGACACGACCGCGCAGTGCACGATCGAGAAAGTCGGTGAGGGCTTCAAGGTGACGAAGATGCGCCTCGAGGTGCGCGCTTCCGTGCCGAAGATCGACGGCGCCGAATTCAAGAAGATCGCCGAGGCGACGAAAGACGGCTGTCCGATCTCGCAAGTGCTGAAGGGCAATGTGCCGATCGAGCTCGACGCCAAACTCACGAGTTGAGTGCGGCGCTCAGTCCGCAAAGTACTCTTTGATGCAGACGGCGACGACGCGTTGGAGGATGCGTGTCTGCTCGTCCTCAGTACGCGCGTGCTCGACGTCGGGCAGTGCGCGCCAGATATTCTTGAGAGCGACGAGGAGGTGCTCTGGGCTGATACTTTTCTGCCGCGCCTCACGCGCCAGGCTGTGCAACGCGGCCCGGAGCTCCGGTGCGGGCTCCGCGTCGGCCGTGTTGACGTGACGTTCGAGCGCGCGCCGAACGGCATCCACCGTGTCCTGAGCGATCTCGTTAGGCGGCATCGGGCCCGGATCGGACTGCGTCATCATACGGGTCGCTCGTGGTGGGCGGGCGGAAGGGCGGAACAAAAGACGAATGTTTATCCCGTGCCTGTTCTCGTCAAGCCCCAAACCCGAGGCGACGATGCGGGCCCCGTGATTGACGTCGCGCAGTAGCCATTGCGTCCCGCTTGCATTATCGGTTAACGAGCGGTCGCAACCGCGCTGAATCCGTCAACCGTTTAGCGACTTTTCATGCCTACATCATCCGATCGTACTGCACAGACGCGCTCCGTTACCTGGTACCGCTGGGAGGAGCTGCCACGAGAGAAAGTGTCGGCGATGTTGGACCGCCGCCTCATTACCGGAGACCGGATGATGCTCGCCCACGTTTACCTGAAGAAAGGCTGCGTGGTGCCGAAGCACAGCCACGAAAACGAGCAGCTCACATATATCCTCGAGGGCGCGCTCCACTTCTGGATCGGCGACGATGAGAAGGAAGAAATCGTCGTCCGCGCGGGCGAAGTGCTGCACATTCCTTCGAATGTGCCGCATAAGGCCGAGGCGCTCGAGGATACATTGGACGTCGACGTGTTTTCGCCGCCGCGCGAGGATTGGTTGAACAAGACCGATTCCTATCTCCGGCGCTAACGCGCCGCGACGTTAGGCATCGTCAGCTATGGATCTCGGACTACGCGGCAAGACCGCGCTCGTCGCCGCGGCCAGTCGCGGGCTTGGTCGGGCGATCGCGGAAGCGCTCGCCGCGGAGGGCGCGTCGCTCGTCATCTGCGCTCGTGGCGCGGACGCGCTCGACAAAGCGCGACATGCGATCGTGGAACGCACCGGTGTGGAAGTCGACGCGGTCGCCGCCGACGTCTCGACCGAAGAGGGAATCACCCGTGTGTGGCAACACGCGCGAAAACGGTTGGGACACGTCGACATTCTCGTCACGAATGCCGGCGGTCCACCCTCCGGGCCTTTCGAGACGCATGCGTGGAAGATCTGGCAAGAGGCGGTCGAGCTGACGTTGCGGAGCGCGGTCGAGCTCACGCGCTTGGTGTTGCCGGACATGAAGGAACGCCGGTGGGGGCGCATACTCCACGTCACGTCGATCGCCGTCAAGCAGCCGGTCGATGGCTTGATGCTCTCGAACAGCATTCGCGCCGCCGTAACGGGATTCGCACGCACGCTGGCGAACGAGGTCGCACCCTACGGCGTGACCGTCAACTCGATGTTGCCCGGCTACACGCGCACCGAGCGTGTGGAGCAGCTGAACACGGCGACGGCGTCGCGGGAAGGCATCAGCGTTGATGACGTCTCGCGTCGCATCGAAGCGCAGATTCCGATGCGACGACTCGGCGAGCCGCACGAGTTCGCAGCGCTCGCGACGTTCCTCGCCTCGGAGCAGGCGTCGTACATTACCGGTCAGTCGATCGCGGTGGACGGCGGCTGGATCCGATCGCTGCTCTGAGTTGGTGGTTGGTGGCTGGCGGTTGGCAACAACTGCGCTCCCTCGAGCACCACCGAACGCGTTGGGAAGGCGAATTCGATTTTCTCGGCGTTGAAACGACGTAATAGCTCGAGGTTTATCGTTTGCTGAATGTCGAGATAGCGTGAGTAGTCCGCGTCGAGGACGTAGTACACCGTCTCGATGCGAAGCGCGGAGTCCGTATACGCAGTAAAGTGACTCCGGTCGAAGCGCACCGGCTGCTGGGTCGACACCACTTCGCGGATCATACCTGGGATCCGCGCGACGGTCTCGGGCGCGGTGTCATAGGTGATGTCCGTGGTGAACACGACGCGCCGGTCGAGCTGACGTTTGTAGTTCCGGATACGGCTCTTGAGCAGCTCGCTGTTCGAGATGATGATTTGCTCACCACTTACGCTGCGAACGCGCGTCGTTTTGAGGCCGATCCGCTCGACGGTGCCCTGCATCTGATCGACGGCGATCGAATCGCCGACGTCGAACGGCTTGTCGAAGACGATCGAGAGCGCGGCGAAGAGATCACCGAGCACATTTTGTACGGCGAGCGCGATCGCGACGCCGCCGATGCCGAGTCCCGTCACCAGCGTGCTGACGTTGACGCCGAACTTGTCGAGCGCCGTGATGAACACGATTACCCACAGCACCAGCTTCCCGCCGATGCCGAGTGCGCGAATCGTCGTAACGCTTGCGACGTCCGAGCGCGTCGCCTTGAGATCGGCTCGGCGCTGAATCCAGAGATCGACGGCCCCGGCGCCCCACAACCCGCACTGCAGGAGCAGCACGAGCGCAAACGTCGCGTCGAAATACCTGTCCAACGTCGGCGGCAGAACGAGAAAGTGCGAGCCGAAGACGAGGGCGGCGGCGGCGAGGAAGTACGGCTTCGTCCGCGCCACCAGTTCGACGAGAACATCGTCTACTTCGGTCGTCGTGCGCTTTGCGATCGCTCCTAACCGCCCAACAAGCAGAAAGCGAATGACCAAGAGCGCAAAAAACGACGCCAGCGTGACAGCACATGCTGTCAGCCACTGACGCATCGAGTTGTCAAAGAGAATTCGATCGAGGAACTGATCGGGGTGCATATCGGTGAACGGACGGAGGCAGGGGGGCGTCAACGATGTGACTGCCGATCCACAAGCCTACGCGCGATGCACCGAGCGGTCTACACCCCCACGGCGACCTCTCCCTTCCGGATGCGCCACTTCGACATCGCATCACACGCGTCGCAGTTACCGCACTCCCAATCCGGCTCGACCTCTTCACCGAAATACTCGAGGATAAAGCGCGTGCGACACTGCGCGGTCTGGCAGTATTGCACCATGGCCCGAAGCTTCGCCCGATCCTGCATCCGTCGCGCTTCGTAGTCGGTGAGGTCGGCGCTCAGGTCAATCGAGGTGAGGCGCTCGATCGAGAGCCGTTCCCAGCTGCCGCCGCGATACTCGCGAACGAGCCCGTGTCGCTTGAGGAGAACGAGGACGATTCGCGCCTTGCGTCTCGGTACGCCCGACTTGTCCGCGAGATCATCGAGATGGACCTGCTCTCTGAGCGGAGACTGCTCGAGCGTGATGGCAACGCGCGCCGCTTCCTCGACGTCGGGATACTTTCCGCCGAGAAAATAGGACTGTACCCGGCTGTCCTCGACACGATAAAGCACGGTGCACGTCGCGGGGTCGCCGTCGCGGCCGGAGCGTCCGGCCTCCTGGTAGTACGACTCGACGCTCCCCGGAAAGTGGTAATGAATGATGAAGCGGATGTCGCTCTTGTCGATGCCAAGTCCGAACGCGTTCGTGGCGATGATCGCCTTGAACTCATCGGCCATGAATCGATCTTGCATGTCCTTTCGATCCGCCGCCGCCATCTTGCCATGGTAGAGACCAATCTTCACGTCATGGCGAAACTCCTCGTACAAGCGCTCCGCTTCGCGGACCGTTGCGACATACACAATGCCGACGCCAGGGCCATCTCGCAGTAGACCGCGGAGCGCCTGATCTTTCTCCCGTTGATTGACTGTGCGTCGCATCTCGAACCGGAGGTTCGGCCGGGCAAAACCCGTGATGGTCACGACCGGATCGTTCATGCCCAACTGCCGCGCAATGTCTCGGCGGACTTCTTCCGTCGCCGTGGCGGTCAGCGCGAGGATTGGTGGACGGCCAAGACGCTTCACGATCGAGCCGAGCATCAGATAGTCCGGCCGAAAGTCGTGTCCCCACTGACTGACGCAGTGCGCCTCGTCGACAACGAACAGGCTAACTGAACGAGAAAGCAGTCTCTCGAAAAAATCGCGATCCTTGAAGCGCTCGGGCGTCAGATAGAGAATTTCGCCCTCGCCATCGAGTACTCGCTGCTCCAGCTGGCGTACCTCGGATTCGGAGAGGTGCGAGTGCATCGCAAGTGCGTCGACGCCGCACGCCGTGAGCTTATCCTGCTGATCCTTCATCAATGCAATCAGGGGGCTGACGACGACCGTCAGCCCCTCGAGCATCAAAGCTGGTAGTTGGTAGATGAGTGATTTTCCGCTTCCCGTCGGCATGACGACGAGCGCATCATGTCCCGCGAGCGCGGCCCTGATCGGCTCCCACTGTCCTGTCTGAAAGTCACGGTGGCCGAAGCGCGCGACAAGTATCTCGCGAGCCCGGGCCCGAGATGTATTGGACATGAAAACATCTTGGGCACGAATTGTTCCGATTTCTCAGCAGTCAGCGTGCTGAGCAATTGCTAAATTGCTTGATCGACATCAGGAACCGGACGTCGGCCGAAGCAGTATCTTCCTCTGAGTTCGAGGCTTGCACGCGCACGGAGGTCAACGATGTGGATCAGACGCCCGGACGACATCAAGTCGTCGGAGATAACTGACGAGAAGCTCTACTTCAACCGGCGGCGTTTTCTCGTCGCAGCGGGAATCATCGGGGCTTCCGGGGTCGGCCTCCTCGCGTGCAACTCGGACGCGCGAGGCTCGTCGGACGGCGATGTGTCCGTGGACTCCGCTCAACAGCCGGAGGACAAGCTGAACACGTACGAACAGATCACTTCGTACAACAACTACTACGAATTTGGCACCGACAAGGAGGACCCGAAGGACAACTCTGCAGGGTTTCATCCGATGCCGTGGTCGGTGCGCGTCGAAGGGCTGTGCAAGAAGCCCGGCGACTATCACTTCGAGGATCTCATCAAGCCGCACAAAATCGTGGATCGCACCTACCGCCTTCGGTGCGTCGAGGCGTGGTCGATGGTCATTCCCTGGCAAGGGATTCCGCTCGCCGAGATGATCCGCCGGTTCGAGCCCGCGCCGTCGGCAAAGTACGTCGCGTTCACGACCGTCTCTCGGCCGAACGAGATGCCGGGGCAACGACGACCGATTCTGCAGTGGCCGTACGTGGAGGGCCTTCGCATGGACGAGGCGATGAACGATCTGACGCTGATGGCGACGGGCCTCTACGGAAAGCCACTACCGAATCAGGACGGAGCGCCGATTCGGCTGATCGTGCCCTGGAAGTATGGCTTCAAGGGCATCAAGTCGATCGTGAAGATCGCTTTCGTCGACAAGCAGCCGGAGACGACGTGGAACATCGCCGCGCCCGACGAGTACGGCTTCTACGCCAATGTGAATCCGGAGGTGGATCATCCGCGCTGGTCGCAGGCAACAGAGCGGCGGATCGGCGAATTCCGACGCCGGCGTACGCTCATGTTCAACGGCTACGCTGAGCAGGTAGCCAGCATGTACTCGGGGATGGATCTCAGGAAGAATTACTGAGTCATCCGACGATTGATTTCTCGAGCGTGAAGTCCGCGAGTGTGTTGGGCCGCCTCAAGCCGGCGGTGTTCGTGCTCTGCCTCGTGCCGGCGGCGCTGCTCGCCTGGAATTTCTGGGGTGTCACGCACGACCGGCCGGAGGCGTTAGGCGCCGATCCTGTTCGCGAGGCGGAGATCTTCACAGGCCTGTGGACACTTCGGTTCCTGGCGATAACGCTCGCGGTGACGCCCGTGCGAGAGCTGCTCGGCGTTGGCGCGCTCGCGAAATATCGCCGCATGTTCGGGCTCTTCACGTTCTTCTACGCTTGCGTGCACCTGAGCATGTGGGTCGGCGTCGATTGGTTCTTCGACTGGCGCGCGATGGGCGGCGAGATTGCCAAGCATAAGTACATACTCATCGGGATGACGACGTTCGTACTCTTGGTGCCGCTCGCCCTCACGTCTACGAAGGGCTCGGTGCGCCGTCTCGGCGGAGCGCGCTGGGCACAGCTTCATCGAATCATCTACGTGTCTGCGATAACGGGCACGGTGCATTATTTGTGGGCCGTGAAGAAGGACACGTTGTTCCCGCTCGTTTACCTGTTCGTGTTCGTGATGTTGCTTGGCTTCCGTTTGTGGGAGCGCTACGTGGGGCCGCTCCGATTACGTGGACGCCGAACCCAACGCGCGCCAACACGATCGAGCATCCTGACTGATGCCGCAGCGCCAAAAGCCCGCGCCGTCGGCGACGCGAAGTAAGTCCGCGAGAACGCTCGAGGCGTACGCCGCGGCGGCACCGGGACTCGAGCCGGTAGTCGCCGCGGAGCTCGAGGCTCTCGGGCTCACGCCGCGCGCGGAGAATGGGGGCGGCGGCGTCGCATTCTCCGGACCGATCGAGTCGATCGCGCGAGCAAATCTGTGGCTGCGCACAGCCAGCCGAGTGATCGTGAGAGTGGCCAGCTTTCGCGCCCGTGCCTTCCACGAGCTCGAGCGTCTGGCACGCGCCATACCGTGGGAGCGCTTCGTCTCGGGCGGCAGCGCGGTGACCTTTCGGGTGACGAGTCGAAAGTCCCGTCTCTATCACACCGGCGCGATCGAGCAACGCCTCGCCGAAGCGATCGAACATCGCCTCGGCAAGGTGAGCGCGCTCGAGGCACCACAGAGCGACGACGAGAACGATGTGCCGGGGTCGCGTGCTCAACTATTCGTGATTCGCGTCGTCGACGATGCGTTCACGGTGAGCGCAGACAGCTCGGGCGCGTTGCTGCATCAACGCGGATATCGACAGCAGGTTGCGAAGGCGCCGCTGCGGGAGACGCTCGCCGCGGCGATGCTCATCGCAAGCGATTGGTCGGGAACGACACCACTCATCGATCCGTTCTGCGGTTCGGGCACGATACCAATCGAAGCGGCGCTCCTCGCGCGACGAATGGCGCCCGGTCTGACTCGGAGCTTCGCTTTCCTATCATGGCCCGAAGTTCGATCAGCGATGTGGGAGAAGCTTCGCGAGGAGGCGGTCAGTGATGCGCTTCCAAAATCACCGGTCGCCATCTCGGCATCGGACCGTGACGATGGCGCCATCGGGGCGGCACGGGCGAACGCCCAACGTGCCGGCGTCACAGGGGACATCGAGTTCACGGTGCGCGCCGTCTCGGCCATCGAGCCGCCGCACGAGATGACTGGACATGTCGTAACGAATCCGCCGTACGGCATTCGTATTGGCGAGGCGGAAAGGCTGCGCGATCTGTACGCACGACTTGGCCAGATCCTGCGGAAAAAGTGTCCCGGATGGGAGCTCGCGATGATGTCCGCGAATTCGCGTCTCGAGCGTGAGATGCGTTTGCCATTGAGCGAGCGCCTGCGTACTCGAAATGGCGGAATCGAGGTGCGGTTATTGACGACGCACCTGCCTCCTGTCGTCGAGCGATAGTCCGCGCAACGTCGTTACCTGCCGCGAGTTTCCGCGCGCGCCTCGCCGCGGTCGAACTCGCCCGCTTCTTGCGGATCTGTATGTGCTTTTCGGCTCGCGCTCGGCCTCACGTTCACGCGAATCACAATGCGGTGAAGAGTGCCTGAGTCCGGCATCAGTTTTGAAGAAATGAAGGCGAAGAAGCGCGTCGATCCCGTCGCCACAGGCGAACGAACGACGCGGCATTTTATACGCACCTCATGATCGGGATTCTGTAGACCGAACGACGCGCGAACTGGTTTCGCGAGTCGGTGCCCTCCACTACCCAAATCGCCAGGAGCTGACCGTGGGAGTCGGCGAACGACCGGACTATCTGGAAGAAGAAGACGCGCCAGCGGGCGAGCAACGCGGCGGCAATGGCAAACGTGGACGCCGCCGGCAGAGTGCACGGCGTCGGGCCGCCGGCGATAGCGCTGCCACGAGCGAAGAAGCGAATGGCGACATCGCCGTCGAGCGCGAGCTTCGAGAGCGCCGCGGTGACGCGCCAGAGCGCAGATCTTCGCGCGAGCGTTCGCTGACCCGGCTGCTCGCTGGTCTTCGCTCCATGGACGCTGGGGATTTCTCGGTCCGCCTGGAGCCGAACGGCGATCCGCTGATGGCGGATCTGATCCTCGCCTTCAACAACGTCGCTCAGCGTCACAATCGGCTGACGGATGAGATGGTGCGCATCGCGAGCTCCGTCGGTCGCGAGGGAAAGATGCGCGATCGTGCGTCGATCGGTCCTGCCTCGGGGCAATGGTCGATCTCGGTGGACTCGATCAACAGCCTGATTACCGATCTCGTTCAACCGACGTCGGAGGTCGCCCGCGTTATCAAGGCAGTGGCCGAGGGCGATCTGTCGCAGAAGGTCGAGCTGGAGATCGAGGGGAAGCAGGTGCAGGGCGAGTTCTTCCGCATCGGATCGACCGTGAACCGAATGGTCGATCAGCTCAACGCATTCGCCAGCGAAGTGACACGCGTTGCGCGCGAGGTAGGCACGGAGGGCGTGCTCGGCGGGCAAGCGAACGTGCAGGGCGTGAGCGGGACGTGGAAGGATCTCACGGATTCGGTGAACGCGATGGCCTCGAATCTCACGGGCCAGGTTCGCAACATCGCGCTCGTTACGACGGCGGTCGCGAATGGCGATCTCTCGCAGAAGATCATGGTCGAAGCGAAGGGCGAGGTGCTCGAGCTGAAGAACACGATCAATATCATGGTCGATCAGCTCTCCTCCTTTGCGGCCGAGGTCACTCGCGTGGCGCGCGAAGTGGGCACGGAAGGAATCCTGGGTGGTCAGGCGAGCGTGCAGGGCGTGAGCGGCACGTGGAAGGACCTGACCGACAACGTGAATTTCATGGCCGCGAACCTAACGAATCAGGTTCGCAATATCGCCCTGGTTACGACAGCAGTTGCCAACGGTGATCTCTCGCAAAAGATCATGGTCGAGGCGAAGGGCGAGGTATCGGAACTCAAGAACACCATCAACGACATGGTGGATCGTCTGCGCATCTTCGCAGACGAGGTCACGCGCGTCGCCAAGGAGGTAGGAACCGAAGGCATTCTCGGCGGTCAGGCGAACGTGCCGGGTGTCGCGGGGACGTGGAAGAGCCTCACCGAGAACGTGAACGCGATGGCGGCGAACCTCACGGGACAGGTTCGGAACGTGGCCGATGTCACCACCGCGGTGGCCAAGGGCGATCTGTCGCGAAAGATCACGGTCAGCGCACAAGGCGAGGTGTTGGAGCTCAAGAACACCATCAACACGATGGTGGATCAGCTCAACGCGTTCGCGAGCGAGGTGACCCGCGTCGCGAAGGAAGTCGGTACGGAGGGCAAGCTCGGTGGCCAGGCGCGGGTCGAGGGCGTCGCCGGTACCTGGCGCGACCTCACCGAGAACGTGAATGGCATGGCCGGAAACCTCACGGTGCAATTGCGCGACGTGAGCGCGGTCGCGACGGCCATTGCGAACGGTGACCTAACGAGAAAGATCACCGTCGAGGCGCGGGGCGAGATCCTGCAGATCAAGGACGTCGTCAACCGCATGGTCGATCAGCTGAACGCGTTCGCGGGTGAAGTGATCCGCGTGGCGCGCGAGGTCGGAACCGAAGGCGTGCTCGGTGGACAGGCAAACGTGCCCGGCGTGGCGGGCACATGGAAGAACCTGACCGACAACGTCAACGGAATGGCGAACAACCTGACGATTCAAGTTCGTAACATCGCCGACGTCACGACCGCGGTGGCGAAAGGCGATCTGTCGCGCAAGATCACGGTCGAGGCGAAGGGCGAAGTGCTCGCCCTGAAAAACACCATCAACACGATGGTCGACCAGCTCTCGGCGTTCGCGAGCGAAGTGACACGCGTGGCGCGAGAGGTGGGCACCGAGGGAATTCTCGGTGGGCAGGCCAGCGTGCAGGGTGTGAGCGGAACCTGGAAGGACCTGACCGACAACGTGAACGCGATGGCGTCCAACCTCACCGGACAGGTTCGGAACATCGCTCAGGTGACGACGGCGGTCGCGAACGGCGACCTCTCGCAAAAAATCACCGTCGAGGTGCGCGGTGAAATGTTGGACCTCAAGGACACCATCAACGCGATGGTGGAGAAGCTGCGCATCTTCGCGGACGAGGTGACACGCGTCGCGAAGGAGGTGGGAACGGAAGGGCGGCTCGGCGGACAGGCGAGCGTGCCGGGTGTCGGTGGAACCTGGAAGGACCTGACCGACAACGTGAATGCGATGGCCGGCAACCTCACGGTGCAAGTGCGTAACATCGCCGACGTCACCACCGCGGTCGCGCGCGGCGATCTGTCGCGCAAGATCACGGTCGAGGTGCGCGGCGAAATCCTCGAGCTGAAAAACACGATCAATACGATGGTCGATCAGCTCAACGCCTTCGCAAGCGAAGTCACGCGTGTAGCGCGCGAGGTCGGAACGGAAGGAAAGCTGGGCGGGCAGGCGAAGGTTCCAGGCGCCGGTGGCGTATGGCGCGATCTCACGGACAACGTGAACTCGCTCGCGTCCAACCTCACAGGCCAGGTCCGCAACATCGCTGATGTGTCGACCGCGATAGCGAATGGAGACCTGAGCCAGAAAATCACCGTCGAGGCGCAGGGTGAGGTGCTCAACCTCAAGAATACGATCAACAACATGGTCGACCGGCTGCGTGTCTTCGCGGATGAAGTGACTCGCGTCGCCAAAGAGGTGGGCACGGAAGGAAAGCTCGGCGGCCAGGCCGAGGTACCAGGCGTGGCGGGCACGTGGAAGGCGCTCACCGACAGCGTGAATGCGATGGCCAACTCGCTCACCGTGCAGGTGCGCAACATTGCCGACGTCGCAACGGCAGTAACCAAAGGGGACCTAACGAGACAGATCACCGTCGACGCACAGGGCGAGCTCGATGAGCTCAAGCAGAACATCAATCAGATGATCGGCAACCTGCGCGAGACGACGGAGCGCAACCAGGAGCAGGATTGGCTCAAGACCAACCTCGCGAAGTTCTCGCGCATGATGCAGGGACAGAAGGATCTCGAGTCTGTCTCGCGCCTGATCATGTCGGAGCTGACACCGCTGGTTTCGGCTCACCACGGCGCGTTCTTCATCGGCGAGGGCGACACCGGCGAGCCGAATCTGAAACTGATCGCGAGCTATGCGTATCGCGCGCGCAAGAACGTCAGCAATCGATTTGCGCTGGGCGAAGGACTCGTTGGGCAGGCGGCGCTCGAGAAGCAGCCGATCCTGCTCACGAATGTGCCTGACGACTATATCCAGATTACGTCCGGACTCGGCGAAGCTCCGCCGCGCAATGTCATTGTTCTACCCATTCTGTTCGAAGGAGAGGTCAAGGCGGTCATCGAGCTGGCGAGCTTCCTGCCGTTCAGCATGATCCATCAGACGTTCCTGGATCAATTGGCCGAATCGATCGGCGTCGTGCTGAACATGATTCAGGCGAACATGAGGACGGAGGAGCTGCTCGAGCAATCCCAAAAGCTCACGCAGGAGTTGCAGAGCCAGTCGAAGGAACTGCAGCTGCAGCAAGAGGAGCTCAAGCGGTCGAACACGGAACTCGAGGCGCAGGCCCGCACGCTCCGTCAATCGGAGGAGCTGCTCAAGGAGCAGCAGGAAGAGCTGCAGCAGGTGAACGAGGAGCTCGAAGAGAAAGCGAGCCTCCTCGCCGAGCAGAACACGAAGGTCGAGCAGAAGAATCGCGAGGTCGAATCGGCTCGTCAGGCGCTCGAGGAAAAAGCGCAGCAGCTCGCGCTCAGCTCCAAGTACAAGAGCGAATTCCTCGCCAACATGAGCCACGAGCTCCGGACGCCACTCAATTCGCTACTCATCCTTGCGAAGCTGCTCACGGAGAACAAGGACAAGAATCTCACGGGGAAGCAGGTCGAGTTCGCGCAGACGATCTACTCGTCAGGCACGGATCTCCTCAACCTCATCAACGACATTCTCGATCTGTCGAAGGTCGAGGCGGGGAAGATGGAGGTGAACGCGATCGACGTTCCCGTGCGCGATATCACGGACTTCGTGGAACGCACGTTCCGGCCAGTCGCCGAGCAGAAGGGCCTCAATTTCGCGCTCGAGGTGGCGCCCGACGCGCCGTCGCCGATCTACACCGATGGTCAGCGACTTCAGCAAGTACTCAAGAACCTGCTTTCGAACGCGTTCAAGTTCACCGAGCGCGGCGGCATCTCGCTGACGATTCGGCGCGCCGACAAGGGACGACGCTTCGCGTCACGCTCGCTCGATCGCGCCGAGGAGGTGATCGCCTTCGGCGTGAAGGACACCGGCATCGGCATCGCTCGCGATAAGCAACAGCTAATCTTCGAGGCGTTCCAGCAGGCGGACGGAACGACGAGTCGCAAGTACGGCGGCACGGGCCTCGGGCTCTCGATCAGTCGAGAGATCGCGCGTCTGCTTGGCGGCGAGATCCACGTCGAGAGCACGACGGGACAGGGAAGTACCTTCACCCTGTTCCTTCCCGCGCGATACCACGAGCAGGACCGTCGCCGACTGGAGGACGAGCTGACCGCGATGCCGCGGCAGGATCGGCTTCGCTCACAGCCGTCTCTCGAGCGGTCTGCGCCGCGCGCCGCCTTACGAGAAGCCAGCGCCACACCGGCGCAGCAGCCACCCTCGCCGGCGCGCGATGTCGAGCGCAGACCGATGCCCTCGGCCACGAATACTGGCGCGGCGACGACGAGCGCGTCATCGGTCTCGACGGCGGCTGCGGTCGCGCCGACGGAATCCGCGAAAACCGAGCCCGCGGATGAATGGAAGCTGCCCGACCTGTCGTCGATTGGAATGGAGCAGACGACGACCAATGATGCGGGCGTGGATACGCTCGAGCCGCCGATGGAGGACCTGCCGCGGCCACACGGTTTCGAGGACGATCGCGACGATCTGCAACCGGGCGATCGCGTCGTGCTGATCATCGAAGACGACGCCAGCTTCGCGCATATTCTGCTCGATCTCGCGCGCGACAAAGGGTTCAAAGGCATCGTCGGCCACGATGGTGAGGTTGGCCTCCAATTGGCGCACGCGTATCAAGCAGACGCCATCACGCTCGACATCGATATGCCGGGCATCGATGGCTGGGCGGTGCTCGATCGGCTCAAGCATCATCCGGACACGCGACACATCCCGGTCCACATCATCACCGGAATTCGCGAGCGTCAGCAGGGAATGAAAGCGGGTGCCATCGCATATCTCGAGAAGCCCGTGACGAAGGAAGCGCTCGACGAATCGTTCAATCGGATCTCGCAGTTCATCGATCAGCAGGTGAAGCGGCTGCTTGTCGTCGAGGACGACGACGCGCAGCGAAAGAGCATGATCGAGCTGATCGCGCACGAGGACGTCGAGATCACGGCCGTTGCGACGGCGGAGGAAGCGCTGCACGAGCTCTCGCAGACACACTACGACTGCATGGTGCTCGACCTCGGACTCAAGGGTGGCCAGGATGGTTTCCAGCTGCTCGAGACGGTGAAGGGCGATCCGGAGAAGCGCGATCTGCCGATCATCATTTACACCGGCAAAGAGCTAACACCCGAAGAGGAGACACGGCTCCGGCGCTTCGCGGATACGATCATCATCAAGGATGTGAAGAGCCCGGAGCGCCTGCTCGACGAGACCGCGCTCTTCCTGCATCGAGTCGAGGCCAAGCTGCCCGAGCAGAAGCGGCGAATGCTCGAGCGGCTGCACAATGCCGACGCGGTGTTCGCGGGCAAGCATGTGCTCATCGTCGATGACGACGTGCGTAACATCTTCTCGCTGACGAGCGTGCTCGAGGATCATGGCATGCGCGTCTCGTTCGCGGAGAACGGCAAGTACGCCATCGATCTGCTGAAAGGCGCATCGGACGTCGATCTCGTGCTGATGGACGTGATGATGCCGGAAATGGATGGCTACGAGACCACGCGCGCGATTCGTCAGATTCCGGAACTGCGCAATCTGCCGATCATCGCGCTCACCGCCAAGGCGATGAAGGGTGACCGTGAGAAGTGCATCGCCGCCGGTGCCTCGGACTATATCACGAAACCCGTCGATACCGAACAGCTTCTCAGTTTGATGCGAGTATGGCTGTACCGGTAACACCGAGCAAGGCGCTCACCGGGCCACCTGTCGCCTACAACTCGGATCTCGAGCGACTCGAGATCGAGCTGTTGCTCGAGGGGATATTCCGGCATTACGGCTTTGACTTTCGCTCGTACGCGTACGCTTCGATCAGGCGCCGGCTGTGGAAGCGCATCGAGGCCGAAGGCCTGCGCACGATCTCGGAGCTGCAAGCGCGCGTGCTTCACGATCCGGAAATGATGGAGCGGCTGCTGCTCGACCTCTCCGTCAACGTGACGGCGATGTTCCGCGATCCGGGCTTTTACCGAGCCTTTCGCCAGATCGCCATCCCGTTATTGCGGACGTGGCCCTTCGTTCGCATTTGGCACGCAGGCTGTTCTACGGGCGAGGAAGTCTACTCGATGGCGATTCTGCTCAGCGAAGAAGGACTGTACGAGCGGTCTCGCCTCTACGCGACAGACATCAACGACGTCGTATTGCGGCAGGCGAAAGCGGGAATCTTCCCGCTCAATCGAATGCAGGAATACACGGAGAACTACATCCGGGCGGGCGGGAAGCAGTCGTTCTCCGAGTACTATACTGCGAAATACGACGGAGCACTGTTCAGCCCGAATCTCACTCGGAATGTCGTATTCTCGCAGCACAATCTCGTCACGGATCGGTCATTTTCTGAGTTCAACGTCATCTTCTGCCGTAATGTCCTGATTTACTTCGATCGCGAACTGCAAGACCGCGTGCATGCCTTGTTTTACGAGAGTCTTTCCATGTTCGGAGTGCTCGCTCTTGGGTCCAAGGAGACGTTGCGCTTCTCGAAGTACGAGCCTTGCTACGAGAAACTGCACGCGCGGGAAAAGATGTACCGAAAGGTGAAATAATTCTTCGGCATTAACCCGTGGCATACTCGATCGTGGTCGTCGGCACCTCCTGGGGCGGTCTCAACGCACTTCGCGAGCTGGTGGGCAAACTGCCGGCGGATTATCGACTGCCGACTGTTCTGGTGCAGCATCGCCATCGTGACTCCGATCACCTGCTGAGCACGTTTCTGCAGGAGCGAACGAAGCTCATCGTTAGCGAGGTCGAGGACAAGATGCCGATCGAGCCGGGAATGCTGTTCGTCGCGCCAGCGGACTACCACCTCCTCATCGATCGCGATGTCTTCGAGTTGTCCACGGATTCGCCTGTCCGTTACAGCCGGCCGTCGATCGACGTGACGTTCTATTCCGCCGCCGACGCGTACGGCTCGGCAGCCATCGGCGTGATTCTGACCGGCGCGAACTCCGACGGATCACGCGGACTTAGGCGCATTTTTGACCGAGGCGGCCTCGCCCTGGTCCAGGATCCAAGCACGGCCGAGAGCCCGGCGATGCCCTCCGCGGCAATTCGATGCGTCCCGGGCGCTCAGGTGCAAACGATCGCGCAGATCGCAACGACGCTGTGCGACGTCGATGCCACAACGAAGGCCGAAAAGGGCGCGCGCGGGCCCAGCGCGGCATTCGATCGCGGCGCTGATTCGCTGCGCCGCGGCGCGCCGCCAGGAGGCGCGTGAACGGCAGGCAGCTCTCGCCTAACGGCAACCGCGCGCCGTCCACCGCGCGCCAACCGGAGACGACGCCTGCGGCGGCGGCCGACCAAGTCGATATTCTCATCGTCGACGACCGCGCTGAGAATCTGCTTGCCCTGGAGGCCATCCTCGAGCCGCTCCATCAGCACCTCGTGCGGGCGTCGTCTGGTGAGGAGACGCTCCGCCGGTTGCTCGAACGCGACTTCGCGCTGATTCTACTCGATGTGCAGATGCCGGGAATGAACGGCTTCGAGACGGCGCGCATCATCAAGTCGCGCGAACGCACGAAGTCCATCCCCATCATCTTCCTCACGGCGATCAACAAGGAAGAGGCGTACGTCTTCGAAGGCTACTCGGTCGGCGCCGTGGATTACCTGTTCAAACCGTTCCAACCGGAGATTCTTCGCTCGAAAGTCGCGGCCTTTGTCGATCTCTACGTGCGCCAGCGCAACGTCGCGGCGAAGGAAGCGCTCGTGCGCGAGAGTGAGCGTCGCGAGATGGAGTTGCGGCACATGCGCGAGCTCTGGGAGTCGCAGGCTCGCTTTCGTGAAGTTGTGACTTCGGCGCTCGACGCGATCATTCTGTTCGACGAAGCTGGCAGAATTACCCTCTTCAATTCAGCGGCGGAGGCGATGTTCGGGTGCACGAGCGCGGAAGCGGTCGGCACACCGATCACGCGCTTCTTCGCGGCCGAAGCGCAATCGGTTCGGGAGCTCGAGCTCTTTGCTGAGGACCGCGACGGGAACGACCCGAAGCGGCCGGACCCGGCGACGAGCACGCTCGAGCTCACGGCACAGCGCCCGTCGGGAGAGTCGTTCCCGATCGAGGCATCCGTCTCGCTGCTCAAGTCCCGGGAAGACCGGACGTACACGCTCATCTTACGTGACGTCTCAGAGCGCGTTCGTCATGAGGAAATGCTCAAGCAGCAGGCCGTCTCGCTCGCGAGTACGATGAGCGAGCTCAAAGCACTCAACGACGAGCTGAACGAGCGCCAGCAGGATCTCGAACGGGCGATGACGGCACGCAGTCGCTTCTATGCATCGATGAGTCATGAACTGCGCACGCCGATCAATGCCGTGCTCGGCTATAGCACGTTGCTGCTCGAGAACATCTATGGTCCCCTGAACGAGAAGCAGCGCGAAGGCATCGAGCGCACCCACAAGGCCGCAAAGCATCTGCTCGAGCTCGTGAACGATGTCCTCGATCTCTCCAAGATCGAAGCGGGAAAGATCGATCTCCGATTACAGCCCGTGAGCTTCCCCTCGATCATCGAAGATCTGTTCGTCACGGTCCGTCCCCTCGCCGACCAGTACGGCTCAACGCTTCGCATCGAGCACACCGGCGATTCGATTCGCGTCGTGTCTGATCCGCGTCGCGTTCGTCAAATTCTGCTCAACTTGCTGTCGAATGCAATCAAGTTCGGCCGTGGAAAGCCGATTCGCGTTGCGCTCACGCGTCGCGATGACAATGGCATCGTCATCGAGGTGATCGACGAAGGCGAGGGAATAGCGCCCGACGATCAGGAGCGCATCTTCCAGGAATTCGTGCAGCTCGGTAAAACGCAGCTCACCGAGGGCACGGGGCTGGGATTACCGATCTCACGTCGGCTGGCGGAGCTCCTGCGCGGCTCCTTGACATTACATTCAGAGCTGGGACGCGGCAGCACGTTTCGTCTTTCGCTCCCCGCAACCGCGGAGCGAGCGACCACGGCGCGCATGCCCGACCAGGACATGACACCGACTCCCGCAGACGATCGCGTCGGGCGACCTGTGTCTCGCGATGATACAGGAGAGATGAATGCGCCCGAGCCGCATACCGCGAGTCGCATCGCAAGCTGAGTCAGAACAATTCACTTCGGGTGATACACATCACGCCGCCGAGACCCGCACATCAACTGAACAAACGAGTCGGTCATCGGTATATTGACCAACTATGCGTGTGCTCTGCGTCGGGCGACATCCGTATCTCAGTGATCACCTCTGCCGTTTCTTCACTGCGCTGGGCGTGAACACGCACGCTGGCGTCGGGCTCCAAGATGCAATGGAAGCGGCCGCTGCGTACCAGCCGGATGCGGTAGTCTGTGATTACGACCTGCTCGCGACGATTCCATTGGATGGTTGGGAACGCGACCCACTCCTCTCACGCCTTCCGGTGATCGCGGTAAGCTTGACACGGCGGCCTGCGGAAGTGCATTTGCTGGACGTGAACGGCATCGCGGGCTTTCTCTACCTGCCGACGCTGGAAGCCGAACAAGCGTTGCAGATGCTCGGCGCGGCGGCCTCATGGCGTCGCGCTGCGGTAACGGCGCCCGCTTCGTTGCCTTGGCCGGCGCTTCGCGCCGCACGAATTCCCTCGTGACCTCGTAGGACGTAGACGTGAATCGCGACGATCGGGACGTTACGGAAGCGTCCCGCCTGTCGGCTGCGAGGGTGCGGCCGATTGATGACGGCGCTCAGTCCGCCGAGCCTGGAGATCGCTCTCGGGTTCGCGAGACGGATACGACGTCGAAGACGCTGCCGCCGCTCGCGGACTCAATTCCGCAGCGCGATGTTCGGGTCGACGCCGCCGCTGTGCTCGACGCCCTCGGGAGCGCCATCGCCGTCGTCGGCGCGGATTGGCGCATCCTCATGTTGAATCGGCAGTGGGAGCGGATCTTCGGTCGTGCCGCCGCCGAATGTACGCGGCGAGATCTTTTCGCCGCGTTTCCGTTTTTTGAGGAAGAGTACGCGGCTCAGATGCTCCGCGCCGCGCGCGCGGACGGGACCACTCGCCATTTCGACCTCGAACTCTCATACACGAATGGCATTGAACGCTACGGCGTTCGCGCCGTATGCAGCGTTGATGAGCGACTCATCATCGAGGTGACGGAAGCAGTTCCGGCGGGTAGTAGAGAGGATGCCGCCGAGCGGAGCGCGGAGAACGCGGCCCTTCGTCGTCTCGCTCGGCAGATGGCCGCGATCGCGGACACCAGCGAACTACTCGATCTGTTGTGTTCCGCAGCTGCGGAACAGTGCGACGCGACCGGAGCGGCCGTACTCCGTGGCGCTGGGAGTGAAGGCGAGGTCGTGTCGGCCGCGGGCGCGATGACGCTGGGTCTCAAGCGTCGCTTTTCCCTCGACGGGTCGGTCGCCAAGGAAGCGCTCGAGAGTGGCGGCGTAGTTTCCGTCGAGAACTTCACGGCGTCGCAACGTCCGTTGGCGCGCATCGTACCGGAGCTTCGTATCGGGCCGATGCTCGCCGCTCCGCTGATCGCGCACGAGCGCTTGTTAGGCATTCTCACTGTCGTCCGCGGCGATCGTGCGGCGGCATTTTTGCCAACCGAAGCGCAGCGATTGCGCGTCATCGCGGACCATGCGGCGCTCGCGATGTGGAAGGCGGAGCTGCTCGAGCAATCACGCGCCGCGGATCGCGCCAAGGGACGCTTCCTCGCGACGATCTCGCACGAGCTGCGGACGCCGCTCACCGCCCTCACCGGATACGAGGAACTCCTGGCGGATGAAGTCATGGGTCCGCTCACCGAGTCACAGACCGACGTCCTCGAGCGCATGCGCTCGGTGACACATCACTTGACCGTGATGATCGAGGAGGTGCTCGCATTCTCGAGCATCGAAGCGGGAGGTGAAGTCGTCAGGCCAACTGAGTTTCTGGCTGAGGATCTGGTCCGCGCGGCCGCCGCGATCGTCGAGCCGCTCGCGCGACAAAAGCTCCTGCGCCTGGCCTGCGATTTTCCCGCCGACCCCGTTCGCCTCACGAGTGACGTCGACAAGGTGCGCCAGATCATCGTCAATCTCGCGGGGAATGCGGTGAAATTCACCGACGACGGCGAGGTTCGCATCGTGTTGAGCGAAATCCACTCGTCAGGCGAGGCCGAGGGTGACGAGCGGCGCGAGGTGCGCATCGCCGTGAGGGACACGGGATCGGGGATCTCGCCCGAGGATGCGCGTCGACTCTTCCGTCCGTTCTCGCAGGTCGATGCCGGCCTCACTCGCCGGCATGGTGGGACTGGGCTTGGTCTCTACATCTCACAGCGACTCGCCCAGTTGCTGGGCGGACGCATTGACGTCGAGTCCGAGCTTGGCGCTGGCTCGACCTTTACGCTCGCGCTTCCGGCAGACTAACGGCCGTCGCTCGCGCTGCGCGCTCGCTCCTGATCCTCTCGCGGAACTGCGGGATTTGGATTGCGAGTACATTTGGAAAGCCCAATCGCTTCTGATCATGAGCTCCTTACCGATTAGCAGTGTCTTCAACGACGGCTACGTCGCCGAGATGTACGATGCATATCGCCGCGATCCGGCTTCGGTCGAAGAATCGTGGCGACAGTTCTTTCGTTTTGCCGAGTCGCTCGCCGGCACCAGCGGGCCGAGCGGAGTAGACGAGTCGCTCCTTCGTAAGGTCGCCGGCGCCGCCGCATTGCTCGGCGCCATTCAGCGCTACGGTCACCTTGCCGTTCAGCTCGATCCGCTCGGCGCTCCACCACTCGGTGCGGCCGAGCTCAAGCCTGAGTTTCATGGAATAACCGAATCGGACCTTGGCGAGATTCCGGCGACGGCGCTCGCCGACGCGCACACGAGTACACAGCTCACGGGCACGGCAGCCGACGTCGTGCAGCATATGCGCGAACTCTACTGCGGCACGATCGGCTTCGAGTTCGATCACCTCGAGGAGGAAGCGGAGCGTGACTGGTTCCGGCGCGCGATCGAGGAGCGACAAGTGACGGCGCCGTTGACCCCGGACGAAAAGCGCCACGTGCTGCAGCGGCTCACCGAAGTCGACGGCTTCGAGCGGTTCCTCGGCCTCGCGTTCGTGAACGTGAAACGGTTCTCGATCGAAGGCGTTGACGCGCTCGTGCCGATGATCGACGAGGCCATCGAGCGCGGTGCGCTCGTCGGCGCGCGTTCGGTGGTTGTCGGCATGGCGCACCGCGGCCGGCTCAATGTGTTGACGCACATTCTCAACAAGCCGGTGCAGTCGCTGTTCGAGGAGTTCCTTGGCCATCACGGTGATACGAACTCGGCCAGTGGCAGTGGCGACGTGAAGTACCATCTGGGTTACCGCAGCGAGCGCCACATCGAAGATGTTGGAACGGTGGAGCTGGAGCTCGCTCCGAATCCGAGTCACCTCGAATTCGTCAACCCGGTGCTACAGGGTTCGGCGCGCGCCAAGCAACGTATCGAGGGCGGAGCTCCCGGCCAGCGCGATGAATCGCGAGTGCTGCCGATTCTCGTCCACGGCGACGCGGCCTTCCCAGGGGAAGGCGTCGTTGCTGAAACACTAAACCTGGCGATGCTGGAGGGCTATCGAGTCGGCGGAACGCTGCACATCATCGCGAACAATCAGGTCGGTTTCACGACCGATCCGCACGAGAGCCGGTCCACGTACTACGCCAGCGATCTCGCGAAGGGGTTCGAGATTCCTGTGGTGCATGTCAACGCGGATGACGCCGAGGCGTGTCTTCACGCCGTTCGGCTCGGGATCGCGTACCGGCAGCGCTTCCATAAGGACTTTCTCATCGACGTTGTCGGCTACCGACGGCACGGGCATAACGAAGCCGATCAGCCAAGCTTCACACAGCCGAAGCTCTATGAACTGATCAAGACGCATCCGTCGCCGCGGCAGGTCTGGGGCGCGCGCCTCGTACGCGAGCGCGTCCTGACCGAGGACGACGTGCAGGCGATGGACCGCGACGTCGCCGATCAGCTCGAGCGGATCTTCGCCGAAACGAAGAACGCCGATACGGACGAGTATCCGATCGCCCGGGCCGAAGAGCCCAAGTCGACCGAGGTGCGCGAAACGGCGGTGCGGTCCGAGCAGCTGGTCGCGCTCAATGAGCAACTGCTCATCTGGCCGTCGACGTTCAAGCTTCACCCGACGCTGCAGCGTACGCTGCCTCGTCGTCGCGACGCCATTCACAACGGCGGCATCGACTGGGGGCACGCCGAAGCACTCGCGTTCGCGTCGCTCCTCGCGGATGGATTCAACGTGCGGCTCACGGGTCAGGACACTGAGCGCGGAACGTTCTCGCATCGTCAGGCGGTCCTGCACGACGCGAACACGGGCGAGCGCTACACTCCCCTCGCCAAGCTCCCACAAGCACGTGGAACGTTCGAGATCTATAACAGCCCGCTCTCGGAGACGGCGGTGATGGCCTTCGAGTATGGCTTCAGCACGGCCGCGCCTAACGACCTGGTGCTCTGGGAGGCGCAGTTCGGCGACTTTGCGAACGTCGCGCAGCCCATCGTCGATCAATTCCTCGCCGCGGATCGCGCGAAATGGGAACAGGACTCGGGGCTCGTCCTTCTACTGCCACATGGCTATGAGGGACAGGGGCCGGAGCACTCGAGCGCACGCCTCGAGCGCTACCTGCAGCTCTGCGCCGAGAACAATCTCATGGTGGCCTACCCGTCGAGCCCGGCGCAGTACTTCCATATACTGCGGCGCCAGGCGGTGCGGCCGAGCAAAAGGCCGCTGATCCTCATGCAGCCGAAATCGCTGCTGCGTCTTCCCGCGGCGGCGTCGAAGCTCGAGGAGTTGGCGACGGGGAGCTTCCGTCCGCTCATCGACGATGCAACCGCAAGCCGCCGGCGCGATGAGGTTCGTCGCCTCGTCCTCTGCACCGGCAAGATCTACTACGACCTGATCGAGAAGGAGCGTCCGGCGGGGCTCGCAATCGTTCGCATCGAGGAACTATATCCGTGGCCGCAGAACGTGGCGCGAATCGTCGATCAGTACCCGAACGTCGAGGAGGTCGTCTGGGCGCAGGAAGAACCGAAGAATATGGGAGCGTGGACCTACGTGTCGCCGCGGTTGCGCGCCGACATCGGCACCGTGCTTCCCTTGCGCTACATCGGGCGTCCCGAACGGGCAGCTCCGGCAGAGGGATACCACAATTCTCACGTGCAGGAACAGTCGCGCATCGTGAGTGACGTGCTCACCGTACCCGCGCCGTCGGGACGACGAAAGGCCGGTGCTGCTAGGTGATCTGGTGGTTGGTGCGGGGCTATTGGTGGTTGGTTCTTGGGTTAGTGATTGGGCGCCGGCGAGCGAAGCTCGCCGGCCTTCCTTTTCCACCAACGACGACCAACCAGCACCAACACCGATCGCAAGCCCTGACATTTCCCATTCCTGCCATGCCTGTGATCTCTGGCGCACGCTCATACTTTTCGACGCATGATTCGAGGCAGATTCATCGCGGCGCTTGCCGCCGTTGCTCTTATTTCCTCTCGCAGCTTCGCTCAGCAAGGGAGCGTTGCCGATCTCGGTGAGCTCATTCACGGGCTCGGTGTGAACACGCGCGTCCTCGTCATCGGTGCGCATCCCGACGACGAGGACACACAACTCATCACATGGCTCGCGCGGGGCCGGCAGGTTGAAACGGCGTATCTCTCGCTGACCCGCGGCGACGGCGGACAGAATCTTATTGGCAATGAGCTCGGTGAGGCACTCGGCGCCATTCGCACCGAGGAACTCCTTGCCGCGCGGCGAATCGATGGCGGCCACCAATACTTCACGCGTGCGTACGATTTCGGGTTCTCGAAAAGCGCCGAAGAGACCTACAAGCACTGGCCCAAGGACTCGATTCTCCGCGACGTGGTGAGCGTCGTGCGCGACTTCCGGCCACACGTCATCGTCGCGGTGTTCAGCGGTACGCCACGTGACGGCCACGGACATCACCAAGTGTCCGGCCTGTTGGCGCGAGAGGCGTTCGATCTTGCGGGAGATAGCGTGCGTATGCCGAGAAGCGCGACGCATGGGCGCGCGCCGTGGACGCCGCTCAAGTTCTATCGCTCGTCGCGCTTCGGTGGCGAATCGACATATCGTTTCGACGTCGGCGAATACTCGCCATTGCGCGGGGAGTCGTACGCCGAGATGGCGGCGGAAAGCCGCTCGCAGCACAAGTCGCAGGCGTTCGGGACGTTGCATCGAAAGGGCGTGATCATGGACGGCGTACGGCTGGAGGCATCGCGCGTCAGCCAGGTCACGCCGGGAATGACGGAGGCGTCGCTCTTCGATGGCATCGATACGACGTGGGCTCGCGTCGAGCACGAAACGAAGGGCTCGCGCGGCGCGATCGATTCCATGCCCACTGCGATTGCGGCAGCGGCTCGTGCGTTCGATCCGCTCGTACCGGAGAAGCTGCTGGAGCCACTCGGACGCGTTAGAAGGCTGGCGAAAGCGGCCGCGAACGCGCGGAATCCGGACGTCGAAGCAGTGCTGGCCGAGCTCATTCGTCGCGTGGAGCGGGCGATTGTGCTGGCGTCGGGCATCGGCATCGAGGCAGTCGCGGATCATGAGACGTGGGCCGTCGAGGAGCCGGTGCGCCTCGCGACGAACGTATTCAATAGGACTCGCACGTTGCCGGTGAATGTCGGGGTGTCGTTCGACGGACGCGCGCTGTCGGTGCGCGACGCCCGTTCCGTCGCGCCGCTCACGAGCGCGCAGTTGGTCGACACGTTAGGCTCCAACACGCTTGCTCCAACGCAGCCCTGGTGGCTCGTGCGTCCGCGCACCGGGGATATTTTCGGCACGCCGATCCTCGCATACCCGGAGGATCGTCTGCATGGACTGGCCGCGACTCTATCGGGTGACGTCGGCGGCGTGTTCTTCAGCGTCGTACAGCCAGTCGTGTATCGTTTCGCGGATCCCGTGAAGGGCGAGATCCAACGGCCGATTGCGATCGTGCCGGCTGTGAGCGTGACCGTCGATCAGCCGATCCAGTACGTTCCGGCCAATAAGCCATTCGAACGCATCGTTAGGGTCGAGCTGCGGTCGGCAAGTAGTCACCCCCGCACTGTACGAGTCTCGCTCTCGTTGCCATCTGGCCTAACGGCAGATTCAGCGTCGCAAACGATCGGCCTGCCGGACTACGCGGGAAACTTCGGGGGCGAAGGGGAACCTCGGGGGATTCCCGGCGGACGCGCGGTCCCTGGGAATTCGCCCACTCGCACCGTGGAGTTCCGCGTGAGCGGGACGCTGCCGGCGGGCAGGCACACGATCGCCGCAATGGCCGAGAGTGAAGGTCGACGCTACGCGGACGGATACACACTCGTCGAGTACGATCACATCCGGCCACAGCGACTCTTCCGCGGCGCGACGCTCGAGATGAGCGCCGTCGACGTGCAGATCGCGTCCGGCCTCAGGGTCGCGTACATCCCCGGCGTCGGCGACAATGTTGCGCCGATGCTCGAGCAACTCGGTATTCCGCTCACGGTCATCGAGCCGGCGAAGCTGGCCGGTGTCGACCTGTCGGCGTTCACGACGGTCGTGGTCGGGCCCCGTGCGTACGAGTCGAGTCCCGCGCTGGTTGCCGCCAATCCAAAGCTGCTCGACTTCGCGCGGCAAGGTCACACACTCGTCGTTCAGTACGGCCAGTTCGAGATGGCGAACGCAGCGATGATGCCGTATCCGATCACGATCGTTAGGCCTGGCGATCGCGTCACCGAGGAAGACGCGGCGGTACGCGTTACCGATCCGGCGTCACCGATCCTCAACGCGCCGAACCGTATCGGCCCTGCGGATTGGAACGGGTGGGTTCAGGAGCGCACCTTGTACATGCCGCGCACCCACGACGAGCGCTACCGCACGATGATCTCGATGAACGATACCGGCGAGCCGCCGAACGACGGCGCCATCCTCGTTGCGCCGTTGGGCAAAGGCACGTACGTCTACACGACGCTGGCCCTCTTCCGGCAATTGCCGGCTGGTGTTCCGGGTGGCGCACGTATCTTCGCCAATTTGCTCAGCGCCGATCATCGCTCGGCTGGCACTCCGTCCACCCCGCCAAAGCCGTGATCGCTCGCCGCACTCGACGATCGTGGTCCGCGCTGCTGCTCGCACTGGCGACATCGTGCGGCGGCGATTCCCGGACGCCGCTCGTGGTGTACTCCCCACACGGCAAGGACCTGTTGCAGTACTACCAGCAGGCCTTTGAGAAGGAGCATCCGGATGTGAACGTCCAGTGGGTCGACATGGGCTCTCAGGACGTGCTCGATCGGCTGCGCTCGGAGCGCGCCAATCCGCAAGCCGATGTCTGGTTCGGCGCTCCATCCGAGACGTTCGCCCGAGCCGCGAACGAGGGATTGCTCGAGCCGTATCGACCATCGTGGGCGTCGGTGATGCCTGACGAAGCCCATGATCCCAAAGATCTCTGGTACGGCACGTATCTGACACCCGAGGTCATCGCGTATAACTCCCAACTCCTCTCAGCGGCCGAGGCCCCTAAAGATTGGGACGATGTGCTCGATCCGAAGTGGAAAGGGAAGATCATTATTCGAGATCCCATTCCCAGCGGCTCGATGCGCGCCATATTCGGCGCGATCATTCTTCGTGAACTCAAGCGCACCGGTTCGACGGCGGCCGGTTTCGATTGGCTACGACGTCTCGACGCGAACACCAAGGAGTACGTCATCAGCCCGACGATGCTCTATCAGAAGCTGGGCCAGCGGGAGGGTGTGTTGAGTTTGTACGACATGCCGGATATCGAGACGCTCCGTCAGACGACCAAGTATCCGATCGCCTCGCGGATTCCCTCTTCTGGTACGCCGCTCCTCGTCGAGGGGCTTGCCGTCGTTCGTGGCACTCGGCACGCCGCGCTCGCGAAGCAGTTTTACGAGTTCGTAACCACGCCTGGCGCTCTCAAGATCGCCGCCGAGCGATTCGTGCGAATGCCAGCGCGCCCGGATATCCCGAACGACTCGCTCCCGGCGTGGATTCGTGAGGCGCGCGCTCAGATCCGTCCGATGCCGCTCGACCGTCGGATGCTGGCGGATAGCCTCGACAGCTGGATGAACTACTGGGATGCACACGTGCGCAACTGCTGCCGGGCGCGGTGACGCTCGTCGTCGAGCGGCTCACCCGACGCTTCGCCGACGCCGACCGGCCGGCGGTCGACGACATGTCATTCACCGTCGGCGAGGGCGAAGTCCTCGCGCTGGTTGGCGCGTCCGGCTCCGGCAAGACGACGACGCTGCGCCTGATCGCGGGCTACGAGCATCCCGACGCGGGGCGGATCGTGCTCACCGATCGCTTCGGCGGATCGCCGCGCGAGATCACCGCCATGCAACCGCAGCGCCGTGGCTTCGGAATGGTCTTCCAACACTACGCGCTTTTTCCGCACATGAGCGTGACCGAGAATATCGCGTTCGGTCTCGAAGCGCGCGGTGTGAGCAAGCGCGAGCGAGTGGAGCGCGCTCGTCAGGCACTCGATCGCGTCGGCCTGGCCGATGTGGGACCCCGGGCCGTGCAATCGCTTTCGGGCGGTGAGCAGCAGCGTGTCGCACTCGCGCGCGCGATCGTGATCGATCCGCCAGTGCTCCTGCTCGACGAGCCGCTCTCGAACCTCGACCCGGCGCGTCGACAGGAGACGCGCGAGTGGTTGCGCCTCAAACTGCACGAGCTCAACTCGATCGCGATCTTCGTGACGCACGATCAGGAAGACGCGTTCGCCATCGCCGATCGGATGGCGGTGATGCACGAAGGAAGGCTGCTGCAGCTCGGGACGCCTGACGAGTTGTATCGTCGACCGAGCTCGATTCACGTTGCCGACTTCATTGGACGGTCGACGCTCGTCGCGGCGCGACGCGACGGAAACCAGGCGTGTGTCACCTTGAACGGCGTCACACAGCACGCGCCCATCGCGTCGATGCCCGGTACTCCCGCGAGTGACGTCCCGCTCGTGGCGGTGATCCGCCCCGAGATGCTCGACCTGTGTCCGCCCGACGCGCCCGACGCGTGGCACGGTCATGTGGACGCCTGTCGTTATGCGGGTGCGTATTACGTGTATCGAGTGTCAGTTCCGGCAACGCCTCGCGGCGATCGCGACCACATCTTCGAGATCGAGAGCGAGGAGGGCTGTTTCGGTGAACAAGCTGACGTGGGAATCAAGTTGATGCCCAAGGCGGTCGCGCTGGTCCGACCATGAAGCGGCGATTCGTCGTCGCAACGATCCTCATGCTCGCGCTCCTCGTGTGGAGCGTCGTACTGCCTAACGTATCGGTCATCGTCGGTAGCTTCACCCACGGGCTGGCCGACTGGCGCGCCTTCGTCGCCAGTCCGGCCGACCGGGAGGCGCTCTGGAGTACGCTGGTCATTTCCGTTGGCTCCGTCGTTGCCGCGCTGATCATCGGCCTTCCCCTCGCGTTTCTTCTCGGACGCTTCGACTTTCGAGGACGTCGCGCGCTGAGCGCTGTTGCGACGTTACCAGCCGCGCTTCCCCCGCTCGTCGGCGTGATTGCCTTTCTCTTTCTGTACGGAGAGAGCGGAGTCGTCACGCGAGTCGTACAACGCGTGCTCGGCCTCGATCACGCGCCCTGGTCGCTCACTGGCTTATCGGCAATCGTCTTCGTCCATGCGTATACGATGTACGTGTACGTGTTCTTGTTCGTCGCAGCGGGACTCGAGCGATACGACACGACGCTGGACGAAGCCGCGGCGGGCCTCGGTGCAACGCGCGGTCGAACGCTGCGTCGTATAACGTTGCCGCTGCTGATGCCATCGATCGCCGGCGCGATGCTTCTCGTATTCATGAGCTCACTCGGCTCGTTCAGCGCGCCGTACATCTTTGGCGGCGGCCAGCGCGTGCTCGCGACACAGATTCTCGTGTCGAAGCTCAATGGATCGATGGGCCTCGCCTACGTCGAAACGACCGTCCTCGCGCTCGCCGCGGTCGCGGCGTTGCTGGCGCTGCGCTGGCTCGAGCGGAGGCGTCGTTACGCACTCACAGGTAAGGGGAAGACAACACGCGACGTCGTCCGCTCGCGAGCGGCGCGCGTACTGGCCCCCGTTGCCGCGCTCATTGTTGTGACGTTTCTCGTACTGCCGCACGCGATGGTCGTGCTCGTCTCATTCGCCCGCGACGGTGCGTGGACCACGCAGATACTTCCTCCCGAGTACACGCTCGACAACTTCCGGAGACTCGCCACCGATCCCGAGCTCTGGCGTCCGATCACCAACAGCGTCGGCATGTCGGCATTCGCGACCGCGGCCAACGTCGTCGTCTGCTTTGTCGCGGCGTACCTGATCGTTCTCACGAGAGCGCCGGGGCGGCGGCTGCTTCAAATACTCGTCGTGCTTCCGTGGGCAATTCCCGCGACCGCGATCGCACTCGGTCTCGCGGCGACGTTCGACGTCAGCAAACCGCTCGAGGGAAGAATCCTCCTCGTCGGCACCTTCTGGATCCTTCCGCTCGCGTACTTTGTCCGCAATGTGCCGGTGGTGACGAGCGCGGTCGAAGGATCGCTGCGTCAGATGGATCCTTCACTCGAGGACGCGGCGCGTGGCCTCGGCGCGTCGTGGCTTCTGGCGATGCGCCGCGTCGTCGTCCCGGCCGCGCGCCCGGGCCTCGTCGCCGGAACCATGCTCGCCGCGATCGCTGCCGTCGGCGAGTTCGTCGCGAGCGTCGTGCTCTACACGCACGCCAACCGGCCAATCTCGATCGAGATTCTTGCACAGCTGCGGTCGTTGTCGTTCGGAACAGCGGCCGCCTATTCAGTGTTGCTCATTGCCCTCGTGCTGGCGATTACGTTAGGCGCTCGGCTTGCCGAGGGACGAGTCGAGCGTTTCTAGGCTTGGGCTCCCAGGGCCGCCCGTTCGCCGCGTGTGTGCGTGCTTCGCGTCAGTGGGAATGCGGCTGGGACGCGCTGCTCGGCGACTCCGAAAGGTTGTGATGGGCTGGGGAAAGGTTGCGACACGTCGCAGAAACGCTGCGGTCGATCGAGCCGACGTTACACACGAGCGTAGAAAGATTGCCGCCGCTGCTGCAAACGTTGGAGCCGCGTGTACAAAGGTTGCACTCGAGCCTGCGAACGTTGCGCTCGAGCCTGCAAGCGCTGCCCACGAGCGTGCAAACGTTGTCGCCGCTCCGGGAAACGTTGCCGCCGATCCTGCAAGCGTGGCACTCGCGAGTTCAAACATTGCACTCGAGCGTGGAACCGTCGCGGTGCATTGCGCGAACGTTGCAGTCGATCGTCCGAACATCGCCGTCGAGCTGGCAAACGTTGCCGGCGATCGGGCACGTATCAGAGCCGATAGTGCAAACGATGGCGTCGATCGAGCCAAGAGCAGCGTGAATCGAGCCAAGAGTAGCGGCGATCGAGCCAAGAGCAGCGGCGATCGAGCCAAGAGTAGCGGCGATCGAGCCAAGCGCAGCGGCGATCGAGCAAAGCGCAGCGGCGATCGAGCAAGGAGTAGCGTCGATCGAGCAAAGAACAGCGTCGATCGAGCAAAGCGCAGTGCCGATCGAGCAAAGCGCAGCGCCGTTTCAGCAAATCTCAGCGTCGATCGAGCAAGTGGCGGCGGCGCTAGAGAAAATAGCAACGCCGATGGAGCAAATGGAATCGCCGACGGGGCAAACGGCAACGCCGAGGGAGCAAATGGCACTGCCGATCGAGCAAACGACAGCGGTGATCGAACGGCAGTGCCGATCGAGCAAATAAAAGTGGGGCTGGACCAACTGGCAGCGCCGGTCAAGCAAATTGCAGGCAATTCAGCAAGTCTCAGCGGCGATCGAACAAACGGCGGCGCCGGTCGAGAAAAACCCAGCGTCGATCGTGCAACGCTCAGGGTCGATCGTGCGAACGTCGCTGTCGATTGTGCTGCCAGAACTGGCGCCCGCTCACATCATTCGGCTTCCTATGCGCTGATTTGTCCTAGATCTACAACCCACGTACTGGCCCTCTACATTTCTATGAAGATCTCGCGATGAAACTACCGCGCGTCCTCATCATCGGTGCGGGCTTTGGCGGTCTCTATGCCGCGCGCGAATTTCGCGACACGCTAACCGATCTCACCGTCGTCGATCGCTCCAATCACCACACCTTCCAGCCGCTCCTGTATCAGGTGGCGACGGCCGTGCTCGCGCCGTCGGACATCACGGCGCCCATCCGCTGGCTGCTGCGGAAGCAGAAAAACACGGAAGTTCTCATGGCCGAGGTCGAGCGCGTCGATCCCGATCGCCACGTGGCCGTGTTGGATGATGGCAGCGAGCTGCCTTACGACTACATCATTATCGCCGCCGGCGCGCGGCATTCATACTTCGGCCACCCGGAGTGGGAATCGCTCGCACCCGGTCTCAAGAGCATCGACGACGCGCTCGAAATTCGGAGACGCTTTCTCTCAGCCTTCGAGGAGGCGGAGAGAACGACCAACGAAGCGGAACGTGAGGCATTTTTGACGTTTGTTATCGTCGGCGGCGGACCCACTGGCGTCGAGCTGGCCGGCATGCTCCCGACCATCGCGCGTCACACGCTGCGTGGCGATTTTCGTCGCATCGACACGGCGAAAGCGCGTGTGATACTCCTCGAGGGCGGACCGCGCATTCTGCCCACTTTTCCCGAAGACCTCGCAAGGCACGCCGAGCAAGACCTGCGAGAGTTGGGCGTCGACGTGCGGACCTCGACGATTGTGACATCGGTCGAACCCGACGGCGTGCGCATCGGAGATCAACATATTGTCGCGCGCACTGTCCTCTGGGCTGCTGGGAACACAGCTTCGCCAGTCGGCCGACTACTTGGCCCCAAGGTGCCGCTGGATCGCGCGGGACGCGTGCTCGTTCGCTCCGACCTCAGTGTGCCCGATCATCCGGAAATCTTCGTCGTTGGCGATCTCGCTCTGATGTCGACGGCCGGTGAGACAGTACCTGGAGTTGCGCAGGGTGCGATTCAGAGCGGACGCGCCGCAGCGCGGAATATCCTGCACACGATTCGCGGTGAAGGGCGGCGCGATTTTCGATACCGAAACAAGGGCGATTTGGCGACCATCGGTCGCTACAAGGCAATTGCCGATTTCGGCCATGGCATTCACATCTCAGGACATCCGGCGTGGTGGTTCTGGCTCTTCCTGCACATCTTGTATCTCGCCGGTTTCCGCAATCGGCTCAGCGTTCTGGTCGAGTGGGGGTATGCGTTTTTCAGATATGGACTTGGGGCACGCTTGATCACCCATGATTCCGATCGCCGGCAATGGGGCCGGAAGAGCTGAACACTGTACGCTTGGGCACGTGTCATTGACACGGTTGCGCCCCCCATCCATCGTGGACGGGCTGCCAGTTGCATCCACGACTCATCCCGCCGAGCCACCGTGCCGCACTCCAATTCCGACGTGGACCGCAGTCGACAGACCGTCCCGTCGGAGATCGCTCGCCTCGAGCTTCTCTTTGAGGCGGTCCCTCTCGCGTTCGCGACCTTCGACGCCGATCTGAGGCTTGTTACCGCGAATACGCGGTATCGAGAGCTCACCGGTCTGGACGTCGCGGGCGCCGCGCAGCGCGCGATCTACGACGCATTTCCGAACGCGCTCGCCGATCTCACCGACCAGATCGACAGTGCGCTCGACGGTGTTCCCGTCGTCGCGGCGCGTATACCATTCCAGACGCGAGCTGGTCGTCGGCTCATCGAGGTCACCTTCACGCCGCTGGCCGAGCCGACTCGCCGCGGCGGGACCGCCAAAGCTCGCGGACTACTCTTCGCCGGCATAGATGTCACCGAGCGAGAGGAGTTGCGTGAAGACCTCGCACGAAGCGTCGCGCAGCTCGAGTCGATTTTCGACGTCATTCCCGACTCGGTCCGCGTCGTCGATACCGAAGGAAGAACCGTTCGCTCGAACGCGCAGGCATTGCACGACCATCCGACGGGACAGCCCTCGACCTTGCGTGAGCTCTGGCAACTCGATCGACCACGAACGATTGATGGGACGAGCCTCTTCATGCACGAGCATCCGACGGCGCGGGCGCTGCGCGGTGAGCGCGTCCGCGGTGAGACGCTTGCCGTGAAGCGTGGTCCCGATGGCCGGCAGGTCATTATCGAGGTGAACTCGAACCCGCTATACGACGAACACGGAAAGATTCGGGGCGCGGTCACCGTCGAGCGCGACGTGACCGTCAAGACGCAACTCGCCAGGCAGCTCGAGGAAGAAGCGCGTCGAACTGCCGAGCTCTACGATCGCGTATCGACTGAAGCCGAACGACTCGAGAAGATGGTCGAGGAGCGCACCGCGGAAGTACTCGCTCTGCAGGAAGCCAGAGCGCGAGAGCGACGTCTGGCCGCTGTCGGTCAGTTGGCCGCGGGCGTTATGCACGACGTGAACAACGCGCTCAACCCGATCATGGCTGCGGCGTATCTCCTCCAGGCGAGCGCCAACAATCCCGACAAGGTCCGCGACTATGCCGACCGAATCGCGAAAGCCGCCGAGACGGGCGCGGCGACGGCGGCGCGCGTTGGTCGTTTCATCAGGCAAGAGCCACTGCAGGGAGAAAGCGAAGAGCTCGTAGATCTCTCGCAGGTAAGCGACGAGGTCGTGGCGATGACTCGGCCGCTCTGGGCCGAGCGCGCGAGGGGCGGAGTGGTACAATTCGAGCGCAACCTTGCGGGCGGCGTCATGGTGCGTGGTATCGCCGGCGAATTGCGTGAGGCGTTGCTCAACCTCGTGCAAAACGCGCTCGATGCCATGGCCGGCGGCGGTACGCTCTCGATTCGGACGTATTCGACCGGGGGCGAAGTCAGCGTCGAGGTTCGGGACACCGGTGTCGGTATGTCGGCCGAGGTGCGCGAACGTGCCTTCGAGCCGTTCTTTACCACGAAAGGCAAAGCGGGCACAGGCCTCGGCCTCGCAGAGGTTTACGGTATCGTCAAGCGGCACCGGGGCCACGCCGAGATCGAATCGATGCCTGGCGTTGGGACGACCGTCCGTCTTGTGTTTCCTGTCGCGGTCGTGGGTGGGACGGCCGTCGCCGTCGAGCAGCAGGCGCGGACGCGCGCCCCACGTCACGTACTTCTGGTGGAAGATCACACCGACAGCCGCGAGTTCATGCAAGCATTACTGGAGTCCGACGGGCATACGGTCGATACTGTGACGTGTGTGCGCGATGCCACAGCAAAGCTCGAGTCGGCCGCAAAGAATGGCGGGACGCCCTATCACGTTCTCGTAACGGACATTGGCTTGCCGGACGGTAGCGGATGGGACCTGATCGCCGTTGTGCGAGAACGCTGGCCGACGTTGCGAATTGGCGTCGTGACGGGATGGGAGCCGCGTGCGACCGCTGGCACGGAGGGAGACTTCGTACTGCGTAAACCAGTTCGTACGTCGGAGCTACTGGCTCGCGTGGCTGGAGCATGAACATCGACTCGATTTCACAGCGCAACGAAGAGGGTTCGGTGCCGCAGGGCGTCCGTAATGAGGCTGGCGCTCGTTTCAGCGCCGATACAGATTCTCGCCAGATGAGTGAAACCGCAAAGATTCGCGTCCTGATCGCCGAGGATGACGACAACGCACGATCTCTGCTCGTGGAGCTTCTCGCCACGCTCGGCCACACCGTCGTATCGGAAGTGGCGACGGGGCGCGAAGCGTACGAGAGCGCGAGAGATGTCGTGCCGGATGTCGTGCTACTCGACGTCCACATGCCCGATGGTTCGGGCATCGAAGCCGCGGAGCGGATAACGCAGAACATTCCCGGCGTCGCCGTGGTCCTTTTCAGCGGCGATCAGTCGCTCACGCTGAGCGACCGGGATGTCACCGCGACCGCCGCGATTGCCTTTCTTCCGAAACCCGCGCCGCCGCGCGTACTCGATTCGACGATTCGACTCGCCGCCACTCGCGCGAAAGAGTTGTTGAACGCGCGCAAGGACGCCGAGGCTGCGAAGCAGGCACTGGAAAACCGCAAGACAATCGAGCGCGCGAAGGGAATTCTGATGCGCCGCACCGGTTCGTCCGAGCAGGAGGCCTACCGCATCTTGCAGCGCACCAGTCAGGATCGCTCTGTGCCGATGGTCGAGATCGCGAAGGCCGTGCTCGCGAGTGAGCCGGGCCTGCACGACACGGCCAAGGGATGAAGCGCGTAAGTAGTTGTTGGTGATTGGTTGTTGGTGAAAATGGAAAGAGCCCCGCGAGCATTGCCCGCGGGGCTCGATCATTATTAGCAACTACTAACTAGCCGCCACCAACAACCAGCCACCAAACACCAGCCACTACTTCAATCTCACCAGCGACATCACCACAGCGGTCGACGCCGTCGTCCACTTGAGCGATCCAACCTGGCCGGAGGGTACGCCGAACCTCACGTAGGCGGCGCCGCCGCCGTTCAGCGACACGGTGAGCGGCGCGTTGTCGCCCACCGTCACCGTCGAAAGCGGATACTTCTTCGTCGACAGCAGGTTGAACATCGAGCGGAAATTCCAGCTCGGCTGCTGCCACTCCGTTGCGACTCCCGGGATATCGTCGGTCACCGTAGCGATGGCCCAGTCGCGGAAGATCGAGGGAAGACCACTGCCGAAAACGGTCTGCAGATTCGTCAATCCCGTGGTCGTCGAGTTCACGAGCAGCTTCCACGTGTCGGCGTCGCCGCTGGCGCCACGATGATCGGCCGCGTATCGCAGGAACGACCAGGTTGCTCCACGCGTTGCCAGCGAATCGTTCGTTGCGTACGGCGAATTGGTGGATGGCTTCGCCAGGTACAGGCGGAAGCGGCCGAGATTCTGCGCCTGATCGAAATTGTACGCGTTGATATTGATGGTGTCGGTCTTGAACTGGAGGCTGTCGACGTCCATCCGGGGTGCCAGATGGTCGCTCTGCTTGTAGAAGAGCAGCTCCTCGGCAGTGTGGCTCAAGCCTTCGTTCAGCCAGGTCTCCTCGAAGTCGGTTGCTGCCGTGTTCACGTAGAGGCGGCGTGCCGCATTGATCAGATGCTGAAATTCGTGCGCCGTCGTCACGACGGTGAGATGAGAGACGTCGAACTTGGTGCGATCGTTCCCGTTGACCACGCCGTTCGGGTCGGGAACGAGCAGATAAAACATCTCCGCGAAGTTGCTGCTCGGACATCCTTCGATCCCCGAGACGTCCTGCTTGGGAAAGAGATCGCGCGCGTAGAAGAATCCACCCACGATTCCACCGGGACTTCCCGTCGGCGTCAGCTCGTTCACGGCTCGCGTGAAGAACAGGATTACGTGGCCGTTGCCATCGATGTCGGTGGGCGCGCCGAACGCCGTCGTGTCCATTGTGAACACGGTATCGAACTGCGTGGCGATCTGCTGATACTCCGCGTCAGTGTAGCCGCCGGCCGGATTGTTGACGTCGTCGACGACGATCGCGGTGTTGGAAATCGCTGCGATACGACCCGGCCGGAACACCGCCGTCGTGCACGCGGCGGCAAGGTCGCCGGAGTTCGTGTTGAGCATAATCGTATCACCCACCGCCGGGGGCGATGTCGCAATCGAGAACGACGGCTGCAAACGGCCGTTCGCCGTGAGGTGGCTCCGCTGCCACGCATGGGCTGCCGGGATGAGTCTCGTCAAAACACGACGCTCGCTTTGACGTAGTCCCGTCTCGAACGCTGTCGATGGCTGCAACGATGCGCTGCTCTGATTCGCGAGCAGATTGAGCGTCGCCAAGGCACCTGGCGTGCGCGACTGGAGCTGTGTCGTTACGGTGTTTACCCCGGACGTCGTGATCGAGACCGACGCGAGATTCGCGAAAGTCAGGTCGCCATTGTACGGGACGAGGGCGTACTCCGCGGTCGATGAATTCGAGGACACGTAAACGCAACCGCCGCTGATCGCGGGCTGCACCTCTCCGACGCTCAGCGTCAATGGATTGGACGCATCGCAGAGTTTTTTGGGCGGCTCCGTGCCGTTCGAGCATGCCGACATGAGCCCGAACAATCCAACAAGTACGATCGCGAACTCTCCGCGTTTGCGGGGAGCGTGCATGGCCTTACTCCTGGAGCTGGGGACCACGCCCGACGATCGAGGCGCGTGTCTCGTAAAAGGTGAGGAGCGAAGAGCTTTGGCGGTCACCCCCGTGCCGAGGCGCACAGTTCATACCCGTGTGATCGTGGAGAGATCGCCAGCCAAAGGCTCAACCAATCTACCGTGAAGTATGCGACTAATCTCCAAAGGCGGCCGTGCGTTCGCACCTCGCCCAACGTGAGCGGTCTCACAATCCGCAAATCGTCCGCGTCGGCACTCCGAATTGTCCGACGCGGATTAGACACTTCGACGGCGCTCTACACCTATGCCGCGGGCGCCGCAGTCTGAGGCGTCGCTTTGGGGCGGATGTTTCGCTCCAGCCCGATGCCAAGGTAGATGGTTCCCGCAACCAGCGCAGCAGAGGCGAGGAAGGGCAGCTCGATGAACCGATCGAAGGCGAGGCCAGCCAGAGCGGGGAAGAGTGCGTTGGCGACTCCGCCGTATGTCTGCTGGAGCCCCATGTACAGTCCGCGTTCGTTGCTTGGCGTCACGCGCGATAGCATCGCTGTCACGCACGGGAAGGTGAATGCGGTACCGAGCGGCAGCAGTGCTACCGCGAGCGCGAGCGGTAAGAATGGCAGCACCCTGACGAATGACACCGAGAGGTGAAGATTGTGCGCCAGCGATGCCGGGTCACGGAGCGGGTACATGAACGCAATCGCCGCGAGGCCGATGGCCAGCAACATCGATCCGAACCGCGACAGCCGCGCTTCGCCGTAGCGATCGACCGCCCGGCCAAGAATCGCAGCACGGGTGAGCACCGAAATCAGCGCGATGTACGTGAAGAAGTAACCGATCGTGTTCTTCGTCACGCCGAAGCGCACCGCGAGAAAGAGAGCGAGGATCGCATTCACGCCGCGAAAGGCACCGATTGCGATCGCGTAAATCCAGATCAATCGGGAGGCCGGCTCGCTGGAATGCGTCACCACGCGCGTGAGCGCCTCGAAGGACCGCGCCCGAGTGGTGGGGACGGTCTTGGCTTCCGCCATGTCGCGTGACTCCGAGAGGAAATGCCACGCAAAGGCGATATTGAGAACACACAGCGCAGCTGCGGCGAGCCCAGGTCCACTTCCTCCCAGGCTGCTGGTTACTGTGCCAAGCACCGGGCCCAACGCGACGCCGGCGTTCGTCGCCGCCGAGAGCCACCCCAAGCCCTTCGCCCGGTCCTCGGGCTTCACCGCATCGGCGACGTAGGCCTGGATGACACTGACAGTGCCGCCGCCGGCGCCCTGAACGAGACGCGATAGGAACAGGAGCCATAGAGTGTTCGCGTAGGCGAACACGACATAGGCGATCGCGGATGCTGTCAGTCCAACGAGAAGTGCCGGCCGCCGGCCATAGCGATCGGAGAAGCGGCCCCACACAGGCGCCGTTATCAGCTGGGCTACAGAAAAGGAAGAAAAGAGGAGGCCAACGATCAAGCCGTTGGCCCCAAGGTCTCTGGCGTAGAAGGGCAGGAGGGGGATGATCATCAACAGCCCCACCATGTCCACGAACGCCGTGATCATCAAAACGACGAGCTTACCCATGCAAGGAACTAAGGATGGCCTCTTCCGAATGCGCGAGACGCGTCGCGCCGAACTTACTGAACGCTGACAGGACTATTCTCCGGCCACTTTCCCCAATGCCGCCGGCGGAACTGCTCTGCCCACCACGCCCGCGAGCGCAACGATCGTCAACACATAAGGAATCATCTCGACGAACTGTGACGGCACGAGCTGCGCTCCCTGCAGTTGAATCTGAAGCGTCTCCGCGGCCGCGAATAGCAAGCACGCGATGCCGACCCGCATCGGGTCCCACCGTCCAAAAATCGTAGCGGCGAGTGCGATGAAGCCACGGCCGGCGGTCATCTGGTCGGTGAACTGGTGCTGGTCGAGCACCAGATAAACTCCCCCGAGCCCTGCAAGGATTCCCGAGAGCAACACCGCGCCGTACCGGATGCGCGTGATCGGCACGCCCACCGAGATTGCTGCCGCCGGATGCTCTCCTACGGCGCGGATACGTAGCCCGAACGGCGTTCGATACAGCAGCCACGCTACCACTGGAATCGCGAGCAGTCCGAGCCAGATCATGGGATTACTGACGAGCGCGAGAAAGCCACTGCCCGCCTGCTCTGCGCCGAATCCCGCGACGCGTGGCGAATTCGACGAGCTCCCGAAAGCAAGTCGCAGGAAGAATCGCGTGAGGCCAATCGCCAGCAGGTTGATCGCGATCCCGATCACTACCTGGTCGGCCCGGAAACGAATCGCGCTCACGCCATACAGGAGCGCGAGCGCGGCGCCGCCTCCAATGCCCGCGAGCACCCCGAGCCAGGCGCTGTGCCCGTAGTAGCTGCCCAAGGCCGCGGCGAATGCGCCACCGAGCATGTATCCCTCGAGCGTCAGTCCAATGAGTCCCACTCGCTCGGTGACCACGCCGCCGGCAGCGGCGAAGAGATACGGGATTGCAATGCGCAGCGTCTGCGCGAGAAAGAGAAGCGCCGCCATTAGTCGCGACGGCGCTGAGAGCGAAGCAGGCCGCGCACTTCGGGAACGGACACTGCGACCGCGATGATCACGACAGCCTGAAGGACCTCCACGAACTGCTTCGGCACCATTGCGTTCACGGCGAGACCGCCTTGCGAGATTGTCGCGAACAGGAGTGCGGCGAGCATGACGCCTAACGGGTGCGTCCCGCCGACGAGCGCGACGGCGATGCCGAGGAATCCTGCGCCGCCGGCAAAACCCTCCTCGTAGTAGTGCTTGTAGCCAAGCACGAAATTCAGGCCACCGATACCCGCGATCGCGCCGGAGATCGTCATTGCGCGGGTCCACACGGCGCCGGGACGCACGCCACCGTATTCCGCTGCTTCCGGCTGCAGCCCAACCGCGCGCAGCTCGAAACCGCGACGCGTATGAAACAGATACCACCACGCGCCAAGACAGGCGAGCACCGCGAGCACCAGGACGACGTTCGCCGCCGAGCCATGAAACGATGGAAGAAAATCCGCGAGCCGCGGAACCGCACCACTCCGAACTTCCTCGGTGTGCAGCGTCTCCGGCACTTTGAGATGCGCCGCCGTGAGATAGCTCAGCAACGCGAGCACGATGAAGTTCAGCATGATCGTCGTGATCACTTCATGTGCGCCAAACCGCGCTTTGAGCTCCCCCGCAACTCCGCCGACGATTCCGCCGCCTAACGCGGCTGCGGCGATGTACACCGGTAAGGTGACGATCCACGGTAAGCCTTGCGGCAACAACAACCCGATTGTCGCGGCGACGAAGCCTCCGGCCGCCAACTGGCTCTCGGCGCCGATGTTGAACAATCCTGCACGTAAAGCGAACGCGATCGAGAGACCCGTGAAGGTGAGTGTCGTTGCTTTGTACAACACCTGGCCGAAGCCATAACTGTTACCCCACGTGCCCTCGAGGAGCAGCTTGAACACCGTCGCAGGCGATTGGCCGAAGATCAGGATGAGAACATCGCCGACAATTGCCGCAACGAGAAGCGCGACGAGCGACGGGAGCAGCGCCTCTTCGATTCTCAGCTTCGACGCAGAACGTGACGGTACCGACGTCTCCGCGGTAGCGGCGGTATCGCGCGACAATTCTGGCGACGTCGTCGTCATGCAGCGCGTTCCGCACCGGTCATGTAAGGGCCGAGAACCTCTTCGCTCGCTTGCGCGCGAGGTAAGAGGGCGACGAAACGGCCGCCGTACATCACGGCGACGCGATCCGAGAGCGCGAGAATCTCGGAGAGATCCGCCGATACGAGCAGGATCGCTTTCCCCGCGGCCCGCGCCGCGCGGAGCTGCGCGTGAATGAACTCGATTGCGCCGACGTCGACGCCGCGTGTCGGCTGCGCCGCCAACAGGACGCGGAAGTCGCGACCCATTTCCCGCGCGACCACGACCTTCTGCTGATTGCCGCCCGATAACGCGCGCGCGCGAAGCGAAGGGTCGTTAGGCCTGATATCGAACGCGGTGATCTGTTTTCGCGCATTGTCGGCGATCCGCTCGCCATCGAGCGTATTGAGGTACCCGCCGCGCGCGAATCGATGTTGCTGCCCGAGAATCAGATTTTCCGCAATCGTGTAATCCAGAACAAGACCGCGCGCGTGGCGATCCTCGGGGATGTGCGAGAGTCCAACGTCGCCGCGTGCGCGCACGGTGGCCTCGGTGATGTCGAGGTGATCGAGGAGAATCGACCCCGACCGTGTCCGGCGTAGTCCGGCGATCGCCTCGATCAACTCCGTTTGTCCATTTCCCTCGACGCCAGCGATGCCAAGGATCTCGCCGGGAGCGATGCTAAAGCTCACTTCGTCTACCGCGGCTGGCCGCCGCGCATTCGAGACGACGAGCTGGCGCACCTCGAGCGCCGGCAGCGAGGTGTCGGAGCCTAAGGTGCCGTGTTCCGGGGCCGACGCCGATGGCGTTGCATCGGCCCAGGATTCGCCGGCCAGCGTGGCGTCGCGCCGCATCTCCGTCGCCAGGACGACGTCGCGTCCGACCATCTCGCGCGCGATTTCCTGTGGACTCGTGTCAGCCGTGCGCAATTTCGCGATCGTCCGGCCGTGCCGCATAACGGTGACGCTGTCCGAGATGCGAATGACCTCGTCGAGCTTGTGCGTGATGAGCACGATCGTCTCGCCGCGCTCGCGCATCTGACGGAGCACCTGCCACAACTCGGCAACCTCCGGCGGGGACAACACCGCCGTCGGCTCATCGAGAATGAGAGTGCGTGCGCCACGATACAGCGCCTTGAGGATCTCGACCCGCTGCGCCTCACCGACGGAAAGTTCGGCGACGCGTTGCTCGGCGTTCACGCGAAGTCCCGTCCGATGGCTGAGCTCCGTTACCGCGTTCGCCGCTCGGGTGCGATCCAGGACTCGGAGTACACCGTCCTTCGTCAGCTCGGCTCCGAGTATTAGGTTCTCGGCGACAGTGAGCGTCGGCACGAGCATGAAATGCTGATGAACCATGCCGACGCCGGCTGCGATGGCGGACGCAGTGTTCCAACCGGTGACGTCGCGCAGCGCGCCGCCCGCGTCGATCACTTCCATTCGACCCGCGTCTGGCGAATACATACCGCTCAACACGCGCATCAGAGTCGATTTCCCGGCTCCGTTCTCTCCGACGAGTGCGTGGATCTCGCCCCGCGCGACCTCGAGCGACGCGCCCCGGTTTGCCTGTACCGGGCCGAACGATTTCTGGATGTCGGTGAGCCGTATGGCCGGAGCAGTCAACGGCGGCGTCATCTCGTCGACGGGACGTTGATCCGACCGGCGACGATCTCCGCGCTGAGCGATTCGACTCTCGCGCGAATGCTATCGGGTATGAGCGCGCGATTCTGCGCGTCGTACACATAGCCAACGCCGTGTTCGGCAAGACCGAACTGATAGATGCCGCCCTTGAAGCGATGCTCCTTTACGAGCTTGACGACGTCGAATACTGCCTCGTCGACACCCTTCACCATCGATGTCAGTACGTATCCCGGCGCCTCGGCGTACTGATCGGCGTCGACGCCAATTGCGAGATGTCCCGTCTGACGTGCGGCTTCGAACACGCCGAGCCCTGTCGATCCCGACGCGTGATAGATGATGTCCGCGCCCTGTCCGTACTGGCTCAGCGCGAGCTCTTTTCCCTTGCCGGGATTGCGAAAGGCCTCCGGCGTTACGCCGGCGTAACCGACGAGCACCGCGCACGTCGGACAGACCTGCTTCACCCCGGCTCGGTAGCCGACTTCGAATTTCTGAATCAACGGAGAGTCCATGCCGCCAACGAAGCCCACCTTCTTCGTTTTGCTGTCCAGCGCGGCGAGTGCACCGACAAGAAAGGAGCCTTGCTCCTCGCGAAACTTGAGTGCTGCCACGTTAGGCGGCGGCAGAATGGGATTACCCGCATTATCGGTGCTGACGGCGAAGTCGATGCCCGCGAAGTTCGTGCGCGGATAGTCCTTGGCGAGTTGGGTTATGTCGTCGGTGAAGATGAAGCCGACGCCGATAACGAGATCCATGCCTTCCGCGGCGAGCAGACGAAGCCCCGACTCTCTGTCAGAACCGTCGCCGGGTTCGATAAATCGGACGCGCGCTCCGAGTTCGCGTTCGGCACGCATTCCGCCGACGTATGCGCCGTCGTTGAACGACTTGTCGCCGCGTCCGCCGACATCGAAGACGATGCCGACGTTTACGTCGGACTGGGTCCGTGCCGCGGCAGCACCCTTCCGATGCACGAGGAGCAGACCAACATGTACGAGCGCCAGCACGGCGAGCAACACCAACAATTTCCGCATGGCAGCAAAGGTCGTTGTGCGGATCGATTGTGGGAAGAGGTCGGTCAGTCTGTCATCCCTCGCTGCACTTGGGTATGACAATGGATCGCTCGGGATGACAAGGGGACCGGCCGCTCTATCTTTCGACGATGACTGACCGCCTGCGAACAGGTGTGCTCGTGATCGGAAGCGGTGTCGCCGGCTTGCATACTGCTTGGCGCGCCGCGGACCAAGCCGACGTCCTGCTTCTGACGAAGCGCTCGTTGTTCGACAGCGCGACGGCATACGCACAAGGCGGCATCGCTGCTGCATTGGGAGCCGGTGACTCGCCCGAATTGCACCGGCGGGACACGCTGGCCGCGGGCGCCGCGCTCTGCGACGCCGCAGCGGTTCAGATTCTCGTCGAGGAAGGACCAGCCCGCGTGCGCGAGCTGCAGACTGCAGGCGCAGACTTCGATCTCGACCCGACGGGCGACCTCAAGCTCGGTCGTGAGGCAGCGCACTCGAAGAATCGTATCGTCCACGCTCATGGCGATCAGACCGGCGCCGAGGTGGCGCGCACGCTGATCGACCGCGTGCACGAGAGCGAACGAGTCGGTGTCATCGAGAAGGCTCGCGTCCTCGATCTCATCGTGCGAGGTGGTGAGTGCGTCGGCGTGCGCGCGAGCATTGCCGGCCGGCCGGCGGAGATCATCGCGGACGTCACCGTTCTTGCCACTGGGGGATGCGGACAGGTGTACCGCTACACGACGAACCCCGTCGTTGCCACCGGTGATGGTTTCGCAATTGCTCATCGCGCCGGCGCACGCTTGGCGGACATGGAGTTCGTTCAATTCCATCCCACCGCGCTCGACACGTCAGAGAATCCGCTGCAATTGATCTCGGAAGCCGTGCGCGGCGAAGGAGCCATTCTCGTGAACGCGGCGGGCGAGCGATTCATGGTGAAGCGGCATCGCCTCGCGGAGCTCGCACCTCGCGACGTTGTCGCGCGCGCCATTTTTCGCGAGCAACGCCAGGGCAAGGTGCATCTCGATGCGCGAAAGCTCGGCAACGGGTTCACGAAGCGCTTTCCGGGGATCTTCGCCATCTGCATGGCACGCGGCATCGATCCGCGTCACGACCTCATCCCCGTCACGCCGGCTGCGCATTACATGATGGGCGGCGTCGTGACCGATCTCTCCGGACGCTCGACGATGAAACGCCTCTACGCCGTGGGAGAAGTGGCGCGCACCGGTGTACACGGGGCGAATCGGCTCGCGTCGAACTCGCTACTCGAAGGTCTCGTATTCGCCGAGCGCGTTGCGCGCGACCTGTCGCATGTAACGCCGCTCAAGAGCGAACCGCCGGCCGGGTCATGGAAAGTCGCACTCCTTACCGATCGAGGCGCGGCGCAGGTGAGTGCGGACGCGGTGCGAGCACTGATGTGGGAGCACGCGGCGATTGCGCGAACCGCCAAAGGGCTGCGCTTCGCACTCCACTCGCTCGCGACGATCGAGGAGCGATTGCCCGTTGGCGCGACCGAAGAGCAAAATCTCGTCGAGACGTCACGACTGATCATCGAGGCGGCGCTTCAGCGCAAGGAATCGCGCGGCGGCCACTACCGCTCCGACTTCCCCAAGCCACAGCGCTCCTGGCAGGGGCGTCACATCGAGCAGTAGTTCCGCGCTCAGCAGTAATTCGTCGCGTTGGATCGACGCGCGCTCGCGTTTTGCATCTCTGTGGTGTTTTACTTCTTACCAAACCTCGCGCATTACATTCAGCGGCATGCCTAGCTCCACCGCGCCTCAGTCCTCTTCGCTGGCCAGGGACGAGCTCATCGCGGAACTGCAAGCGGAGATCAAGGAGGTCGCACGCGAGCGAAACGCGGTCATTCTCGCGCATAACTACGAGCGGCCCGAAGTTCAGGATGTTGCCGACTTCGTTGGAGACTCGCTCGGCCTGTCTCGTGAAGCCGCGAAGACATCGGCCAAGGTGATCGTATTTTGCGGCGTGCATTTCATGGCCGAGACTGCGGCCATTCTGTCGCCCAGCAAGACTGTTCTTCTCCCCGATCTCGCGGCGGGCTGTTCCCTCGCGTCGACCATCGATGCGGAGCAGCTGCTCGCGTGGAAGGCTGAGCATCCCGGCGCCGTTGTGGTGTCGTACGTGAACACTACAGCCGAGGTCAAAGCCGAAAGCGATTATTGCTGTACTTCCGGCAACGCCGTGGAAGTCGTCAATTCAATCGCGCCGGATCGGGAGATTCTCTTTCTTCCCGACATGTTCCTCGGCGCGCACGTTCGCCGGCTGACGAAGCGGGAGAATATTCTCGTCTGGATGGGTGAGTGCCACGTGCACGCGGGTATCGATCCCGAGAACATTCGACTGCAGCGTCACCTGCACCCTAACGCGGAATTCCTCGTGCATCCCGAGTGTGGATGTTCGACAAGCGTGCTCGAGGCAATGTCCGCCGGCGACATCGATGCCGAGGGCGTGCAGATCCTCTCGACGGAAGGGATGATCAAGCGTCCTGCTCTATCCGACGCCGACGACTTCATCGTGGCGACCGAAGTCGGCATCCTGCACCGCCTGCGCCGAGAGAATCCAAGCAAGCGCTTCTACGCCGCGAACGAACGAGCGTTGTGCGCGTACATGAAGGTGACGACGCTTCCGAAAGTCCTAACGGCGCTGGAGCGTTTACAGCACCAAATCACCGTGCCTACCGAGATCGCCGATCGCGCACGTCGCGCTATCGAGCGAATGGTCGCTATCGGCGGCACCGCGAAACAGCCGCTCTCGCCAGTACCAGACGGCGTCGACCCGGGCGAGTGAGATCACCTCACTTACTCGACCATCGCCTTCCGCTACGAAGAGGACTTATGGAGAATCCCACGCCGATGAAGGAGTCGCAGCCACCGCGTCGTTCCGTTCCTCGTACCGTCACGCCGCTCAGCGTACCAGCGATCGATGCAGTGGGGACATTACGATTTCCGCTGAAGCAGCAAGCACTCGATGCACTCGTTCGCGGCGCTCTCGACGAAGATGGCGCCTTCGACGACCTCACCACGATAGCGACGGTCGTCTCCGAACGTCGCGCGCGAGGCACGCTCGTCGCGCGCGAGAACGGTGTGGTGTGCGGCGTCGCGCTCGCGCTGGACGCCTTTCGCCTCCTCGATCCGAAAGTCGCGATCCGGATCGACGTCGAAGACGGAGTCCGCGTCGCGAAGGGCGCCTCCGTGCTCTTCGTTAACGGGAACGCGCGGGCACTCCTCTCCGCGGAGCGTGTCGCGTTGAATTTCCTGCAACGACTTTCCGGCATCGCGTCGCTCACCGCGGAGTTCGTCGCTGCAGTTGCCGGCACTGAGGCGAAGATCCTCGACACGCGGAAGACGACTCCGGGATGGCGACAGCTCGAGAAGTACGCCGTTCGCGCTGGCGGAGGCCACAATCACCGCATGAATTTGTCGTCGGCCGTGCTGATCAAGGACAACCATCTTGCGGCACTCGACGGCGACATCGCGACCGCAGTCCATCGCGCGCGCGAGCTCGCGCCCGAGGTGAAGGTCGAAGTGGAATGCGACGACATGGAGCAAGTCGAGCGCGCGCTCGCGGCGGCCGCCGACGTCATCATGCTCGACAACATGTCGCTCGATGAGATGCGGTCGGCGGTGCGACACGTACGCAAGCGTGCGATTCTCGAGGCGTCCGGTGGCGTGAACCTCGGCACCGTGCGTGGAATCGCCGAGACAGGCGTTGACTGGATTTCGGTTGGCGCGCTGACGCACTCCGCACCAGCGATGGACTTGGCTTTGGATTTCGACTAGCTCGTCAGCTCAGCTTCGCCAACTCCGCCCGCGTCTTCTCGACGGTAATGCCGAAATCGAGTAGCACCTGGGCGGCAATTCCGCGCTCTTCCCGGACGAGTCCGAGCAGCAAGTGCTGCGTGTCGACGGTTCCTGCCTTCGAGACGCGCGCTTCGGCCATCGCGAGCTCGAGTACCGCTTTGGCGCGCGACGTGTACGAGAGTTGGTCATCCGACGTCGCCACGCGGCCGCGGAGCACGGTCTGCTCGAGGACCACTTTCATTTTCGATCGATCGACGCCGAGCACGTCGAGTACCACACCGGCGAGGGACGGCGGCGCGCCACCGTCACGGCTGGTGTCACTGAGGAGGGCGATGAGCAGATGCTCGGTGCCGACATGCTCGTGTTGCAGTCGCGCGGCCTCCTCACGCGCCTCAGTCAGCACGCTGCGTAATCGATCAGAGAACTCGAGTGCGTCCACGCGCCGATGGCATCCTTGGAAAGGGAATGAGAGATCGCTGAATCAGGCACAGGCTATGACGGGCGACAACGGCCCACAAGTCTGCAGCGTCGGGCGCGGGGCTTACCCCTCTATTGCCGTCCATTCGGTATCTCTTCAGGGAATTCGAGACGACCAAGGCTGAAACTGCGGTGACCGCGAGTGTGCCACGGCGTCGGCTAAGTGGCGACCTGATCTATTCGGTCGCACACTTTAGCCAGGAGCTCCTTGCGCCGTTCCGGATCTCTTCGCGCTCTCAGCATCTACGTTGCAATAGCGGTCATAAGTGGTTGTCTCACCGAAGCTTGTGCCAAGCCGTCGCCGTCGATCGTTGCAGCCCCCATGCAGCAAGGATCCGTGGTTCTGGTCACTCATGGCGAGACGTCCGCCGAGCCGAACGAGACGGTCGTTGCTGCCGGCGGACGCGCGTACGTGTGGTCGCGCTCTGGCACTCTGCGGCTTTGGGTTCAGCCCTGGACCGACAAGCCAGGTGAGTCAATCGACCACGGAAAACTCGTTGACGAGGCGGTACACGCCTGGATGCGCTCGGACGTGGTCCGCGTCGTGAGGGTGAGTTGGTCGCTGGATGCGGACATCCGGCTCTACTGGAGTGACCGGCTCCCGCCGAGCAATCCCGGCGTCACGATGCTCTACAGTAGTAAGACGGGTAAGCTCACGCGAGCCGACGTCTTTGTGTCAGTGCAACCAGCGCCCTGGCAGATCGGTTCTCCTAATCGCGTGCTGTACGCGACGATCGCGCATGAGCTCGGGCACGCGCTCGGGCTTCCTCACGATCCGTCGGCGAGCGCCTTGATGCATCCGGCGCCGCTGGTGACGTCCGTAACCGATGAAGACCTCGCACGTCTGCGCGCCCTTGTCCGCGGCCCATAGACCCTGAGCAGCAGCGGCACGATGCGATAGCTTGGGGCGCATGGCTGCCGCGCCACGGATCATCGTGCTCATGGGACCTGCGGGCGCGGGAAAGACAACGGTTGGGGAGGTCCTCGCCGAGTCGTTAGGCTGGCGCTTCCTCGAGGCCGACGAGTTTCACTCGCCGGAAAACATCGAGCGGATGAAACGCGGCATAGGGCTGACGGATGCGGATCGCGCGCCGTGGCTCCGCGCGATACATGATGCGCTTCGCGATCTTCATGCACGGCAGGTGAACGTCGTCCTCGCCTGCTCAGCGTTGAAAGAACAGTATCGGCGCGCGCTCGTGCCGTCTGAAGCGACGGACGACGTACGATTCATATACCTCCGAGCGCCGGAGTCGATGCTGCGGGAAAGGCTTGCGCAGCGAAGCGGTCATTACGCCGGGCCGTCGCTCCTCGCGAGTCAACTCGCGACCCTCGAGGAGCCGCATGAGGCGTTGTGGCTCGATGCGTCGTGCGAGCCGGCGGAGATTGTCCGGCGCATTCGCCACGACCTCTCGCTCTCGAGGTGACGCAGCGCACCGACGCGCCGATCACGTTGCCCGTCTCACGGCGACAATCGTCTTCATTCTGTCTCTCTTTGCGTGAGGGCACTCCATGCAGATCCAGTGTCCGAAGTGCAGCGCCCCGATGAAGACGATGCAGGTCGAGCAGACGCAGATCGATCGATGCACATCGTGCGAGGGGCTCTGGTTCGACGCGCTCGAGGATGCCGATGTGCACGCAAAGGAGAGCATCGATCTGCTCGATCCGCCGGGCGCCGCGGCGCGCCCGGGCCTCAACGAGCAGCGGCGTGTCGATTGCCCGCGCTGTCACCAGCCCATGATCCGTATGCTCGATCGGCAAACGCGCGAGGTATGGTACGAGTCGTGTCCGATCTGCTATGGCAAGTTCTTCGACGCGGGTGAGTTTCGCGCGATTCAGCCGCGCACGCTGATGGACATGCTTCGCAGCTGGGTGGGCGGCCAGTCGCACTAAACGGCTCACAGGCGGTCCGCAACGCTGGACATTGGCGCGCACGCTGGCGAAGATGACGCGTCCCCCCTCGGTGCTCATCATGCTTCTCCCGCCGTCGCTCGCCAGGCCGATGATCCGACCCTTCAGCTGCGCCTTCGCCGCGCTTTCGCTCGCTCTCGCTTCGCTTCTCCCGTTAGGCGCCTCTGCGCAGGATGTCGAGACCCCGCAGCGCGAATACGCGGCGGTGGCCAACCAGCTCGAGCGGCTCATCGATCGTGAGATGCGCGTCCAAGGCTTGCCAATCGTCGCCATTGCCTTGGTCGACGATCAACAGGTGGTTTGGGCGAAGGGCTTCGGCGTCGTCGACTCTGCATCGCATCGAGCTGCGGGACCCCAGACAGTGTTTCGCGTCGGCTCGGTCTCGAAGCTGTTTACCGATGTCGCGATCATGCAGCTCGTCGAGCAAGGAAAGATCGATCTCGATGCGCCGGTCTCGAGATACCTGTCCGACTTTCATCCGCACAATCCATTCGGCAAGCCGATCACGCTCCGCCAGTTGATGTCTCACCGCTCGGGTCTCGTTCGCGAGCCTCCGGTCGGGAGCTACTTCGATAGCACATCGCCGCCGCTATCGGCCACGATTGCGAGCCTGAATCGCACGACGCTGATCTACCCGCCGGAGACGCATACCAAGTACTCGAACGCCGCCATCGCCACGGTAGGGTACGTTCTGGAGCGCGTGAGCGGAGCGCCGTTCGCGCGGGCTTTATCGAAAGCGGTGCTCGAACCGTTAGGCATGACGACAAGCGGTTTCGAGCCATCGGCTGCGTTGACCCGCGAGCTCGCACCCGCGACGATGTGGACGCTCGACGGACGGACCTTCGCCGCGCCCACCTTTCAGCTCGGCATCGCGCCCGCGGGAAGCATGTACACTACCGTAACCGACCTCGCGCGCTTCGTCAGCGCGCTCTTCGCCGGCGGCCGCGGTGTGAATGGACAGTTGCTCAAGCCCGAGACCATTGCGCAGATGTGGACTCCACAGTTTGCGCGTGCCGGTGAGCAATCGGGCTATGGCATCGGCTTTCGCGTCGGCTCGCTCGATGGCCATCGGAGCGTTGGCCATGACGGCGCAATCTACGGATTCGCGACGACGCTTCAGGCCCTGCCCGACGACAAGCTCGGTGTCGTCGTCGTGGCGACGCGCGACGGCGCGAATGCGGCCGTCGATCAGATTGGTGAAGCTGCGTTGCGCGGGATGCTCGCCGTGAGGGCGAGAGCAGGTCGTAGCAGCAGCATCGTCGCCGAGGGTGCACCCGCGACCGCGATGGACACGACCGGCCCGATTGCGCCGACCCGAGCGCGTCTGCTCGTCGGTCGTTATGTGCCACGGTCGGGCACCGGGCGCGAGATCGAGCTCACGCATCGCGGCACCGGGCTCGCCGTGCTCGGCCCCGCCGGCGGCGGCGTGCCGGAGCTGCGGGCGCGCGGCGATACGCTGCTCGTCGACGACCGCGTCTTCGGGAGGGGAGCGACTTACTTGCCTAACGCTGATTCGGCGACGGCGATTCGAACGGGAAATGCATTTGCCGATACGCTCGTTCGTATCGACCATGGTATGCCGAAGGACGCTCGCTCTGGTTGGCGCGGACTCATCGGTGAGTATGGCCCTGATTACGACATTCTCTACGTTTACGAACGCGATGGGCGGCTCTGGGCGCTCATCGAGTGGTTTTTCCCGTACCCGCTGACCGAGGTCGCGCGCGATACCTTTGCCTTCCCAGCGGATGGCCTCTATGACGGCGAGCGCATCGTCTTCACACGCGACAGGAGCGGTCGCGCGACCGGGGCGATTGCGGCTGGCGTGCACTTCCGGCGTCGCAACATCGAGCCGAAAGCGGGAACGAACCAGCTGCGCATCACCCCGCTCCGCCCGGTGCCGGAGTTGCGAAAGGAGGCGCTGGCGGCGACGCTCCCCGCCGAGAGCGGTGAGTTTCGACCGACCGATCTCGTCGAACTGGTCAAGCTCGATCCGACGATCAAGCTCGAGATCCGGTACGCGACGACGAACAACTTTCTCGGCACCCAGATCTACGACGAGGCGCGCGCATTCATGCAGCGTCCCGCGGCAGCGGCGCTCGTTCGGGCGCACCACGTTCTCAAGTCGTTAGGCTACGGTTTGCTCATCCACGATGCGTATCGTCCGTGGTACGTGACGAAGGTCTTCTGGGATGCCACGCCGGCCGCAAAGAAGTGGCTCGTCGCCAACCCCGCCGAGGGCTCGAAGCACAATCGCGGGTCGGCCGTCGATCTTACCTTGTATGATCTCAAAACGGGCAAGCCGGTCGAGATGGTGAGCACGTACGACGAGAGCACCGAGCGTGCGTACGCCGAGTATCCGGGCGGGACGTCGCTCCAACGGTGGTACCGCGAACTGCTCCGCCAGGCGATGGAGGCGCAAGGCTTCACCGTGAATCCCCAGGAGTGGTGGCACTTCGATCACGAGGACTGGCGCAAATATCGCATTGGCAATGTGCCGTTCTCGCAAATCAAGAATTGAGCACTCTCGAATGCGTCCGGCAGTTCATTGACCGAGTGGCAGGATGGACAACGATAATTTGTGAAGACTCAGAATCACGCTGTCTCCATCGATTTCGCGCAGGTCGCTCAGCGGGTGCTGCGCGAAAATGGCTTCGATCCCGAATTTGACTCCGGCGTCGACGAACAGGTCGCGGCGACGACGCAACCGGCGAAAGCGGATGGCGGCTTGCGCGATCTCCGTGACCGGCTCTGGTCCTCCATCGACAACACCGAATCGCGTGATCTCGACCAGATCGAAGTAGCGGAAGCCTCGGGCAATGGCGCGATTCGAATCCTTGTTGCCATCGCCGACGTCGACGCCCTCGTGGCGAAGCACACGCCGGCCGATCAGCACGCCGAGGAGAACTCGACTTCCGTGTACACGGGCGTGCGGGTGTACCCGATGTTGCCGGAACAGTTCTCGACCAATCTCACCTCGCTCAACGAGAACGCCGATCGCGTCGCCGTCGTGATCGAGAACACCGTCGAGCAAAATGGAGACGTGTCGAAATTCGACGTGTACCGAGCTGTCGTGCGCAACAAGGCGCAGCTCGCCTACGACGACACCGGGCGGTGGCTCGAGAATACGAGCGGCGGCACGGTACAGCCGCCGGAAAAGGTCGCAAAGACCTCGGGTCTCGCCGCGCAGCTCCGACTGCAGTGGGACGCGGCGCAGCGGCTGAAAAAGGAGCGCGAACGGAATGGCGCGCTCGACCTCGAGACGATCGAGGCAACGCCGGTCGCGAAAGACGGGCGCGTCGTCGACCTCACGCTGACGCACAAGAGTGCGGCGCGCGATCTCATCGAGGACTTCATGATCGCGTCGAACGTCGCGATCGCGAAATGGCTCGAGGCGCGCGGCCGTTCCGGCATTCGCCGCATCGTACGTGAGCCGGAGCGATGGGGACGCATCGTCGAGCTGGCGTCGCAGTACGGCGAGACGCTGCCACGAGAGCCGGACTCACTCTCGCTCGCCCAATTCCTCGCCAAGCGGCACGCGGCCGATCCGCTGCGCTTTCCCGATCTCTCGCTCGCGATCGTGAAGCTCATGGGCCCGGGTGCGTACGCGCTCGATCGACCGGGGAAGGATCCTGGCGGGCATTTCGGCCTCGCCGCGCACGATTACTCGCACGCGACGGCACCCAATCGTCGTTATGCAGATCTGATCACGCAGCGTTTGGTGAAGGCGGCGCTTGCCAACACGGCGGCGCCATACAGCGACGACGATCTCGGTCAGCTCGCGCAGCACTGCACCGAGCGCGAGGACGCCGCTCGCAAGGTCGAGCGCACCATGCGCAAGGTTGGCGCGGCGATCATGCTCGCCGATCACATCGGGGAGAAGTACGACGCGATCGTGACCGGACGATCGTCGTCGGGTACGTACGTCCGGCTGCTGCATCCGCCGGCCGAGGGACGCGTCGTTAGGGGCGAGAAGGGAATGGATGTCGGGGATCGCGTCACGGTGCGGTTGATTGGCACCGATGCCGAGAAGGGATGGATCGACTTCGAGGGTGTCAAGTAGAAGTCGCTTCCTCGACAGACCCATGCGTTGGGAGTTCTAGGTTTCGCGCCAGCGGACTCCATCCTTCGCAATCAGCTCCTCCGCCTCTCGCGGCCCCCAGGTGCCCGCGGCGTATGTCGGCATCTGATCCGGCGGATTCTCCTCCCAATGCCGAATCAGCGGGTCGATGACACGCCACGCCGCCTCGACTTCATCGCTCCGCGTGAAGAGTGTTGCTTCGCCGATCATCACATCGAGCAGCAGCGTTTCGTAGGCAGGCGCCGACGTCTCGCCGAAGACTTCATCATACGTGAAATCCATGTCGACGGGTGCGACTTCGACCTCGGACGTCAGCGCGACCGCGGCGCCCGGCACCTTGACCTCGAAGTTGAGGTTCACGCCCTCGTCAGGCTGAACGCGCATAACGAGCGTGTTCGGTCGAAGCACTTCGCGCGTCTGATGCCCGAACATGAGATGCGGCGGCGACCGGAAGGTGACGGCGATTTCCGAGACGCGCTTTTTCATCCGCTTGCCGGATCGCAGGTAGAACGGCACGCCATTCCAGCGCCAGTTGTCGACGTGCAGACGCACCGCCGCGTACGTCGGCGTCGTCGACGACGGATCGACATCTTTCTCCTCGATGTAGCCGCAGACCAGCTTTCCGCCGATCGGGCCGGCGCGGTACTGCGCCCGCACCGCGTTGCGCGGGATCGCCTTCGGATCGAGCCAGCGCACCGACTTGAGCACCTTCACCTTCTCGTCGCGCACCGCACCCGCGCTCATCGTGTACGGCGGCTCCATCGCCGTGAGCGCGAGCAGCTGCAGCAGGTGGTTCTGGAACATGTCGCGAACGACGCCTGCTTCCTCGTAATAGCGACCGCGCGATCCGACACCGACGTCCTCGGACGCGGTGATCTGCACGTGATGGATCCACTGCCGATTCCAGAGCGGCTCGAAGATCGAATTCGCGAAGCGCAAAACGAGGACGTTCTGAACGGTTTCCTTGCCCAGGTAGTGATCGATGCGGAAGACCTGGTGCTCGCCGAACAGGCTCAGGACGAGCTCGTTGAGATTCGTCGCCGTCTGGAGATCACGACCGAAGGGCTTTTCGACGACCAGGCGCACCCATGGCTGTTCGGAGGCATCCTTCGTCCGCGGAGCCAGCCCGCTCGCCGACAGATTGCGCACAATCGGCTCGAAGATGCTCGGCGGCACGGCGAGGTAGAATAGACGGTTGCGATCCTCGGCCGCACGCGTCGCCTCGATCTCGGTGAGCCGCGCGCCGACTTTCTCGTACTCCTTGGGGTCGGTGAGCTCGACACAGGTATAATGCAGACGCTCGCAGAGCGAGTTCCACAAACTCTGATCGAACCCGTGCACTTCGTCCGACTGTTGAATTGCCTCGCGCATGCGCGCGCGAAACATGTCGTCGTTGTCGCACGACTCGCGTCCGACGCCGAGGACCGCGAAGTCCGCGTCGACGAGTCCTTCCTTCATCAGCTCGTAGAGCGCCGGCATGAGCTTGCGCTTCGTGAGATCGCCCATCGCGCCGAAGATCACCATGGTGCAGGGATCGGCGCGGTCACGCTTCGGTCCGATACCGCTGATCTGGACGCTCGGTCGAGCCGTGATGACAGCGCTCGCGCTCATGACTTCGTCACCGCGTGGCCACCGAACTCATTGCGCAACGCCGCGATCACCTTGCCCGCGAACGTATCCGGCTGGCGAGAGCGGAAGCGCATGATGAGCGACAGCGTGATGACGGGCGCCGGCGTGTCGGTGTCGATCGCCTCCTGCACCGTCCATCGCCCTTCACCCGAGTCGGCGACGAATCCCTTGAGAGCGGAGAGCGACGGATCGCGGCTGAAGGCTGCCGCGGCGAGCTCGTTCAGCCACGATCGCACCACGCTGCCATGCTGCCACACCTCGGCAATCTGATGCAGGTCGAGTTCCGGGAAGTCTTTGGAGTTGTTGAGGATCTCATAACCCTCGGCGTAGCCCTGCAGCAGCGCGTACTCGATCCCGTTATGCACCATCTTGACGTAGTGGCCGGCGCCCGTCGGCCCGACGTGCGCGTATCCATTCTCCGGCGCGAGCGCGAGGAAGATCGGCTCGCACTGTTTCACCGCTCGCTCCGTGCCGCCGACCATCAGACAATAGCCGTTCTCGAGTCCCCAGATCCCGCCACTGGTGCCGCTGTCGACGAACTCGATGCCGCGCTTCGCGAGTGATGCCGCGCGTCGCATCGTGTCGTGGAAATTCGAGTTGCCGCCGTCGATGATGATATCGCCCTTCGTTAGGCTCGGCACGAGCGTCTCGATCGTATCGTCGACCGGTGCGCCCGCCGGGACCATGATCCAGACGACGCGCGGCGTCTTCAGCTTGGAGACGAGATCGGCCAGATCCCTTGCTGCCGTCGCGCCCATCGTCTGGTACTTGCCGACGACGTCCATACTCCGATCCCAGACCACCGTCTGATGTCCCTTTCGCATCAGGCGCTCGACCATGTTCCCGCCCATTCGGCCGAGGCCGATCATTGCCATTTGCATTGCATAACCTCTTGTTGTGTTTCCGCTTCACAAGCGAGCACGTACTAAAGCTTGAATCCTAGTTCGGCAAGCGCCCCCGCGAGCTGCGGCGCGCTCTCGAAGTGTATCGTCTTCATACCCAGCGCTCGTGCCGGCGCGAGGTTCTGCTCGCGATCATCGACGAACACACTGCGCTGCGGATCTGCCTGTGTCATGCCAAGCACGCGCTCGTAGATCTGCCGCGTTGGCTTTCGCACGCCGAGCCAGCACGAACTGAAAAACACATCGAAGAGATCGCAGAGCCCGAAGTGGCGAATTCGATGCTGGTTCAGCTCCCGCGACTCGTTATTGAGCGTCGCGAGGCGCACGCGCGTCGGCCGCCCGCGGATATTCTGGCGCAACCGGCGCACCACGTCGAGGCTCTCCGGCCACGGCGTACTCAGGCCGAGCATGAACTTCTTGAAGTCGTCTCGGGAGAAATCGCGGTGGCGCGAGAACACAGTCACGTCGAGATACTCGTCAAGCGAAATCTGACCCGACTCGAACGCGCCCACCGTCTCCTCGTGCCGGTACTGAAAGTCCTCGGCATCGAGACCGAAGCGTTCCACGGCTTCGCCACGCTGCTCGCGATCCCAGCCGTTCGATCCGAGCACGCCGCCGATGTCGAAGAGCAGCTGGTTGATCCCGCTCATCCAAACAAGACCGCGCGCGACGGAGCTCCGTCGATTCCAGCGAGCAACACGGGAAGACAGTACAGCTCATAGGTGCCCGGACCGGGCTCGGAGAGATCGAGTCCCTCGACGATCACGATGTTACGCGAGAGCAGCGTCTTGTGCGTGCGATGATGCCCCGAATGAAACTGCTCGATCGAGAGATAATCGATCCCGACGAGCCGCACACCGAGTGACGCGAGGAATTCCGCACCGTCCGGCGCGAGATAGGTGTAGTCGCCATGGAAATTACGCTCGCGAATGAAGTGCGAGTTTCGCGTTTTCAAAAGTACGCGCTCATGACCGCCAATCGGCTGCGTGCGCAGATACGCTTCCGTCACTGCCATGACGTCGTCGTCGAACGCGAGGACGATCGCCGGTCCGATGAGCACGTCGAGCGGAATGGCGTCGACGCCCGCGCCGCCTTGAATCATGTGCTTTGGCGCGTCGACGTGCGTTCCGGTGTGTGAGCCGATCGACACGAGCGACACGTTCGAGCTGCCACCCTTCGCCATGTCCTGCTGCGCCTCGATGTGAATCTCGGGGTTTCCCGGATACACGACGCCGCCATTCATGACGGGTACGGAGATGTCGAAAAAGCGTGGCATTGCTGGGCGTTCTCGAGGTCGCGTGCTCAAAAGCTAGTCGATCCGGCCGCGAGGCGAAGCAGCGACAATCTCAAACGAGTCGAGGTCTCGTCTCCGTTTCGGTGTCGGGTGTGCTGACGCCGGCCTCGAGAATCGCGTCCGTCACGAAATAGCCAGTGGCGTCACGCACCGCGCGTGCAACGGCGCGTCGTAGCTCGTCCTGAGGCGACTGCACGGCCTGCCGGTTTGCCCGAAAGCGACGTCCGGACTCAACCACGAAGAGATCGCACAACTCGATCTCCCGCTCGCACAGGGCGATGCCTCGCTCCTCGATCATGCGTTGCGTCCGTGCGAGCACGCATCCGGTGGCGAAGAGCTCGATTGCCATGCCGGCGAGGCGCTCCAATTCCTGTTGGCGCTCGACGATCTCGGCGCGATAGTGCTGAACGACGCGCTCGGTGATCGTGTGCAGCTCGGCGACGTGCTTCTCGAAGTACCGCTTGTGCGTCGCGAGCCGCTCGTGCAGCGCAACATCGAGCGTCGGCGTTGCGCCGAGCGCGCTCCGGATTCGTGATGCGGCAAAACCACTGATGAGACCGAGATTCCGCACAGGCTTGCGGAGCGCCGACCCGATCTCCTTCAATCGCTCTGCCGGGCCCTGAATGCCATTCAGCGCGATGAACAATCGTAGAATTTCGTTCGTGCCTTCGAATATGCGATTGATGCGGGAGTCGCGGAGCCAGCGCTCGTACGGATAGGGCTTCACGAATCCACGACCGCCTGCGATCTGCACGAGATCGTCGGCCGAGCGCCAGATCATGTCGCTCGTGAAGACTTTGCAGCAGGCAGCCTCCAGCGACCAGTCGTCTGCTTCCGATCCAGGTTTCGCGGATGCGAGCTGAGTAAGGATGCCGAGCATCGCGTCCGCCGCGTAGATGTCGGACGCGATGCGTGCGAGTTTGCGTTGCGTGATCTCGAAATCGGCGATCGGCCGACCGAATTGCACGCGATTCTCGGCAAAGCTCGCCATCTCGATCGCAACCTGCTTCGTGCCTGCGGTGCAGCCGGCAGCAAGCGAAAGCCGTCCGCCATTCAGCACGTGAACGGCGACGCCAAAGCCTTTCCCCACGACGCCAAGCACGTGATCGGTTGGGACGCGCAGATCGCCGTAGACGAGCTCCGCCTGCGTGGAGCCGCGTATTCCCATTTTGCGAATGATGCGCTCGACATGAAATCCGGGCATGTCGGGGCGAATGATGAATGCGGTCGGACGCGAGACGACCTTCCCACCGCGCTCGACTTCGGTTTGCGCGAAGGTGACGATCACGCCTGCCCGATGACCATTGCCGATCCAGAGCTTGCGGCCATTCAACGTCCAATGCGATCCATCGTCGGTCAGTCGAGCCGCTGTTTTGATATGCTGCGCATCGGACCCCGTATCCGGCTCTGTGAGCGCGTACGCAGCCAACGTCTCACCCCGCGCGAGCATTGGGAGGTATCGCGCCTTTTGTTCTGGGTTTCCAAAAAGTACAATTGCCTTGGACCCGAGCCCGCAGTGCACGCCGACGAGGACTGCGAGTGAGGCATCGGTGCGAGACAGCTCACCGAAGACGCGAGCGTACCCTGTGCTCGACAGTCCGAGACCCCCGTACTCCTTGGAAATCGTCAGTCCAAGGAAGCCCGTGCGCGCGAGCGCCCGCACGACATCCTCACCAATGGTCTCCTCTTCATCGAAGCGTGCGGAGTCGATGAGTCCAGAGCGCTGCATCCCGCGCAAATCGTCGATGAGGCGACGAACGACGCGCGCTTCTCCAGGGTCGCGTCGCTCGAGCGGTGGCGGATAGGGAAAAAGCAACTCGTCGTGCAGAGCGCCGGCAAATATTCCGCGAACGAACGAAGGCATTGTGCCGGTGGAGGGTAGAGAGTGAGCGTTTGGTTCACGAGTACGAACGGGAGCGCGAGCAACGCGCGCGACGTAAAATAGGCTTACAGGCGAGCAAAGCTCGTCTGTAAGGAATGGGTAATGGCGACCCGGTGGGCTTTCCAAGCCCGCGGCTGGACATTTCCTTAGGTGCTGCATGCGCGCCCACGGCTCTTCTTCCCGCTCCTTCGGCACAATTGTCCTTCTCGGCGTCGCGCTCGTTCTCGTCGGCGTTCTCGTGTACCAGGCACAGGATGCCGCGCGATCGCAGCAGCGCATCGCCGAGTCGACGCTCGACGACTACGCGTCATTTGCCGACTGGCAGCTGACGCAGCAGGCGAAGGGCAGCGTGCTGTCGACGGTCATCACGTCGCTCAGCGCGCAAGCCTCACGCTTCGATCCCGAGGCGCCGGAGAAGACGATCGTGTCGCCCGAGCAATCGGAGGCGGACGCGCGCGCCATCACCGAACCGTGGTGTCGGTGCCTCGGCGGTGTTCATTATTTCTTCCGCTACGACTGGTCGGACGGAACGTTCAGAACGACGGCCAACGATCTGCCGGACGCCGCGATCGCATGGGCTCGCGACACGCTCGTCAGCTACGCGAAAACGTTGGCGCCGATAGCTGGTCCGCGCCCAACGACGTTCGGTTCGCCCGACTCCCGGTTGGGCGCGCTGCGGCCGTTGGCTGCGGTGGTGACGAGCGACGCCTATGGGATGATCTTCGCCGGCGCCAAGCGCGTGCGCGCGACAGGCGATACGTCGGTGCCGCAGCTGCTCGTCTTCGTTGTGGTGCGTGAGCCGAAGGCCGGGCACCCAGTCATGATCTACGGATACGCGACCGACCCGCGCACGTACCTCAGTCCGACGCTCAGCTTGATTCATCGCCGGAGCGCGCTGCTTCCCCCGTCACTGCTGCGCGATACGGCGCCTGATTCGATTCTCTCGATTTTGGTGACGACGATCGATGGCAGCGAGATCTATCGATCGCCGGGATACTTCCCGTCGAGCTATCGTGCGGCCGACACTCTCGAGTCCAACTTTGGTCGACTCGTTATGCATGTCGGTTTGCGTCCGGAGTTGGCATCGCAGTTGATCGTCGGCGGCCTGCCGCGATCACGCTTGCCGCTTCTTGCCGGCGTCTTCCTGCTCACCGCGGGCCTGCTCGGCGTGGCTTGGCGACAGCTCCATCGGCAGCAGGAATTGGCTCGACTCAGAACGGAGTTCGTTTCTGGTGTGTCGCACGAGTTGCGCACGCCGCTGGCGCAGATTCGCTGGTTCGCCGAACTGTTACACCTCGGTAAGCTCCGCTCCGATGACGAGCGCGCCCGGTCCGCGGGCATCATCGATCAGGAAGCGCGGCGGCTGACGTACCTCGTCGAGAATGTGCTCAACTTCTCGCGCGGCGAGAAAGGCGCGAATCGCATCACGCCGGCATCGCTCGATCTCGACACCGAGCTGCGCGACGCGGTGGAGATGTTCACACCGCTCGTCCGGTCGCGCCGCACGTTGGTGCGTCTCGGTCCCGCGACTGGTCTTACGGTGAAGGCCGATCGCGATGCGTTGCGACAGATCGTTCTCAACTTGCTCGACAACGCGGCCAAGTATGGTCCCGCCGGCCAAACCATCTCCGTCGGGAGTGCGGCCGTGCCGGCAAGCGAGGGCGCGCGGGTTCGATTTTGGGTCGAGGACCAGGGTCCGGGCATCCCCATCGCCGATCGTGATCGCGTGTGGGAGCCATACGTGCGGCTCGGTCGCGACGTCGAATCAGCGACGGGTGGCAGTGGGATCGGACTCTCCGTCGTGCGCGAGCTTGTCGCACTTCACGGCGGCGAAACGTGGATCGAGGCTGCCGGTGCGGGCGGCGGCGCGCGTGTGGTGGTGGAACTGCCGGCGCGCCTCGACATGCCATCGACTGTGTCGACGCCGGAGCCGGCATCGACGAGCGAGCACGCTCCCGCCATAAGCGAACAGTAATGTCGGTGCTGACGCAGCAGGGGAATATCCTCATCGTCGAGGACAATCCCGATCTCGCCTACGGTCTTCGCACCGGACTCGAGATCGAGGGCTACGAGGTGGCGGTCGCCGAGGATGGCGAGACCGGACTCGCGAGGGCGAAGCAGTGGCTTCCAGATCTCGTGATTCTCGATCTCATGCTGCCGGGGATGGACGGCTATCGCGTGCTACGAAGTCTGCGTGACGACGGCCTCGAGATGCCGGTGCTCATCCTCACAGCGCGCGGTCAGGAAGCGGATAAGGTTCTTGGCTTCCGGCTCGGCGCCGACGACTATGTCACGAAGCCGTGCGGTGTGCTCGAACTACTCGCGCGCGTGGGTGCGTTGCTTCGTCGTTCGCGCATGTCGGATCGGGCGGTACACGCCGGAAGTGAGACGGTCGAGCGGTTTGGGGACGTGGAGATCAACCCGGCGTCGCGCACGGTGACGAAAGCCGGGCAGCTCGTCGCGCTGAGCCCAAAGGAGTTCGACCTGTTGCTGACGCTGGTCCGGAGAAGGGGAGCGGTGGCGTCGCGTGTCGAGTTGTTACGGGAGGTCTGGGGACACCGAGTTGAAGTCATGACCCGAACGGTGGACATTCATATTGCCGAGCTGCGTCGGAAGCTCGAAGACGATCCGTCGGCGCCGCGGCATATTCTCACGGTCTGGAAGGCTGGATACCGGCTCGAGCCATGACACCTTGCTTTGCTCGTTGCGCAGTCCTTGCTCTGTCGATCGCCGTTTTCGGTTGCGCGCATTCGCCTGCCGCGACTTCGCCATCGCCATCGACGGTCTCACAGGGCAGGCGAACCGACCCGGCGAACGGTACCGACGTCGTTCGCGCGATGCACGACAAGTACTCGGCGGTCTGGTACAAGACGTTGACCTTCTCGCAGACAACGACGCTCACATTGGCAAACGGTGGGACCTCCGTTCAACAGTGGCTCGAAGCGGGAAAGTTTCCGGGGCGCCTTCGCATCGACACCGACACGGCCAGTCGCGGCGGGGTGATCTATGCGGGTGACACTGTGTACCGCTTCGCCAACGGCAAGCTCGCTGCCGCGAACGCGGACATGAACGAGCTCCTCATCCTTGGCTTCGACGTTTACACACAGCCTGTGGATCGCACGGCTGACATTCTGCGGCGACGGGGGATCGACCTGTCGAAGATTTCGCGAGGAACATGGGAGGGGCGGCCGGTCTTCATCGTCGGTGCTTCGCCGGGCGACAGCGCGAGCAAGCAGTTCTGGGTTGACGCCGAGCGATTGCTATTCGTTAGGCTTCTGGAGACGGTCACGACGCCCAGCGGACCACGTCACGTGGAGTACCGGTTCATGAAGTATGTCCCGCACGGGCAGGCCTGGGTTTCCGAAGAGGTCATGGGGCTCCGCGACGGCAAGCCGAGCCTGCACGAGGTCTATGCGAATGTGCGCATCGACGTCCCATTGAGCGACGCTACCTTCGATCCGGCGCAGTACGGTACCTTCACCCCGTGGTATAGGTTACCCCGTTAGGCGGCGATGGCCGATCCAGTCGATCGAACACATCTCGAGCGGCTTGCCACTCGCTTCGGTTCGCATTTCCTGCTTCAGATCATCGATCTCTTCATCGTTCAGGGGCGGGATCGAATCGCGGCGGCCGAAGAGGGGATCGCGAGCGGGAATGCGGCGGCGATTATCGCCGCCGCGCACGCGCTCAAGTCGAGCGCGGGCAATCTTGGCGCCGGTCCGTTAGGCAAGTGCGCCGACGCGATCGAGCGGCGTGGCTCGGCTGGCGCGTCGGTCGACGTGCTGGCGCCGATGGTACCGTCGCTCCAGGACGCATTCGTTGCCGCATGTACCGTCCTCGAGGCCGCGAGGGCCGACGTCGCGCGCCGGACCGCGTGAACAGACGTTAGGCGCTCGCGGCGGCTTCGAGCTGCGCCGAGAGTGCCTCGGCGTCCGTCACGGGCGCGTCGCATGTGTAGTGGCGGCAGACGTAGGCGGTCGCGCGTCCCCCCGCAGCCGTCCGGTCGGCGAGAAGCGGAATCGTCTCGGTGTCGCGCACCGGTCCACCCGCGAGGACGAGTGACGGGACGTATCGCTCCGCCGCGGCGCGGTTCAGCGACCGGAAGTCGTCGGCCGCCGGATCACCGACGATCGCCAGCTCGATCGCGCCGCGGACGAGCTGGTCGGCGACGCCTAATGCGTGTCCGAAGGCGGCCGGCTGCCGCACCATAGGCTCGGCGATCGTCTCGAGCACATACGTCGCCCGGCGGCGCATCGACTCGTCTTGCAACAGATCGGCGAGCCGTGCGAGCAGCTCGGCGGCGAGCGACGTTCCCGAAGGCGTTGCATTGTCGGTCACGTCGCGCGGGCGCGTCACGAGGGACTCGTGATCGCTGGCAGTATCGAAGAAAGCGCCGGTGTCGTCGTCCCAGAACCAGCGCACCGCGGATTCGGCAAGAGTGTGCGCGCGGGTGAGCCAGGTCTCGTCGAAGGTGAGCTCGTAGAGAGAGAGCGCCGCGAGGCCGAGCGCGGCATAATCCTCGAGAAACCCGGAAATCTTCGCTCGGCCGTGCTTCGCCGTTCGAAACACGCGGCCGTCGCGTACGAGCAAGCCGAAGAGATACTCGCCGTGTCGAATCGCTTCGGCACGGTACGACATCCGGTCGAAGGCGCGCGCGGCTTCGGCGAGGGCGCGTAGCATCAGCCCGTTCCATGACGCGAGCGTTTTGTCGTCGCAGCCAGGACGAACACGCGATGCGCGCGCAGCCAGAAGCGTGTGGGCCGCACTCGCGATGCGGGCGCGAAGTTCGTCGACGGTAATCCCGTTACGGGCGGCCACGACCCTTGGCTCGTTAGGTACGTGGAGAATGCTCTTCCCCTCGAAGTTCCCGCCGGCGGTTACTCCCCAGTACTCGATCGCCAGGGCCGCTTCGGCACCGAGCAACGCGCTGACTTCCTCGACCGACCAAACGTAGAACTTGCCTTCGTGGCCTTCACTGTCCGCGTCCAGCGACGAGAAGAATCCACCGTCTGGAGCAGCCATCTCGCGCAACGCCCAATCGAGGGTCTCCTCGACAACGCGTCGGATCTCGGCATCCTTGGTGGCCTGCCAGAGATGTGTTCCGAGTCGGGCAAGCAGCGCGTTGTCGTACAGCATCTTCTCGAAATGGGGAACGAGCCACGCCTGGTCCACTGCATAACGAGCGAAGCCGCCACCCAATTGGTCGAAGATGCCCCCGCGCGCCATTGCACGAAACGACTCCTGTGCAATCGTGAGGGCGAGCGAGGTACGCGTCCGAGCCCAATAACGAAGGAGGGAATCGAGTGCCATGGCCTGCGGGAACTTCGGCGCGCCGCCGAAGCCGCCGTTGCGCAGGTCGTAGTCCCGGGCCAGCTCGCGATAGGCGCGCTCGAGCAAAAGAGAGGTGAGAGCGCCCGTGCTGCGCGTCGGATGCGTGGTTGACGCGAAGAACTGACGCAGCTGCGTCGTCGTGCGCTCGACGTCTCCTCGGCGATTCTGATATGCCTCGCCCACCGCTGAAATCACGCGCCTGAAGGAGGGCAGGCCGTGACGGTCGTCGGCCGGAAAGTAGGTGCCGGCATAAAACGGCAGTCCCTCGGGTGTGAGAAATACCGTCATCGGCCACCCGCCGTGGCCGGTCATGGCCTGCACCGCTTGCATGTAGATGCCGTCGATGTCCGGCCTCTCCTCGCGATCGACCTTGATGTTGATGAACTTCTCATTCATCAAACTGGCCGTTGCCTCGTCCTCGAAGGACTCGTGCTCCATGACGTGGCACCAATGGCAGGCGGCGTAGCCCACGCTGAGCAGAATCGGTTTGTCCTCAGTCCGTGCGCGAAGCAGCGCGTCGTCGCCCCACGGATACCAGTCCACGGGATTCCCGGCGTGCTGCAGCAGATATGGACTGGTTTCGTTTGCAAGCCGATTTGCCATGGGCAAATTCCGGATGATCTTTGCGACACCGCTTGTCGCGGAGGCGTACTGAGAGAAGGTTACATGCCTCGACGGCGGCGTGCCTCACCGCCCTCTCGCTCACCTCCCGTTTCGTGGCTCAATCTTCCCGACATCGTTCGCGCAAACACTCTGCGGCGCGGCTCGAACCGTTGCCCGCGGCCCCACCGGCGCCGATCTATCAGCGCGTTCCATGGTCCGGCGTAGTCGCGACTTTCCTCGTGCTTCTCACCGCCGCGTTCGCCGTAGATCCCATTCGCGACGCGGTCTCACTCGGTGCGGTAACCGAGGCTCGTCTCGAGCATTCAGTCGGCTACCTCGCCATCGCGCCGATCTCGGCGATACTCGACACGCTCACGCTGCTCGGCGCTCGTCAGCACATTGCCGTGGTTCTCTCGCTGATGGTTCTCTACATCGCGATCAGGACGTGGCGGATTCGTCGCCAACCGAATCCGGAGCAGGCGCCGAAGACGCGTCGCACGCGCGTCGCGAGCGAGGCGACTCACGGCGCGATTTTTCTGCTCGTCGTCGTTCTGAGTTACGCCGCTGCCCTTGTCCTTCCCCGGCCCATGGCGTCGCTGGCGCTCGAGGCGTCCGACGTACTGCTTGCGGTCGACTTTCACTCGCATACGCGATATTCTCACGACGGACGTCCCGGTTGGGATCCGGCCGACGTACGCGCTTGGCATCGCGCCGCCGGATTCGATGCCGCATACATCTCGGATCATCGCACGGTTCATGGCGCGGAGCTCGGCATCGCCGACAATCCTGCCGAAGCAGGACAAGGCACGATGCTGCTGCAGTCACTCGAGGCTGGATGGCGGAGTGAGCACGTCAACATTCTCGGAGCCAATCGCTTCTACAAGGGGCTCACGTCCGCCGATCTTCGCGACGTCGACGAGCAAGCGCTGGCGCTCGCGAGTCTCATTCGCAACCACGAGCCGATCGTCATCGAGACGCTGCCGGCCAACTTGAACAACGTCGTTGCTGCCAGAGGTCCGGGAACGGCTGGAGCGCGTGCGATCGAGGTCGTGGACGGCTCGCCGCGCGGTCTCGATCAAACGCGCATCATGCGATCGCGGATCGTGCACCTGGCGGATAGTCTGCATCTCGCGATGGTGGCGGGAAGCGATAATCACGGCTGGGGGAAAACCGCCCCTGGATGGACACTGCTCATCATTCCGGGCTGGCGCGGGATGCGCACAGACTCGCTCGAGTCGGCGATCGAGAGCGCGCTGCGGCTCGGCCACGATGCCACGCGCGTCGTGGAGCGGCGCGTCGCCGGTGAGCTGAATGGCAGCAACGTGTTCGGCGTCGCGCTCACTCTCCCGCTGGTGACCTGGGGAATGTTGACGACGCTTTCGGTTGACGAGCGGATCATGTGGGTCATCTGGGTGTGGGCGGTCGTGTTGACGGCAAGCCTAACAACGGCATGGCGACGGCGACACCGGCTCAGACGAGTCGTTTGACGGGCGTTCGCGACCCCCTGGGTCTGACATCCCGGCGAACACTCATCATCGGCGTGCTCGTCGCCGGTGCCGTCGTCCGTCTCGTCTTCGCCGGTCTGATTCCGCTTTTCGGAGACGAAGCCTACTACTGGGAATGGTCGCGTCGCCTCGCCGCCGGATATTTCGATCATCCGCCTGGGATTCCGATCCTGATTCGCGGCGGCACGGCACTACTCGGTACTACCGCGTTAGGCGTGCGGCTTTTGCCAGTACTTGCGGGTTTTGTCGCCGCCCTCGCGTGCGCAGGAATCGCGCGGCAAATCGGGGACGAGGATTCCGCGCTCCGCGGCGCTGCAATCATAACGTGTATGCCACTCGCTGCGGCTGGTCTCGTCCTCGCCACGCCGGACTCGCCGCTCCTCGCGACGAGCGCCGTTGGCATGTACACGCTCGTACGCGCACTCCAGGCCCCACGGGCATCCCGAGCGTCGCTCGGCTGGTGGATCGCGACAGGAATCGCTCTCGGCTTCGCGTTCAGCTCGAAGTACACGTCGATTCTCATGCCGATCGGTGTCACGCTGGCTGTTCTGTCTCGCGCGAGCTTGCGTCAGCGATTGCGCGATTCAGGACCGTACGTCGCCTGCGTCGTCGCTACGATTGTGTTTCTTCCCGTGCTGCTCTGGAACGCGAGTCACGAGTGGGCGTCGTTCGGGTTTCAGATCCATCATGGCTTGGCGGCGCCCACCCATCGCGACGTATTCGCGCCACTCAAGCGTCTCGGCGACATGATCGGCGGTCAGGCCGGACTCGTCTCGCCGATTCTCTTCGTGCTGCTTGGCTTGGCCGTTGTCCGCGGGCTGCGCCGCTCGGTGTCTGATGTGACGTATGTACTCGCGGTCGTGACAGCGTTCACCTTCCTGTTCTTCTGCTACAGTGCAACGCGTCAACGGGTCGAGGCGAACTGGCCTGCACCCGCTTACATCGCAGCCATTCCCCTTCTCGCCGCATTGCCGATGTCGCCAGTGCTGGTGAAATGGTTCCGGGCGGGTTTGTGGCTTGCTATGGCCGTTTCAGCACTGGTTTACCTCCACGCCGCGTTCGAGATCCTTCCCATTCCTCCGCGAAAGGATCCGGTAGCGCGTTCGGCGGGCTGGCACGAGCTCGCCGCTGCGGCCTCGCTCATTGCGCAGCAGACTGCATCCGGGTCACGAGGTCGCACATGGCTTGCCGCGGACCGCTACATGGATGCCGCCGAGCTTGCGTTCTACACACCAAACCATGTGACCACGTTCTCGCTGAATCTTGGCGGGCGGAGCAACCAGTACGATCTGTGGCCGGGCTTCGCCGAGACGGCGCGCGCGGGAGACAATCTCGTCGTCGCACTCGACGAGACCGTGGACACGCATCCGATCGTGGCGCAGCTTGCACCATTCTTTCGCACCATCGGCCGCGACAGCCTTGTAGATATGCGAAACCGCCACGGCCTGGTGACGCAGCGTCGTCTCTGGATCCTGCGAGGGTGGACGGGGGGTTGGCCGGCACGCAGATAGGCGGCGGGCATTGCCGTAAGGGATTCCAGGCCAAATGCGTGAGCATCCTTGCAAGTTGGCGCGGCAGACTGCTTGTTAGAGTCGACGCGATTCCCTCACCGGGGTATCGCACCGCACCGATGGCCAGTGGAGGCTCGTGCGATGACAATTCCGAGATTCCGACCTCCGCAGCAGACGCGCAGTCAGGAGACGCTCGACCGGATTCTCGACGCTGCGGAGCGCGTGCTCGAGGAAAAGAGCTTCACCGAGGCAACGCTCGCCGAGATCATGGACCGCGCGGGAGTCACGGTCGGCGCCTTCTATCGGCGCTTTCCCGACAAAGACGCGCTGCTGCATCTACTCGACGAACGCTTCTTCAAGCAGATGAAGGAGCGGGCCGACGAACTACTCGACCCCGAGCATTGGCGCGGCGCGTCAGTTTCGCAAATTCTCACCGAGTTCGCGCGCACCGCCGTGGCGGTGTATGCCGCCAAGCGCGGCGTTGCGAGGAGCGTCTTTCTGCGGGCGCGCGTCGATCCGGTCCTTCAGGCGACGGGTCGCCAGGTCAACGCCCAGAACATCGAACGGCTCCGTGCGCTCCTGCTCGATCCCAGTCGACGAGCGGAAGTGACGCATCCCGATCCCGAACGCGCCATCGCACTCGGCTTCATGATGTTCTTCGGCGCCTTACGAGAGACGACCGTCTTCGGCGAGGTCTGGCCTGAACACCGACAGTTGATCGGACCAAATCTGGGAGATGAGATGGCGCGCCTGTATCTCTCCTACCTCGGTGTGCGCGATGAGAAGCACGAGAGCGCTAGACAGTGACTGGGGACTAGCGATTTCTCTCGGCATCTGGCACCTATCAGCTAACACTGTCACTCAGGCCTTAGCCCCTCGCCCCTACTCTCGTCCATGGTTCCCGCCGATTTGGATCAGTTCTTCACGAAGAACGAAGCACGCATACGGAACGAGCTCTTCGAGCTGCTGCGGATTCCCAGCGTCAGCGCGCGCTCGGAGCATAACGAGGATACCGCACGAGCCGCCGAGTGGGTGGCTCGAAGCATGCGCGACGCAGGATTGAAGGCCGCCGTGCATCCGACGGCAGGGCATCCCGTCGTCGTCGGCGAATGGCGCGGCGCCGGACCCGACACGCCGACGGTCCTCGCCTACGGCCACTACGATGTACAGCCGGCGGAGCCGCTCGAGCTCTGGGAAAGCCCTCCGTTCGAGCCCACGGTTCGGTCGGGAAAGATCTTCGCGCGCGGATCCGTCGACGACAAAGGACAACTCTTCCTGCACGTCAAGGCGCTCGAAGCGTTATTGCGCACTCGCGGGACGTTGCCCGTGAACGTCGTGGTTCTCGCGGAGGGGGAGGAGGAAGTCGGCAGCGAGCATCTCCCGGACTTCGTCGAATCGAACGCCGATCTGCTGCGCGCCGACGCCGTCGTCATCTCCGATTCATCGATGTTCGCGCCGGGGCTTCCGTCGATTCTCTCATCGCTTCGCGGTCTCGCCTACTTTCAGATCGACGTCCAGGGCCCGTCGACCGATCTCCACTCCGGCAGCTACGGCGGTGCGGTCGTGAATCCGGCGATGGCGCTCGCGCGCATTCTCGCGACGATGCACGACAGCAAGGGCCATATTGCGATCGACGGCTTCTACGACAAGGTCATCGATTGGGGTGATGCCGCGCGCCGCAAGATTCGCACGCTTCCCTTCGACGAAGGACATTTCCGGGATGAGACAGGTGCGCCGGCGTTAGGCGGCGAGGCGGGATTCTCGGTCCTCGAGCGCCTGTGGATGCGACCGACGTGTGAAGTCAACGGGTTACTGAGCGGCTATACGGGAGAGGGCGCGAAGACCGTGCTGCCGGCGAAGGCAATGGCGAAGGTGAGCTGCCGGCTCGTGCCCGATCAGGATCCGCTGGAGATCGAGCGATTGATGCGCGCGCACGTCGAGCGCGTGGCGCCGAAGGAAGTGAAGGTCACGGTGATCCATCTTCACGGGGGACGACCCTGGCGAGCGAATCTGGATGGTCCGCTCTTCGACGCCGCGCGACGTGCTCTCGCTGCCGCCTTCGGCCGCGAGCCGGTGATCACTGGCGAAGGAGGCTCGATTCCCGTCGTCGGCGATTTTCAGCGTATCCTCAACACCCCAGTGCTGCTGATGGGCTTTGGTCTTCCCGGCGAGAACGCCCATGCACCTAACGAGTGGATGAGCGAGGAGAATTTCACGCGCGGGTTGCGCGCGGTAGCGATGCTGTACCAGGAACTGGGAGAGGCGATGGGCTAGAGAATAGGGGCTAGGGGTTGGACTCCCTAGCCCTGTTCTCCAGCCCAGCCCCCTCAGAATCTCCACTGTCGGATGATCAACGCGCCGTACGCCTGCTTTGAGTACGAATTCTGCGCCTCGAGCGTCGGTTCGAGGAGGAGCGCCTGCGGCGCCGTGTACGCCGAGTACAACCACCCCTTGCTCGCGCGATACTCGAGCCGAACGCCGGGATAGTTGTTGTAGAGCTGCACGCTGACAAAGGTATTCGGGTTGATGTATTTCCCCGCCTCGACGCGCGTGCTCTTGATGAAATTGCTCCACCCCTGCTGGCCTGTCTGGAGCTCGGGCGTATCTCCAGGCGAGATATAGAACTGATCTGCGCCTAACGCCTTCCCCGCGCGCGATTGCAGCTGCTCGAACAAGACGCCAAGGGCAACGCCCTCGAGACGAGTCATTGCGACCTGGGCGCTCTGACCGACGACGCCCCCCGGTTGGCCCGCACCGCCGAGACTGGAGCCCTCCGGCTCCAGCAAGTTCGTCGTCGGGCCGCCGAAGGCGAGGAGCGTCAGGAGCTCCGACTGCGTCTTCGGAGGCTGTGCGTCGCTCTGCAACGTAACTTTTGGCGCCTTGAGCGTGCCGCCAATGAGAACCTGGATGTTCAGCGCGGGCGCGTTCGTCAGCTGCACCTGATATTCGCCTGTTGCTTGCAATGTCGGATTGAGATCGGGCGTGCCGACGAACGTCGCTGAGCCGCGCGTAATCGTGAAGCGCTTGCTGAGGAACGTGTAGTCGCCGCGATCGGTGCCGACCGCTCCGGTGAGCGCGAGCGCCGAGTGCGAGACATGGACCTCGACCGGATAGTCGGTGTAGATCTCGACGTTCGCGTCCGTCGTGCGCACCCAGGTGTTGTGATTGATGCCGACCGCGACGTCGATGCGCATGTTCTGAAGGATCGGCGACTGCGCGGGAAAGAGCTGCTTGTCGGCTATGAGCGCGGTGTCCGCGACGTTGAACAAATCTGGATCACCGGCGCTGATCACGCTGCGATTGTCAGTCGCGAATTCCATGACGCCGCTCGTGACCTGCACGCGCCCATTGAGATACGGCCGATTCAATGGTCCCGTGAAGCGCATGTTCGCATCGGCGTTCAGACGCCCGCGATCGTTGTTGAGAACCTCTGCGTTATGCGCCTCGAGCGCGAGATTGAACGCCGGATCGCGCCAGTCGCCGACAGCCAAGCCTCCCGTCACCGCGATCGTACCACGACCGGTTCTTCCAGTCAGCGTATCGACCCGCACGGTGTCGTTCGCCATGCTCAATGCGGCGGTGAGGTTATCCACATACATACCCGTCGACGCGACGCGCACTATCCCCTTCTTCAACCGGAAGGTTCCCGTGAGCGAGGGTCGGTCGAAGGTTCCGCGCATTGCAATCTGGCCCGCTGCCACGCCGTGCACTTCGCTCACGACGCCGGTGAATGCCGGAATGAGCTCCAGCGGCAGGCTGTCAGCGGTGAGGTCGACGGCGAGCGGTTGGCGCAGGAGCCGCGGGCTCGTCGTACCTGACAACGCGAGGTTGAGCGGCAGATTCGCCGTTACGGTCGCCATCGGCGTACGGGCACGGTGCAGCAGATCGAGTTGGCCGCTGAACGATCGATTGGCGTAACCGAATGTCCCACGCAAGTCGGGAACCGTATCGCCCTTGTAGACGCCGTGCACGACGCCTAACGCGCCACGCATTCTCGGCGATGCCAGGGTTCCTTGCATCGTCCCGTGTAGCGACACGAGTCCCTTTAAATCCACGTCGCTCTGCAGAATGTCCAACAAGTCGCCGACGGGGAAGTTGTCGATCGCCACCTCGAAGTTTGCACTGCCATTCGACGGCAATAGCCCATTCGCGTAGATCCGGCTCGTTGAGCCACTCCGCAATTCGAGATTCTGAACGCTGATTCCAGCGGCGCGAGATTCGATGGTCGCGGGATGCGTCGACTGCCATGTCGTCGTGTCGAAGCGCAGCTGCATGTCCGCTAGGCGCAGCTCGCGCAAGTTCGAATTGACTACATAGTCACCCTTGAGGCCATAGTCACGCTGATCGCCCTGGCGCACGAGCACCTCGACGCGACCGCCGCCGTTCTGTGCGTGATAGCTCAGATTCGCGGCGAGGCTGTCGAACTGAAAGCCTGTCGCGCTGATCGAGTCGCCGCGCACCGCAAGCGCGATCGTCGAGGCAGACGTCCGCGCATTCGTCCACGCGTACTCGCCGATGAGCATTCGCGCCGCATTGCCATGAACATTGATGTCGGCGGCGCCGAGCTTGCCTCGAGTGTCGAAGTTCGTGATGTTGCCGCTCAGCGTACCCGCCGCGAACAGTTTTCCTTTCAGAGTGATCGGCGTCGCCTTCGGTGTGTCCACGACGAGACGCGGCATCGCCCGGCCCGTCGCGAGTCGCTCGATCTCCGTTCGCCGCGCGATGCGCGCCGAATCGGCCCGGCCGCGCCTAACGGCGCGCGCGATCGCCGCCGGCCGCGGCCGGATCGAGCCTGTGTCGGGCGCGGTATGCGGAAGGACTCGATCCAAGGCACCCAACGAGTCGACGGCGATGTGATAGTTCAACGTCCCGGTGCGCGTTGCGACGAGCCCGAACGATCCATTTGCCGACACGAGCGTGTTCGCGCCGCTGAGGTTCAGCTTCTGGACCGTCGCGACCCCACTCGCGATTGCGATCCGTACGCTGCCACTGTCGACGGCGAGGCTGTCCCACTTCGACGTGGCGAGATCCGCCGCGAACGTCGCGTTCATTGTCGCCGGTTTGAACCCGGCACCGCGTGCCGATGCGGTCATCGTCAACGACGTCACGGGTCCATTCGCGAGCACCGTGCGCAGATTGAAAATCTTCAGGCCCAACGCGAGATCGTAGTGCTGTGCGCCCGTCAGGCCAACGGTTCCACGAGCCGAGAGCTGGCCGCCGTCGGGAAGTCGCAGGTCAGACGCAACAGCCAGATTCGAGAGCGATCCGGTCAGACGAATTGGACCCACCGCGCGACCCTGCAGCCCAACCGACGGCACGAAGCGGCCGACCTCGGCGAGGGACACGGGCCGCGCGACGACATTCACATCGAGCCACGGCGCCGCGCCGCCAGTCGGCAAGCGCACCGCTGCCGTACCGGTCAGCTGCGAGTAGTTGCCTCGATCCTCATGTGCGATATCGACGTTGCCCGCAAGCTGCGACTTCGTATCGCCCGAGACGACTGCCGTTCCGGTAACGATGCCGGAGAGCGGAAGCTGAAATTTTGGACCGGCGAGCCCCTTCACGAGCTCCACCTGCATTGGATGCATTCGCAGCCGCAGGTTGTTCGCGCGCATGCCGTTGGGCTCGAAGCCAATCACGCCGACAGCAGCCAACTGACTCGTCCCCGTCGTGGCGTCCGCGAATGCGACGTCACCGTCGACATGCAAGTCGTGCTCGCCGCCGTTCACCACCGCGCGTCCCGTGAACGAGCCGCGTCGCGGCGACTTGAAGCCGGCGATCAGTTGCTCCGCAAGCCGGGTGTCGAGATTCGCAAAGCGCAGATTCGTGTCGTGCAGCGCGAACGTGTCGGAAAGCGTGAGGCCGAAGTCGCCGCGCACCCTCGCGCTGCCTAACGCGATGTCCGCATTGCGCGCTGTGTAATCGTCCACGCCACCACGCCAGCTCAGCGCGAAGTCCAGGTTGCCGCCGCCCTCCGACGGCAAGCGCGGATAGAGCCAACGCAAGTCGTTGAGTGCCGCCGGTGCGCCACGCACCGACAACATCATGTCACCAGAACTGAATGCGTAGCTGCCATCGCCGCTCACGTGCGATGCTGGCATCGAAGCGCGAATGCCCTTCCACCACAGCGAGTCGTTGTCGAACTGAAAGCTGCCACGCATCTCCGTCACGACCGCCGCCGGCGGCCGGAACGGAAGCGCCGTCATCTGCAACGACGCGATTTCCGCATAACGACTCTTCTGACTGGGATCGGCGAGTCGCAGCATCGGGAAGGTGGCGTTGATCGAGCGCAGCTCCACCAGCTTCTGAAACGGTGGTGCGCCAGCATAGGCATGCGGTGCCTCGACGACCATCGCGCGCCCCCTGCCGGAGAGCGCGTCCCGAACTGCCGAGTCGCGCGCAGCCGGCGAGAGCTTCGTGCCCGGCGACCACGGAGTGCGTACGACGAGGTCGCCATCGACGACGGTCACGTTCTCCAGCCGAATCCAGCTTCCGAAGCCCGGCGTGGTCGACGCTGGCTGTGTCGTGTCGGACGCGAAGATCCGCTGATAGTTCCATTTTCCGCCCGGCGGACGGTCGAGCACGACCAGTGGCCGCGTGAGTCGCACGTCGGTCAGCCAGATCTTCTTGCCGATCAAAGCACCCAGTGCATAGCGAGCGCTCGCCTCTTGGGCGGCCAGAAACGGCTCACCGCTGCTATCACTGATCGCGAGATCGTGAACCGTTAGGCCAGAAATCAAATTGCCCGACAGCTGACCAATGCTGACGCGGCCGTGCACACGGCGCTGCAACTGCGACAGCGCGAGGCGCCGCACGCGCTCGTGTCCCCAATCGGTGGAAGTGAGTACGACGACGACAATCCCAACGAGCGCCACGATGCCCAACACCACCGTGAAGATGCCGAGCAAAACGCGACCGAGGCGACCGAGAGCTGAAGGCATCAGTACGCCTGCCCGATCGAGAGGTGAAGCACGAGATGTCCGAGGAAGGTGTTGCGGCCCTCGGTCCATGTCCGATCCGACTGCAGCGCAACCAGCTTTGGTACGCCGTTCACGATGTCGTTCGTGACGACGGGGAGATTCTCGGTGAGTTGCGGGTTGTAGCCGATGTCGACACGAATCGGCCCCACAGGAGAGTTGTACCGAATGCCGGCGCCGGGCGTAATCGCGCCGGTGCCCTTCGCGAAACTGGTGATTGACGCGATGTCGCCGAATCCCTGCAACCTGCCATTGCCGACCAACGCCGCGTCGACGAAGACCGCGCCATCGAGCCGATGCATGAGCGGAACACGAAGCTCGACGCTTCCCTCGATGACGGAAGTGCCGCCGGTTGGTCGCGGGACGAAGACGCCGTTCGAGCCGACTTTGTTCGGGTCACAGGCAGTTATGGGAGTACTCAACGGGCAGAGCACGGTGACGGCGCCGCTCTTGGGATCCGTTGAATACCGTAAGCTGCTATCGCTGATCGTCAGCACGCGCGGGCCGAGCTGATTTTCGCCGTAGCCGCGCACCGACATCGCCCCGCCGGCGTAGAATCGCGTTCGAGGATGGAGTACGGTGTCGCCCGTGGAGCTCGCCATCGCACGCACGATGCCGAGGCGCAGGTGACTCGCCACCACCTCGTGGCGCAGACTCGGATGCCAGTACGCCGCCGCATCGACGAGCGCGCGATTATAGCGATAATCGGACAGGGTGTATCGCGTGGCGCTCTGAAGATCGATTCGCGCGACGTAACCCTTTGTCGGCGTAAAGGGCTGATCGCTTCGATCGATGAACGTCGTGAACGTCAGTGGCGAGAGGCTCTGGTGACTGCGCAACGTCGCGATAGTCTGCGTATCGCAGACGCCGTAGTTCACGCAGAAATAGATGTCGCCTGCCTCTACTCGCGTGACCTCGTAACGATACGTAAGGCTCGCCGGGAGGCGCGCCGCCAATTGTCGCGTGAAGGTTGCGGTCGCGCCGTAACCGCGGTCGATGAAAATTCCGGGCTCCGAGCGGCGGTGCGCGAAGACGCCGAATCCAGCCTGATTCTCCGGGCGTCGCATGAACGCCGGCTGAAGGAAATCGACGCTTGCTCCCCATGTCGGCTGCAGAAAGATGTCCTTCGACCCGAAGAGGTTCTCGATGTCGTTCATCTTGGGCGAGAAGATACCCGTAGTCGCGAACAGGTTGCCGACACTTCCCGTCACATCGAACCGGCGCGCGCCGCCCAACAAGTTGTGCGCGCTGTAGCTCGCCTCGAGCCGTGCGTAATTCACATTGTCGAAACCAGCGCCAAGGCGCGCATCGTGCAGCGGCGCCTCGACGACTTGAATCTCGATGTGCTTCACGCTGTCGCCCGTCGGCGGTAGAATGCTCGCGAGACGGAACATGCTCGACGTGTAGAGCGTTCGCTGGCTCTCGAGCATGTCGTCGCGATTGAACGGACGCCCCGGACGCAGCAACAGCATGTTCAGAATTGTCTGCGTCGCGACGCGCTGATTGCCGAGCACCTGAATGCTGCCGACGGTCGTCGGCCAGTTCGAGAAGACGCGAAGCGCAACCGCGGCGCGACGCGTCGAATCGTTGACACTGACGGCCGTATCGACGATCGCATCCGCATAACCGCGCTGCCACATCTGGCTCTGAAAGTTGAGCCGCATCGTGTCGAGCACCGCGACGTTCAACGGCTGACCGACGCGAAGGATCGCAAGTCTGTTGCGCTGCTTGGTGCTGATTAGCGTCGTGTCATAGTCGATGCGCAGAGCGCTGACGATCGTTGGCTCGCCCTCGTGGACGCGGAACGTGACGTAGACGCCTTTGCCGTGCGGCGTCACGGACGTGTCGACCGTTGTCTCACGATATCCGGCTCGCCAATAGTAGACGCGAATCCTGAGCACATCCCGCTCGAACTCCTGCCGATCGAGATAATGCTTCTCGACGAAGATCGGCGACTTGCTCACGAGGCAGAACGGCAGGAGCAGTGGGCTGTTGCATCTCGAGGCCTGCGTCGAGATGCTCTTCAGGAGATAATGCGGATCGACATGCTTCACGCCGGTGACGCTCAGCTTGAGGACCTCGGGTGAGGAGGTCTTTTGTGGCGTCGTTGACTGCGCGGACGACAGCCGAGCGCCCACGGCGAGAAGCAGCACGGCTATCCAGTGCCACGGCGAGCCGCACGCGGACGGGGCGCGGGAGAAATGCGGTAACCTCATGACGGCGGAGGAGACAAGCAAAGCTCGCGCCCGCAGCAAAAAGGCCGCGGCGCTCTTCGCGCCGCGGCCCTCTTTCCAACGCGCCGAAGTCCTTACAAGCCAGCGAGCAACGCGTCGTTGGACGGCGTGCCGCCGATTCGCTTGATCAGCCACTCCATTGCCGATTGTGGCGGCATCTGACTGAGCCCCCGGCGAAGGGTGTACACACTGTCGAGTTGCTCCGGGCGGAAGAGCTTTTCCTCGCGCCGCGTGCCGCTCGTCCCAATGTCGATCGCGGGATAAATGCGCTTCTCGGCGAGCGGTCGATCGAGCTTGATCTCGCAGTTACCCGTTCCCTTGAACTCCTCGAAGATCACGTCGTCCATTCGTGATCCGGTCTCGACGAGTGCCGTGGCGATGATGGTCAACGACCCGCCTCCCGCCGATGCAGGAATCGCCCGCGCCGAACCAAAGAACGCCTTCGGCTTTGCCATGGCGGTGGCGTCCAGACCACCAGAAAGTGTGCGCCCCGTCCCGCGCTCGGCGGTATTGTGCGCGCGCGCCATGCGGGTGAGCGAATCGAGAACGATGACGACGTCTTTGCCGATCTCGACAAGACGCCGCGCCCGCTCGAGCACCATTTCCGTCACCTCGACGTGTCGCTCGGCCGGCTGATCGAAGCTCGATGCGACGACCTCGCCGACGCCCCACGAGATGGCTTCGCTCACTTCTTCCGGGCGCTCGTCGACGAGCAGAATGATCAGCGACGCATTCGGATGGTTGAGCGCGACACCCTCTGTGATGCCGTGGAGCAGCGTCGTCTTGCCAGCTCTCGAGGGTGCGACGATGAGCGCTCGCTGGCCATAACCGATTGGCGCGATCAGATCGATTGCACGGCGAATCAGCTCGGCACCGCCGCGCGCCGATCGCCCAGTCTCCAGCGTGAGCTTGCGTTCGGGATACGAAGCGGGAAGAGAGTTGAACTCGGCGCGGCGAGCGGCCGTGGCGGGGTCGTTCTCATTGATGGAGCGAATCTCGATGACCGTGAGACGTCCGCGCTGGTCACGACCAACGGTGGCGTCGATCAAATCACTTTTGCGAATACCAAGCTGGCGGACGAGCGTCGGCGGAATCCACGCATCGCCGGCTTCCGCGAGATAGCTGTTACCGGCCCGGCGCACGAAGCCGCCGTCGCGCGATGGCTCGAACCATCCTTTCGTGTCGCCGCTCGGTACGAGCGTAACCTGTGCCTGTTGCTGCTGCGGATGATCGCGACGCGGTCCACGATCTCGCCCGCGGCGGCGGCGACGGCCATTGCGGTGTTCGCGCGGCGGATACGAGCCCTCATGTCGAGAAGGATTCGGCGAACCGTAGTTCTGCCCCATCGACTGGGGTGATCCGCCGTTTGTGATCGTGTTGTTTCCAACCGCGCCGTCTTCGTTGACGTTCTCGCCGCCGGAATAGCTATCGGCTCGCGGAGCCTCGGATCGGTTGATCGAGGTGTCTTCAGGAGCCTCATGCGAGTCGGAGCCCGGCTCGCGCGTTGGCGAGGCCAAGGGCATCGGCGGTGCGTCGTTCGGCTCCATGTCACGTGGTTGGGCCGTATCGACGGCCGTGGTCACGACGTGAGGTATCGACGTGTCATCATTCGGGCCGCCGCTGGAGCTCGAGGACGGAGCATCATCCGGGCTGGTATCGACTGGCTCGTCGCGATAGGGATTCGGCTCGCCGGATGCTTCGGCGGCAGGACGATCGTGCGGGCGCTGTGCGCGGCCGCGACGAGGGGGGCGTCGACGTTCGTTCATGCTGCTGTTGTTGAGTAAAGGTGAATACTCCGCCTGCTCGCCCATGACTGAGGGCCGACTGCAAAACTGCGGAAACTCGAGGTCAAGCTGGTGTGTCAACGCTGCGCGACATCGCGCAGAGCGCGCAGCCGGAACCGCTCTGAATCCTGTATGGACTCGCAGTGCGGAATCGACGCAATGTGGCGGGATCGATGCGACGCTTGCTTTGCCTTTAGCCGCTAAGAGCGAAGTTGGCTCACGGCGGTGCCGGCTATCGTCATGCGGCGCGGCGCGTCAACCAACCGGAGAATCGCTCGAGCGCGGACCCAGTCTGCCACGCCAAATCGGAGCGACCGAGCGGACGACGTCGCAGTCGTACCGGCGGACGCCTACGAGTATCGCCACTTACTCGATGTCGCGCAACCCTGAAGTTAATACCCTGCCACGAACAATGCGCTGCGAACTTCGTGCCGCACCCCGAACATCGCGCAATCCCGGCAATCCAATCCATCTCCGGTAGTGCGCCCCGTCACGTTGCGCTGCCTCCCAATACGTCCAGTCGCCGCACGAGTGTCACGATGCGACGGCACAGCTCCACCATCCGGTCTACTGAAGCACGTTGCTCGCTCGTTAGTTCCTCGAGTTGCATCAGCTGCGCTTCCGCGAGAAGTGCGGCGAGCGGATTGTTGATGCCGTGCTGAAGGGACAGGGCCATCTGTCCCGCGGCGAATGTCCGGCGCAGCTGGATCAGCGCCGCGGATTGATTCACGTCGATGTCGAGTGCGCTCGCCAATGCGGTGCCCAATGAAATCGGGTTCGCGTCGTCACGCGGTAAACGCGTGGCACCCAAGGCCGCCGCCGTCGAGTGCAGGCTGGAGTCGTCAGGCACTGGCGTTACGAGAACGATCGGTCGCGTGAAACCATGCCCTCGCAACAATCGCAACGAGTCCGCCGCACCACGGACTACTGCGCCGCCGTCGATCAGTGCGATGTCGGCTGGCGGGAGTCGACCCTCCGCGAGCGCGTGTTGATCGACGATATGCACCGTCACTCGTGGAAAGATCATGGCGAGCTGCGCGTTCAGGAACGACGCGCGGTCGTCGCCCTCCGCGATCAGCAGGACGGTGAGCTCATCGGATTTGTGAAGGGCCAGTGCGGTCACACGGTAATCGTCTTTCCTCGTCGAACTGACTCTCGCACACGACGCGAATAGTATTGGTGCATGGAATCGAGCGATCTATCGTTGGATCTCGGCCTCGCGCGGATTGTGGAAGAGTATCGCGGCACGGCCAACATCGGTACGCTGTTCGATCGTGTGCGCGCGCTAGCGGCAGACGCCGACCCCGATCGGTTGGCGCAAGCCACGAAGCCATATCACGACATGCCCGAGGTCGTCATACCCGCATACGAACACATCGTCTCCGAGCGTCCCCAGAACGCGCAGGCGATGGTCGTCCTCGCGAACGCGTACTGGCTCACCGGTCGGGGCGCCGAGGTGGTCGGCGCGCTTGCGCGGCGCGCGAAGGAAGCGGACTCCCGGAATCGCGGCGCGTGGCATCTGTGGGCGCTCGCCGAAGCCGATTTGCGATTGCGCGTCGAGCGTTGGCTGGAGGTCACGCGACAATTTCCCCAGGACCAACTCGCGCGGGCAGCACTTGCCGACAATGCAACGAGTCTCGCCGGCGCCGAAGACGATCCCGCCGCACTCGACCTCGCGATCGCGACCTATGAGAGTCTGCTCAGCGACGCCTCGAAGCCGGAGCAGCGTTCCGCGCTCCAGGGGACGTTGAAGGTGCTCAGGACGCGGAAACTGGAATAAAGGCAGAGATCGGCACTTCGAGAGGAGCCGTCCTGGCTTTCATTGTACGAAGCGGTTCTTCGTCGCATCGAGCCTGTCGAGGTACTTCCGGATGTCCTCGCCGACGGCCTGGATCCTCGTTATGCTGTGCGGGTTGAACTGCGGATCGTACGGGCTTCGTGTGGGGCCGCCCGCCACCTCGAGCACCGCTTCGAAACTGTACGTGTGCGTCTTGCCAGTCTTCGGATCGGTCCACGAGCCACGCCAGGCGAGCTCGCGGTTCTTTGGCCAGATCCCATATGGCAGCGCGAATGTGCGGACCCGGTATCCGGCGACGGCCGAGTCGATGCCCATCACATTGCGCGCGATCTGCTCTTGCACGACCGCATCTGAGTATTTGTTCAACATCGCGTGCCACAGCGTGTGGCCACAGAGCTCGAAGCCGTTATCGGCAAGCCATTTCACTTTTTCGAAGCGCCATTGGCGACGTTGGCCGCGCCATTTTGGGCCATCGCCGAAGAAGTTGTGGCCGTCCGAGCCGCCGTTCAGCATGCAGAACGTCGCGCGATTCTTCCAATCGGGATGCGACTTCTTGAAGTCGAGCCAGATGCCCATGCCGCTCGTCGGATCGATCTCCAGCTGCCCGTTGTTTTCGATGTAACTGAACTGCTCCGCCGAGGCATCGTCGAAGACGAAGATCACGGGCGACATGCCCGGAGGCACGTCGCGAAAGTCCTTGTCGAGCATTTGTGAAACTGTGATCGGCCGATAGCCGCGGGCGTAGACGTCCTCGAGATCTTTCCGGAAGCTCTCCGGCGTCCGCGTATACTCCGTGTTCTTCGGTCCCCTGATGACGTGATACTCCAGTATCGGTATCCGGCCGAGATGATTCGGGGCGAAGCGCGGAGCACCCGGTTGTGCAACGTCGCCGGCCGAGGACGTCTCCTTGACGCTTCCAGGTGACGCCGTCGGCTGACTGGCGGCCTCCGGCTCGCCGGCAGCGGATCGCACCGGGGCATCGGTTCTGCTCGTAGCATGGGCGTCCCTGCCGGTACCACGGCAGGCGACAGCAGCCATGAGGACGAACGCGGGGATCAGCGATGTGTTGATCGTGCGATATGTCATAGCGTGCGATAACCTACGGCTCACAATCTTGATGAAACGGAATACAACCAGTGTTGGCGAACGGAACTCCGAGACGCGTGAGAACGTAGCAATGTCATGGCCGACAACGCGCGATGGCAGCGCACCTTCCGCGTGAGACTGTCTCCCCGCGTGCTCGTAACGCTGCTCCGGCAACGTTTCCGGGAAGCTCCAAGGCTTCCACTTCATACACTGGTCCGGCGTCACTGGATCGGTCTTTCCATGCTCGTGGGGAGCATTGCGGCTGTGGCCGCCGTCGACTCGTGGCTGTACACGTGCGGATTCGCGGGTTGCCCAACCACGTCGGAGATCCGGGCTTTTCACCCAAGTGAGGGGGGCCGCATCGTCGACGAGTACGGCCGGCTGCTCGGTCACCTCGCGATTGTGCGCCGCGTGAATGTCGATTTGCGCGACGTGCCACCGTACGTCCAGCAGGCATTCATCGCTACCGAAGACCGGCGCTTTTACGACCACAACGGTCTCGATTGGCGCGGGTTCATGCGCGCGCTCGTGCGCAACGTCGGATCGCTCGGCGTGCGCGAGGGATTCAGTACGATCACGATGCAGGTGGTCCACAACAGCTTCCTCGCCGAGCGTTATCACGGCCGTTCGCTGCGCCGCAAGCTCGTCGAGCTGCGCATCTCGCGTCTGGTCGAGCGCGAGCTGACGAAGAATCAGATACTTGAGCATTATCTCAACGTCATCTACCTCGGCAATGGCATGAACGGCGTCGAGGCCGCAAGTCGTGACCTCTTCGGCAAGCACGTGAGCCAACTGACGCTCGCCGAAGGAGCGATGTTGGCTGCCTTGCCCAAGGCGCCGTCAACCTACACGCCGCGCCGGAACGCCCAGGTAGCGGAGAATCGACGCAACCTCGTGCTGGGATTGATGGCGCAGCAGGGCTTCCTGACGAGTGCCCAGGCCAGCGCCGCGGAGCATGAGCCTCTGCGCATTGCCGACACGGAGTGGCGTCCGTCAACCGTGGACGAGCCAACTGCGCTCGATGCCGTGCGGGCCATCGTCGATTCAGTGCTGCCCGACGTGCTGCAGGACGGCGACGTCACCGTACACACGACGCTCGACTACGCGCTGCAGCGATCGGCAGATCGGGCCGTGGCAAAGCAGGCCGCCGCGATCACCCGTGAGACGATCGACTCATATGGACGTGTGAGCGAGCCGGCGCAGGGAGCACTGGTCGCGATGGATCCGGCGAGCGGCGACATCCGCGCCCTCGTGCCCGGTCGTCACACGAATAAAACGGTGCGCGGTGGATTCAATCGTGCCCTCTTTGCCAAGCGACAGCCTGGTTCGGCATTCAAGCCCTTCGTCTACGAAGCCGCGCTCCATGCGGGGTTGTCACCTGCATCGATGGTCGACGACGATCCGGTCGAAGTCAGCACCGGACGCACGATCTGGCGGCCGGCGAATTACGGCGACAATTACGCGGGACAAGTCACGCTGCGACGTGCGCTCACGCTCTCCGCGAACGCCGCCACGGTTCGCGTGAGCCGGACGATCGGTGAGCCGGCCGTCATTGCCGCCGCGCACCGCAACGGAATCGTCAGTTCGATCCCCGCCGTTCCTGCCATCGCGTTAGGCGCGGTGGACGTGACACCGCTCGAGCTCGTGACCGCGTACGCGCCATTCGCCAACGGCGGACGCAAAGTGCGAGCGCGTCTCGTGACCCGAATCGAAGCGCCGGACGGCACACTGCTGTGGAGCACGGAGGTCGAGACCACGCCGGTCATCGATCCACGTGACGCGTACGAGATTACGTCGATGCTGCGTTCGGTGGTCGATTATGGCACCGGTCGCACGCTGCGCGATCTCGGTGTCACGGGGCCAGTCGCGGGAAAAACCGGTACGACGAACGAGGGCAACGACGTCTGGTTCGTCGGCTACACGCCTTCGCTGCTCGCGGGCGTGTGGTTTGGCTATGATACGCCGCGGCCGATCGCCTATGGCGCGTCAGGCGGACATTTCGCCGCACCCGCGTGGGCCGACTTCTATCTCAATGGCTGGCGCGAGCGACCTGGCGCCGACTTCCCCGTGCCGGACGGCATGGTGATGCGCGTGATCGATCCCGAATCGGGAATGCTTGCAACCGAATTCTGTCCTCGCCGCCAGCGCGAATACTTCAAGCCCGGCAGCGAGCCCCAGTTGCCATGCAGCATGCATCAGGCGCCTTTTCAGTCACAGACTGTCGATAACGGCGAGAGCATTCCCCAGGACGTCGGGAATGTTCTGCAGTCGATTGGGAAGGGGATTGGGAAGCTGAAAAAGATATTCCGATTCTAGTGGTGGCTGGTCATTGGTTGCTGGTGATTCGGTTGCTGGTGATTCCTTCTTCACCAACGACCAGCCACCAACAACGAGATCACAGCAGTCCCAACCACTTCGACCGATCATTCTCGAAGCCCGGGAAGATCGCATCGAGCTTTGCTGCGCCGAGGTGTTTCGCGGCCACCTCGCTGAACACCGAACGGAAGTCCGTTGTTAGGGCGAGATCACGTCCTTCGTTGAGCTGCTCCTGCTCCAGGCCCGGCCAGCGACCGAAGATCTTCTTCCCGCCGTGTACGCTGCCACCGATGACAAAGAGCGCTGTCGCGTGACCGTGATCCGTTCCGCCGTTTCCGTTCTGTCGCGCCGTGCGGCCGAACTCCGACATCGTCATGATCACCACGTCCGCCATCCGCTCGCCGAGATCGGTGACGAGCGCGTGAATCGATTTCGCAAAGTCATCGAGTCGCGCTGCCAGTTGCCCCGTCGCGCCACCCTGATTGACGTGCGTGTCCCAGCCACCGACGTCCGCGAAGGCGACTTCGAGTCCGACGTCAGCCTTGATCAGCTGCGCAATCTGGCGCAGATGCTGGCCAAACGGTGACCGTGGATAGTCGGCGCTGTTCTGCGGGATGTATTGCTGCGGATTCGCCGAGCGCAGGATCTTCATCGCCTCGAACATCTCGCCACCCGCGGCGTGAACGACGTCAGCCGACCCGGTGCGATACAGAGCTTCGATTCGTTCGGCCTCACTGCCATTCGTTCGAATCGAAAACTCGTCGAGACTGTTCATCGCGATGACCGGCGCCGGTCCCTCGAGAATACGAGGCGTTTGTGGCGTCATCGCCACGGCCTCGAACGCCGACGGTTTGGAGCTCTCTTTCCGGTTGCCGGCGAGTTGCGCGTCCGGGGCGCATTCCTCGCACGTTCCGCGCGTAGCGAGATAGCGATTGAGCCAACCGTCGGGCGTACCCTTGTTGTCGGGCGTTCCGCTCTCCATGTAGTCCTGCGCATCGAAGTGCGAGCGCGTGTTGCTCGGACTTCCGACCGCGTGCACCGGCGCGAGCAGACCTCGGTCCCACAATTCCTTCATCGGACTGAGCGATGGGTGCAGGCCGAAAAATCCATCCAGATCCACCGCCGCTTGCGCGGCGCCGGACACAGGACGCGGAATGGCAATCGAAGGCCGCATTCGATAGTAGGCCGCCTCGCCGTGCGGCACGACGACGTTCAGCGCGTCGGCCGCGCCGCGCTGGAAGAGGCAGATGAGAATCTTCCCCCGGCCATTGCCGTACGTCGACGCCCCGCGCAGCAGATCCATTCCGTACACGCTCCGGCGCAGGAAAGAAGGGCTCAGCCCCATCGTGACGAGCGACATCGCGCCGGATTTCATGAACACACGACGATTCATACGATACCTCGATGCTCGATAGGCGTCAGTCCGATGCCTAACGACGTTGGAATTCCGGTGAGCCCAGCGCGAGACCGACAACCTGGGCAAGGCCCTCGAGATTCACCGGTCGATTGAGCGGTGACGCGGCATTGGGCCGCGGCCGACCATTCTTCGCGACGGCCTTGCCGGCTTGTCGCGGGCGCTCGTTCGCCATGTCGTCTGACATCGGATTGTCCATGATGTCGCTGCCTGACGAGTCGGCCGTGGCGAGCTTGCCGACAAGGGGGTTCTCGCCAGACATCAGGATCGATCGTGTCTCCGGAGACGACTGTCCGCCGAGGATCGACTTGATCACGCCATCCACCTGGGCCGATCGGCTTTCGCCGCGGAGCGACGACGCATACGGCCACGTTGTGAGCGTCGCGCCCGGAACGCGACCGGCCGCGAGCGCCAGCCCGAAGTTGATGCGATTGAGGATCGCGCCGGTGTTCATCCACGCGTCGCCACGATCGGGCCAACCATCCGGTGTTTGTCGTCCGAAGATCGGCTGCCCGAGACGCGCGACCAACTGTGCGGTGCGCGGCGTCGTGTCCGGCTGCGCGTTCATGGCGCGCAGCGCGCTCGCGACGACCTCGAACGGCGTCTTCACCTTGACGCGATACGCCGCTCGGCTGAAGAACTCCGGGGAGGTGACGATGCAGCGCATCGTTTCGCGAATGTCACCGTCGGTCTTGGAGAAGACGGCCGAACACCGATTGACCACGGGAGCCGGAGCCGTGTCGCTCACGAAGTGCCTAACGAGCTTCGTCGTGATGAAGCGCGCCGTGGATGGGTGGTGCGCGACGATGTCGAGCACCTGCTCACCATCCTCGATTCCCTGTCCCGCCTTGAGCTTATGGCCGAGCACGATCTTCTCGCCGGCGTCGTGCATCTCCGGTCGGAACACGAACTCGCCATTTCGCGGATTCATCGTCCAGCCAGTGAGCGCGCGCGCGACTTCGATGACGTCCTTCTGCGTGTAGCCGCCGTCGACACCGAGCGTGTGCAGCTCCATCAGCTCGCGTGCGTAGTTCTCGTTCAGTCCACGCGCGCGGCGCTGCGGTGCGGGCGCGGCGGCCCCAACGGTCCGCGGAAAGCGACCGAAGTTCGGGCGCAGACCACCACCGTACCGACGCACGGGCTGACGTGCCGATGCGAGTGTCGGATGCAAGCTGTCCGCGGCACTCTGCCAATTGTCGAGGAAGAAGAGCATTGCGGGACTCTTCGCGACGGCCTCGAGCAGATCTCGGAATTTTCCCAACGCGTGTGGACGAATTACGTCGCGATCGTACGAGGCCAGGAATAACCGCGTCTGCCCTTTGCCCGAGTACACCGAGAAATGGTTCTCCCAGAAATCGACCATGACTTCATCGAGCTGTCGCTCACTCACCACTGCGCGCGCGAGCTTCGCCGACTGCACGTCGCCGACGATCTTCTGCGCCTTACGCGCGAGATCGCGCAATTGCGGATCGTTCGCGAGCGCTTCGCGTCGCGCATCGCGCTTGCTCGCCGTGTCGCCTTCGTTTCGCAGTTGCATTTGCTCGCGGCGACGTGCCTGCTGCACCTGGCGGAACGTCTCGACCAGATCGGACGTGCTCTCATGGAGCGTTTGATATTCCGACACCAGCTGGTCGGCGGCTGCGTCATCGATTCGGTCCGGCTGCAATTGCGTCGCAATCCATCTGTCGACGCCCATCGCACGTACCTTATCGGCGTCGCCGGGACGCGCACCGAAGCTCAGGCGATTGAGGACCTGCTCCACTTGCTCGTCGGGCAGCAGTTCCCTGGGCTCCGCCGAGATCGCGACCAGGGGGCTCGCGACCGGCGCGGGAACAGCCGCGGATCGCATCGTCGATCCGACGGGCCTGCCGGTCGAACATGCGGCCACAACTATGGTCGCCAACCCTAATGAAAAGGTCGTAACGCGCATGGGAGTCACACTACTCGATAACGGGAAGAAACGACTGTTGGTGGACGGCGCCGGAGGTCCCATCGTTAAGGATGCGACAGGCCGCGGAAGCTGGCTCGCATGAAGACTATATGACCCAAATCGCGTCTTTTCCCCTTGCGTCATTCGGGCCTCCGCTCTTACGGTTGTCTTTACCCCCGACTCGAAGCCACTCTGGCCACGGCTGCGAGCGCCCTGCCGGCAGGAGCATCTCATTCTTCTCGATCAACAGCGACGGCTCGCTACGTACGACGCCTTCGTCGACACCGCCACGGCATCGGTCGCCGAGGCGGGCGCTGCGCGTCGTCCAGTTGCGTTGCTCGTAGCCGATATCGATCACTACCGACGGCTGGCCAAGGAGTTTGGTCAACCGTACGCAGAGTCCGTATTGCGGACGATCTTCGATCTCGCGCGCGCCAATCTTCGTGAAGGAGAGTTGGTCGCGCATCCTGGCGGGGACGAGCTCGTTGCGCTTCTTCGCGCTTCGGCGCCTGCGGCACGCGAGGTCGCCGAGCGGCTCTGCATAGCAGTGCGCGGCCATCTCTTTCCGAGCACGGACCACGCGCCGGCGCCGCGAGTCACGATCTCGATCGGGGTAGCGACTGCGCCCGAACATGGCGCCACGTATCAAGCTCTGCATGCCGCCGCCGACGCCGCTCGCGTACGCCTCAAGTCGCAGGGCCGCGACGGCGCTGCGCTGGCCGGCCTACCTGGGGACGAGCCACCACAGCGCGGGCTCGACATCGAGCGATTCGCCGGCCGGAACGAGGAGTTCGGAGCACTCGTTCGACACCTCGTCGAGGCGGTAAACGGGACGCCGCGAGCGGTCGCCATCCTTGGCGAAGCGGGGTCGGGCACGGCGACGCTCGTGCGACAGCTGGAGCCCGAGATCCGCTTGCGTGGCGGTTCGCTCGTGGTCGGTCGTTCCCGCGAGCACAGGGTGCGCGAGCCATACGGCGTCTGGTCGGCTTTGATCGCCGCGCTTCACCGATTGCCGGAAGCGCCCAGCGGCCCGTGGCGCGAACTCCATTTTCTCGTGCCGGCGATCGCGGGCGAGTCATCGCCGGAGGGTTCGCGCTGGGGCAGCAAATACCGGCTGTTGGACGAGATCGCCGAGTACATCCGCAGTGTCGCGCAGCGACGACCTTTGGTGTTGTTGCTCGACGAGATGCAATGGGCGGACGTGGCCTCGTGGGATGTGCTCGAGCACGTGTGTCAGCAGCTCGAGAATGAGCGTTTACTCATCGCGATGACGTTTCGCACCGAGGCGGCGTATGCCGAGGCTGCCGAACGACGCCAGGAGCTGACGCGAAGCGCCGTCTATCGGGAGATCACGCTGCCGCGTCTCACGCGCGACGACGCCAAGCGCTGGCTCGAGGGCGCGATGCACGGACAGGAGGTCGGCCGTGAGCTGCTCGCCTTCATCTATCGGCATACGGAAGGGAATCCACTGTTCATCGCGCAGCTGCTGCGCGCGCTCGTCGAGGAGAACGCGCTCTGGCAGGTGGAGGGCCACTGGCAGTGGACACCGGTCTCGGAGCTTCGCCTGCCAATCGGTCTATCGGCACTCATCGCGCGCCGGCTAAGTCGTTTATCGTCGAGTACGCAAGCCGTGCTGAGCATCGCCGCGGTGATTGGCGACGAATTCGATGTCGGACTCGTGGTCGAGGCGGGTGCGGGAAGCGAGGCGGCGGTCCAACTGGCTCTATCCGAGGGATTGGCGGCTGGCATTCTCAAGCCATCATATGAGCGCGGCGGCCGCGGCTACATATTCGCCCACGCGCACATGGTCGAGGCACTCGTGCAATCGATGGCGCACGATCGGCTGCGCCAGACGCATCAGCGCGTGGCCGAGGCCATCGAGCGTCGGGACCGTTCACGGGCGTCCGAGATCGCGCTGCATTACGATGCGGCGGGCAGCGTGTCGCCGGCGTACCTGCACGCGTTGATCGCCGCCGAGCACGCGGAACGTGTCTACGCATATGCCTCGGCGAATGGTTTTCTGAACGTGGGCAGCCGCAATACTTCGACACCGGGCGAGCTCGCGGAGGTGCGCGTCCGTCTCGCGACACTTGCGGAGATCACGGGCCGCTTCGACGAAGCGGAAGAGCTCTGCGATCTGGCGATCGAGTGGTTCGTCGGCAAACGTGACGCGCGGCGTGCGCTCACCCTTCGAAGAATGCGTGAGCGGGCACGGAAGGAACTAGCGCACCCCGCGAAGCTAACGCTCGAGAGCTTGTTGCAGCTCGATTACGAGGCGCGAGCGCTTGGCTTCGTCACCGAACGCATCGAGATATTGATGATGCTGTCGCAGACGCACGGTCGTCTGGGTGACGACGCCGAGGCGGAGCGAACGGCGAACGAGTGTGTCGACACAGCCACGGCCCATGGCGACCAGATGCTCCTGGCTCAGGCCCTTAATCGTCTGGCTGCGACGCTTCAACAGAGAGAACCTGATCGAGCAGAACAGATCTATCGGCAAGCTCTCTCCATCGCCGAACGAACAGGCGATACGCGTGGCCAAGCGCGCTGCCTCAATAACCTCGGAAACATCGCGGCCTGGCGAAATGCCTGGCATGACGCGCGAAGCTCGTACACCACGGCGATCTCGCTGGCACGGTCAGCTGGAATGCCAGACCTGTGGGGTATCGCGGCGCTCAACCTGGGAGTGAGCTACCACCGCAGCGGCGATTATGAACGCGCTCGCGAACTCCTCGGTGAGGCGCTTGCCTTGGTCGCGGCCGTGAAAAACAGCGAGATCCAGCTCTACGCGCTATACAACATGGCGCACGTGGAGTGGGAAAACCGAGCCTGGGAGGTGGGCGCCGAGCTCTACGAAGCGACGGCTTCGCTGGCGCAGCGAATTGGTGCGGACGATGTCGAGATCGGTTCTCTAGCTGCCGTTGGGCTCTGCAGTTTGGAAGGCGGCAAGATTGAGAAGGCGCGCGAGGGCAATGAGGAGATACAGGACCGACTGAGCCGGCGTTCTGATTGGTTCCAAGGTCGAGAATTTGCAGAAGCTCTTGCGGTGATGCTGCTTGTGGCCGATGACCGAGTCGAGGAAGCAATCGGACGATATGAGTCTGCGGTCACAATTGCCGAATCCTCCGACCTCTACACGGCGGCGTGGCTAACCGCGACATGCTCGAGAACATTGATCACTTTGGCCCCTGATCTGATGCGCACGTGGATTGAGCGATTCAGATCACCAATAGACGAATTTGGATACACTGGTATCGCGAAGCGATTCAATGAGTTGATCAGTGGGTGATACAACTCACGGCATCAAGTCCGACTCTGGCGGACCTTGTGACAACATCTTAGCTTGGTGTCGATGCCGGCGCCTTGGTTCGCCCTCGTCCGATGAGTTCGCGGGCGGGCCCTTACCCACATTGGTCGACGACGACTATGCGAAGTAAATCCCTCCTCCTGCTCGTGGGTGCAGTTGCGGCGCTTGCCGTCGCGTGCCGGGATGCCGTTGCTCCCACGCGCAATGCGGATCCCCTCTCCGCTTCTGCTGCGGCGTCCTTTTCGAAGAACGGATCCAACGCCAACCGTACGATACTCGGGACGCTCGAGCTTTCGCCTAACGGCGGTACGTATCACGTTGGTGATTTCGATATCGTCGTGCCCGCGGACGCTGTCTGCGATCCCGCAACAACGAAGTACGGCGTGAAGCATTGGGACGACGACTGCAGACCGGCGACGAAAAACGTCACGGTGAACGTGGTCGCAAAGAAGCAAGGGCACGGCGTGAGCGTCGACTTCCAGCCCGATCTTCGGTTCAGACCGAGCGCGGGCTGGGTGACCATCCAGACGAGCGCATATAGTTCGCTGCTCACCAGCAACGGTGTTCGACAGCTCTCGCCTGCGTCTTCGTTCTTCCAGAATTTCGCGATTCTCTACGTGCCCACGGGCGGATCGGCGCACGTCGACGAAGTACGGTCGACCGGCGACGCATCGATGGTCACTCACGTCGACCTGCAGACGGGTCTCGTGTGGCGTCGCGTCAAGCATTTCAGCGGCTACTTGGTTACTGCTGGTTTCTCGTGTCCGTCGGTCGGATCCGATGGCACGTGTAATGTCGATCCGACGAACATTGCGGCACCGTTCGTCGATGCCAGCCTATTCGGTCCGGTGCTGGCCGATAGCCTCAGCCTGCTATCGGTTATTGTAAATCCCTAACGAATAGTACTCGATCAACGCCAAACGGGGCGCCGCGATTGCGGCGCCCCGTTTGCATTCCCTTTATCCCTCGATCACTCGTCACCTCGGACGCTGCGCGAAAAACATATCCGACGCGACGCGACGTACCATGCAGCGGCTACGCTGCTGCTTCCGCTGCCTGCCCGGCCGCACTGGTCGCCGCGAGCCGGGTCGCCGGCGATGTCGATCCCGCCGATATCGCAACTACGCCTCCAGCGGGTTTCGACGATCGAGGCAAGGCCACCACGCTCGCCCACGTCGCCAGTAACTCCGGATCACTTTGAATCACCGGTCGCACCAACGTGTCGATCACGCGCACGAGCTGGATGACGCGAGTCTCATGTCCCAGCATCGCCGCCGTCGTGCCGATCCGCCGCGCCACTTGCGCGGAGCGCTGGTCAATCGCGTCGCGCAGCGTCTTCGTGGCGGTGCTCAACTGCTCCACGAAGTTCGACGCAGAGCCGCGCGCCGTGAACTGCGGCCCTACCACGTTCAAGGCCGCCCCCATCGCGTCGCTCGCCGCGGCGAGGCGTTCGCTGTTTACCTTCTCGCTCGGTAACGCGAACGTGATTTCCGTCCCGTTGATCTCGAGCTCCATCGTGCGGCTCATGCGGACGATGGGCTTGAGATGGGTGTCGCGGAGCGTCTTTCGGAGCCGCCGGATCTCCGTCGTCTGCACCAGCGACTGCTTCGTGATGGCCTCCTGCGCCGCCGCATCCGCCGTGAGCTGATCGAGCGTGTCGTCGAGCTCCTGCCTGAGCGTCGTGAGCTCGGCGAGGTCGCTCTTGACGTCGTACTCGCTGAGGAAGTCGCGGACCCGACGGGCCCACTGCAGGACCTTCGCTTGATACTTGTTCATCGCCCTATCCTCCCTGGAGGTGTGTGTTGGACGCGTGACGACCGCCGGCCGGGCGTGCGCGTCCTTCGCGCCCGGCGCCACGGCGTTGCCGTTATGCCTCCTACTGATAGGAACGCCGGCGACGGCATTCTCACTAGTCTGCTCGTTTCGTTTGTGCGCTCCGTATTAAAGACGTTGCCATTCTGAAAATGTCTTAGTCGGCTTCCAACTTTTTTGGTAACGCCGCTACTGTATCAACTCCGCCGAGCTCCAGTTTGGCCCCCCGTTTTCTTTCGGTGAGCTGCCTAACCGCTTCGTCGAGCTCGTTTCCGAGCGCGGTGAGCCCTATCTCCGATCGGGCAACGTGAAGTTTCGTGAAAGCGCGATGCGTCCTCGCCAGACCATGCGCGTGTTCCACGCCGGCGTGAGGTCGTTCCCGAGTGTCGTCGCGTGATTCAAAAAAAGGGTGATGCCGCTCCGAAACGGTGCGGCCCCTTTCGCAAAAGGTGCGCTGCGTCCTGGAAAGCCAGCGCTCGATTCTAGAAAGCGCGCGGCCGATCCTCGAAAAGCGCGCTGCATCCTCGCAAAAGCACGCTCGAGCTTCGCAAACGCATGCTGGATCGTCGCAAAGGCGCGCAGCGTCCTCGAAAAGCACGCTGGATCTGCCCAAAAGCATGCTGGATCTTCGAAGAAGCACACGGGATCTTCGAAAAGCGCGCTGGAGCTTTGAAAAGGCGCGCTCAATCGTTGAAACCAGGGACTCGAGCGGGCAAACAACGGCGTCGATCGCAGAAACAGCACTGGTGGTATGCCTAACGGCGCCGCCGATCGTACAAGAGTTACCGTCGATCCTGCGAACGGCGGCGGCGATCGAGGCAATTCCAGCGGCCGCCGAGGAAATCCCAACGCTGATCGAGCGAATACCAGCGCCGATCGAGCGAATTCCAGCGCCGATCGAGCAAATAGCAGCGCCGATCGAGCAAATCCCAATGGTGCTCGATCACATTCCAGCGCCGACAGAGGAAATTCCAGCGCCGATCAAGCCAATGACAGCGGCGATTGGTCAAATTCCAACGGCGATCAACCAAGTCCCAGCGGCCATTGGTCATGTTCCACCGGCGACCGAGGAAATTCCAGCGTCGATCAACCAAATCCTGGTGGCGTTCGTTCATATTCTGCCGCCGCTTGAGCAAAATCCCAACGCCGGTCGATCGAATTCCAGCGGCGATCGAGCAAATCCCAACGCCGATCGAGCAAAGACCTGCACTCGCAGCGGGCACGCAGCTCGTCCTTCGGCGTACTCCTCAGTCGGTATCCTCGGACGATGCGCGAAAGACATATCCGACGCGACGCACTGTGAAGATCATCGCCGTGCGATTGTTCGCCTCGAGCTTCTTGCGCAGATACGCCATGTACACGTCGACGATGTTGGTCGGGTCCGGATCGCCCGGTCCCTGCTTCCAGACCTGCGCGACAATCGCCGCGCGCGTGAGCGTGCGGCCGGGGTGGCGCATCATGTACTCGAGCAGCGCGAACTCTCGCGGGGTCAGCGTCAACGCATGCCCGGCGCGCCACGCCTCTCGCGTGAGTGGATCGAGCAGTACGTCGCCCACCCTGAGCTGTGCGGCCCGCGTGCGTAACGCCGAGCGACGCAGCAGCGCGCGCACTCGCGCAAGAAGCTCTTCGGCGTCGAATGGCTTCGCGAGATAATCGTCGGCACCTGCCTCGAGTCCGGAGACGCGATCGGCGACCGCTCCGCGAGCGGTGAGCATGAGCAGTGGCGCGTGGATACCGCGACGACGCAGCTCAGCTGCGACTTGAAGACCGTCTCGCCCTGGCAGTCCGAGATCGAGGATGACCAGATCCGGCGTTTCATCGAGCGCGCGCGCGAGGCCTGTTTCACCGTCCATCGCTGCGCTCACGTCATAACCCTGCTCGCCAAGCACTCGCTCGAGCAGAGAGACTACCTCGGCGCTATCCTCGACAACGAGGATGCGGGCGGCTTCAACGGCGGCAAACATGCGGTGGGCCAAGTTAGTGGAGCGTCCGCGTGCGGCAAGTACGGTTACCAATCGAATCTTCCATCAACTGATGATGCGGACACGCGACGATCTGTCGCTGACGCTCGGCACAGTTGAGTGACACGAGTAGGAACGAGTGTCGCTCTTTGAGACTTGAGAGGAGACTGAACACGGCATTTCTTTGTGCGGTGCAACGCCAGATGATCGTAAGGGGCATCACGGTCGGGATGATTCCGGCCGCGGCCACGACAGGGATGCTCTGGGGCTATGGAGTGCGCGTAGGCGCGCCAGAACGCGTCTTTGCGGCCATAGGCGCGGTTGTACTTGGAACAGGCACCCAAGCCGCGTTCGGACCGCTGTACGTCCTTGCCGGCGCGCTCGTGCACGTCGCGGCGATGCTCTCGTTTGGCGTCGCGTACGCTGCGGTCACCCGCGAGCAGGGTGAGCATCCGGTTGCCTGGGCGATCGCGATTGCCGGCGCTGCAATCGCCGCGGTCTTTGTGTCCGCGCGGACCTTCGCCGGGTCAATCACCCTAGTGCTCACCCCGGGAAATCTCATCGCGATCGGCGTGGTCATCGCCATTACTTTGCCGATCGGCATGCGCTTTGCCCCTTCTCGTGTGTAAAAGTTCTTGACCGTTCGGTGCAATGTGACAGCGTTGCAACCGCGATGTGACTGTAAAGGTGTTCACCACAGTTTTACTGGAACATCGCACGTGTGGACGGGTTGGACCTGATGACGCTCAGCTTGCGCACCGGCGTCTTGGAATGCGCTAGGGAATCGTCAGGCTATTGGGAGTAGGGCGGAGGGTGCGATGCTCGAGTCGTATCATCTTCAGGAGGAGGGCATGGACGTTCTCGTCATGCTCGAAGAAAACCCTGATCACTCACCGGTGCTCGCGCACGTGAATTCGGTGCCGTCTCCGCTTGCATCCGCGGAACGCCCCTCGCGCGACATCGTGACGCTGTATGGAGCGCCGAGTCCGGAGTCTCTCGCTCTCGCGCTGGCAGCTGCCGTGGAGTGTCATCGGTCGAGCGGAAATAGCTTGGAGGCCATTCGTCATCTTGGTGTGTGGCCGGAACGTGGCGCGATTGGCGATGCAGCCTGGCGCGATGTGAACACGGGTCAGCTGATGACTCGTGACCTCGAGATCCCGCTCGAGATTCTGCACTCGACGGCGGGCCGGTTGCTCGCGGAGTGCGGTCAGCTCATTCGTCGATTGGTCGCCGGCTTGTCAATGCCGGATTGGCCCGAAGGAGCACGGCGCGCGATCACGGTTTCGATCGGACCCATCGTTGGTCTCACGGCGCCGATGTTCTCTCCGCTCGAGACCATGTTGGATCGAATGCGCGAGGCCGAGGGCCTGGCATTCGAAGCCGAGGGCGATTGAGAGATTAGCGAGGGGGGCCCGTCGGCTCCCCTCTCTTCTTTCAGTGCGTTGCTGTTACTCGGGCTCGCGGCAAGCCTGTTTGGAGTCGCTCGCACGCTGCGCTCGCTCCTGCTCCTCTTCGATGACCCAAGGCTCTGGCCGCTCAGCGGAAAGGTCGAGCCCGTGATTCCCTCTTGACGCATCTCGATTCAAACGCGAGGGTATCGATAGAGGGAGGGAGAATGTCACGGCCGTTCACTCGCCGACCAACCAAGCAGGCGCGTAGCGACGAACAGCGCGTGTTCGCCGACGAATCGGGCCGCTTATGGAGCGCCGCTCTCACGGCGCGCGCCGTGGTCTTCACATGCATCAGCGACGCGCGACAATCGGGTCGCGCGATCGCGATCGAAGACATAATGCGCGAGGACGACGCCGGAGATGAAACTCTGCGGGCGTGGCTCGGGGCCGCGCCCAAGATCGGTTCACTCAGCTAGGCTGAAGGAGCGCGACTCATGAGGGAGTTCAAAGGCTCGGAAATCCGAAACATCGCGGTGGTGGGACACGGGGCGAGCGGCAAGACCAGTTTGGTCGATGCGCTCGCCTTCGTGTCAGGTGTCAGCAAGCGCCACGGATCGGTGAAGGACGGAACGTCGCTCACCGATACAGCGCCAGAAGAACTCGAACGCGGCTACTCGATCAATCTCGGTGTCGCCCATGCGGAGTGGCTCGGCACCAAGATCAACATCATCGACACGCCGGGGTTTCTCGATTTTCAGGGTGACGCGGTCGCTGGATTGGCGGCAGCCGACGGCGCGCTGTGTGTCGTCAGCGCGAACAGCGGCGTCGAGGTCGGAACGGAGCGGATGTTCCGCGCGGCCGTGCGGCGTCGCGATCCTGTCCTGTTCGTCGTCTCGATGATGGACAAGGAGCACGCCGACTTCGATCGCATCTATCAGCAGATCAAGACACGACTCAGCTCCAAGGTGATTCCGGTCGAGGTGCCGTTGGGCGAAGGTCCCGATTTCCATGGCGTCATCAATCTGTTCACGAAGAAGGCCCTGCTGTTCAAACACGGTTCGAAGAGCGGTGAGTTCCAGGAAGTCGACATACCGGCGGATTATCGCACGCAATTCGATCGTTACTACCAGGAGTTGATCGAATCCATTTCATCGACCGACGACACTCTGCTCGAGCGATATCTCGAGGGCGGCGAGATCGGCCGCGACGAGGCGATCGCGGGGATGAAGGAAGCGATGAAGAAAATGGAACTCTTCCCCCTCTTTTGCGTTTCCAGCGAGCTCAATTACGGTGTGCAGGCGGTGCTCAATACCATCGTCGAGCTCCTGCCTAACGCGTTCGAGATGGAGGAGGTGCACGCGTTCAAGGGCGCGGAAGGACACGCGACCATCGAGATTCACGCGGACGATACCAAGTCCTTCAGCGCGCTCGTGTTCAAGACGATGTCCGAGCCGCACGTGGGCGACGTCAGCTTCTTCCGCATCTTCTCCGGGTGCATCGCAAATGGTCAGGAAGTCTTCAACGCAACGCGCGACACGCCGGAGAAGCTCAATCATCTCTCCGTAGCGCAGGGCAAGGAGCGCGTCGAAGTGAATCGGCTGTGCGCGGGCGACATCGGCTGCGTGGCGAAGCTGAAGAGCACGCACACCAACGACACGCTGTCGACTCGGGAACATCCGGTGCGTCTCCCGCAGGTCGATTTCCCAGAGCCGATCATCGAGATGGCAGTTCACGCTGCGGCGCGCGCAGACGAAGAGAAGCTGCAGGCGGGTCTGCACAAGCTGCACGAGGAGGATCCGACCTTCCAGACGCATTACAACGCCGAGACACACGAGACGATCGTCTCGGGTGTCGGCGAGCGGCATCTGGAAATCTCGATGGCGAAGCTCCGACGCAAGTACGGCGTGCAGGCGCAAATGACGCGGCCGAAGATTGCCTATCGAGAGACGCTGAAGGGACGGGCCGAGGGCCAAGGGAAGCACAAGAAGCAAACAGGCGGGCGTGGCCAGTTCGGCGATTGCTGGGTGCGCATCGCGCCGGCGCAACGCGGCGGCGGCTATGAGTTCATCGACAAGATCGTTGGCGGCGCCATCCCCCGTCAGTATATCCCTGCTGTCGATCGAGGAATTCAGGAAGCGTCTGTCCGCGGCGTGCTCGCTGGCTATCCCGTCGTCGACTTCAAAGTCGAGGTCTTCGACGGCTCGTACCACACTGTGGACTCGAATGAGCAATCGTTCAAGATGGCGGGCATTCTCGCGTTCAAGACCGTTGCGCCGAAATGCAAGCCCGTGCTCCTCGAGCCGCTCGATGAGATCGACGTCGTGACGCCTGACGAGTACATGGGCGATGTGTTGGGAGATCTCTCGGCGCGGCGGGGCCAGATTCTCGGCACCGAGGGCCTCGATTCCGACGGCGCGATCGCCGGCGCGCATGTGCGAGCGATCGTGCCGGAGGCGGAGCTACATAGCTACGCCGGCACGCTACAGTCCATGACGCAGGGTCGCGCGACCTTCACCAAGCGATTCAAAGGGTATGAAGAAGTACCGCACGAAGTCGCACAGCGTGTGATCGACGAGGCATCAAAGGACAAGGAAGAGGAAGCCGCCGTTCACTAATCAGGAAAGGCGCAGGTGCCATTCAGTACTGAATCGCTGAAGACGTTTCGGATTCGCCAGCTCACTTTGTCGTAATCGAGGTCGCCATGGCTACTCGTTCGCTGCTGATCGTCGCCGCCGCCATCGTGGTGCTCATACCGGGGTGCGCATCTTCTCCCGCCGGCCAGAGTGCCACGCAGCAATCCTCGTCGGATCCATCTCGGGCCCACGGCTCCCGCGATGTCATTACTTCCGAGGAGCTCGCGAAGGTTGACGTGCAGACTGCACTCGACGCGGTGAGACGACTGCGGCCGAATTTCCTTCAGACGCACGGCGGTCAGTCGTCATCGCTCACCATGGGCCCCCAGGAGATCGTCGTGTACGTGGACAACACGCGGATGGGCGGCCCGAACGCGCTCGCGCAGATTCCCGTCAGCGATGTCAAGGAGATCCAGTATCTCAGCGGCACGGACGCGACGCAACGCTACGGCACGGGCCACGGAGCGGGCGCGATCATCGTAACGCGGAAGTGATCGTTAGGTCGCACCGTCACGAGCCTGTCTTTCGACGTCGCCGGGCTCGCGGCGCTGATTTCTTGGCGATCTGTATCGGCACCACATCCTGCGCCGCCGGGGCCATGTCGTCGCATCCCGATACGCTCACGGGCTGACGTGGCTGCTTGTACACGAATCGCTTCCCTTCGTAGTTGCGGAAGATCACCTCGTCTTCATTGATCTCTTCGACGTACTCAGGAAGAAGCGGGACCTTACCTCCACCACCTGGCGCGTCGATCACGAAGTGCGGAACGGCGAGGCCCGAAGTCCAGCCGCGCAGCGCCTTCACGATCTCCAGACCCTTCTCGACCTGCGTGCGGAAGTGTTCGCCGCCGGCGACCTGGTCAGCCATGTAGATGTAATACGGACGCACGCGCGCCTTGAGCAACTTCTGCATCAGCTCCTTCATGATGTAAGGGTCGTCGTTCACCCCCTTGAGGAGAACTGTCTGACAACCCAGCGGCACGCCAGCGTCAGCTAACCGCGCAAGCGCGGCGACCGAAGCCGGCGTGAGCTCGCTCGGATGATTGAAGTGCGTGTTCATGTACACGGGATGGTACTTGCGCACCATCTCGCAGAACTCGGGCGTGATGCGCTCCGGAAGATGTGACGTGATGCGGCTGCCGATGCGGATGATCTCGATGTGCGGAATCGCCCGCAGCCGCTGGAGGATGTACTCGAGCCGCCGATCGGAAAGCATCATCGGGTCGCCGCCCGAGAGGATCACATCGCGCACCTCCGTGTGCTCGGCGAGATAGGCGAATGCGGAATCGTACTGATTGAGCGGAATCTTCTCCGGATCACCAACCTTTCGCCGTCGCGTGCAGAACCGGCAATAGCTCGCGCACACGGGACTGACGAGGAAGAGCGCGCGGTCTGGATAGCGATGCGTGATATTCGGCACCGGCGAGTCACCATCTTCGTCGAGCGAGTCGATCACGCCATCGACTATCTCGAGCTCTTGCACCGTGGGCACGTACTGATTCCACATCGGATCGCCCACTTCCTTGATCTGCTCGAGCGCTGCCGGCGTGATACGCATCTGAAAGTTCTCGAACGCCGGCTTGAGTGCGTCGACGTCGATCGCGTCGCCGAAGCGAGTCGCGAGCTTGTCCAGCGTGTCGACGCCCTCGTGCAGGATCTTTTGCCAATCACTCATGGAATGAGGGGCTAGGGATGAGGGCCTTGGTGGTTAGGGCCTTTGTGTAGATCACTCGGTCATCGCCAATGGCGTAGAAGTCGCGCATGCGCGCGGCCTCGTGATATCCCCGAGCGAGATAGAAACGTCGTGTCGCGTCGTATTCGGACCGTGACGACGTCTCGACGACGAGGAGTCGTGCGCCGCGATCGCGGAGACGCTGCTCCACTTCCGCCAGTAAGCTCGACCCGCCACCGTGGCGCTGCGCGTTGGGGTGGACGGCAATCCAGTAGAGATCGAACGTGCGGTCGGTTCCAGGCGTCGCGCCAAAGCACGCGTAGGCGACGAGGCTGTCGTTGTCGAAGCCGCCGAGGAATTCGTAATCGCCGCTGATCGCGTCATCGAACAACTCGAGCGCGACCTGCACTTCGTCCGGACGGAAGACGGCTGTCGCGTCGAGGATTTCCCGCAGTTGTCCGCGGTGTGTCCGCTGCAACGCGCCGAGCCTCACCGCGGTCACCGTCTTCAGTGATCGCCGACCGCATGTTCGGTCTCCTCGCGCGCTTCTGCCTCGAAGAGATCGAACGCCGGTGCGCTCCGTTCAATTTCGCCGGCAACGCCTGATAACCGTTGCGCGAGCGCCCACCCATCCTCCACCGAGAGATCGTCGTGATTGCGCTCGAGTCCGACCTGGCACATCGAGCGCACGAGAGCCGAATACTCGATGCCGGCAACTGCGGCCATACGCGCGAGGCCGGCGTCAGGTGCAATGTCCGGATTCGCGTTGACCTCGAGGATCCACGGCTTGCCAGACGAGTCGATGCGCATGTCCACGCGGCCGTAGCCGTGACCGCCGACGAGCCGCCACGCGCTCAGCGCGATGCGCCGGATTTCCGAGGTAAGCTTGGGCGGAAGTTCCGCCGGGCACCGTGGCGCTGCGCCGACGTCCTCATCGCTGCCGACGAGCCACTTCGATTGATACGTGACGATGCGCCACATCCCGCGCGGCATCGCGCCGAAATCGATTTCGGAGATGGGAAGCACCGTGTCACCCACGATGCCGACGTTGATTTCGCGCCCGTGGATGAAGCGTTGCACGAGTACTTCGTCCCACCGTTCGAGCATTGCGTCGACGCGCGCCGTAAGCGCGCGCATCGTGCGCACGACGGATCGCTGTTCGACGCCGAGTGACGCGTCTTCAGCGGCCGGCTTGCAGATCGCCGGGAAGCCGACCGAGGCCAGCGAGCCGCCACGACGCACCGTCGTAAAGCGAGGAATCGGCAAGCCCGCACGCTCGAGCAGCGCGTTCACGACGTGTTTGCGCAGGCAGAGCGACGTCGTATAGCTGGAGCTCCCGGTGTACGGAATTCCGAATAACTCGAGCACGCCGATAACGGGCGGCTCGAAGTTCGCCACGCCGTCGATTCCCTCGCAGACGTTGAACGCGAGATCGAACTTGCCGCGTCGGAGACGCTCGATCCAACGCCCATCCATCAAGATTGGGATGCGGACGACGTGATTTCCTTCGGCCGCGAGTGAGCGTTCGATGGCCTCTACCGTTCCGAGAATCAGGAGATCGGGCGACTTGGCGAGCGCAGAGGCGCCGTCGAAGAGAACCGCGATCTTCATGCGACCGCCTGTGAGCGCTCGCTCGCGACGCGACGACCACGCGCGCTGCGCCGACGCATCGTCACACCACACCGCTCCGCCGCGTTCAAGAGACAGCTCTGGATGAGTTCCTCGTACGACAATCCTGCCGCTCGCGCTGCCTTCGGGAGACAGGAGTTGTCCGCGGGATTCGGCAGAATACCCGGGAGCGGATTGATCTCGACGACGTTGGGCACGCCGTCGGCATCGAGGCGGACATCGACGCGAGACCAGTCGCGACAACCCAGCACTCGATAGGCACGGAGGACGACACGTTCGATCGCAGTACGCATCGTCTCACTTATTGGCGCCGGGCAGGCGAAGATGTCCAGTGGACGTTCGGGCCGGTCCCAGATCCACTTCGCTTCGTAGCCGTAGATCGGAACCGATCCACTGGGAAGCGCGTCGAAGTTCATCGCGACCATCGGCAGCACACGTGCGTCCGCTCCGTTACCGAGCACTCCGCAGGTGAACTCGGCGCCGGGTAGAAATTCCTCGACGAGCACCGGCTGCCCATAGGTGTCGAGAAGGAATCGTACCTGCGCCTCGAGCTCGTCTGCGCTGCGAACGAAGTTTCGCTCGGTGATTCCCTTCGATGAGCCCTCGTGCACGGGCTTCACGAAGAGCGGCATGATCTCCGACGGCGGCGAGAGCGGCAGTGCCCCCCCGAGCAGCCGATCGAGATCTTCCGCCGATTCGACGAGCAGGAACGCCGCGGTTGGTACGCGATGATAGCTGAGAACTTCCTTCGCGCGCGCTTTGTCGAGACAGATCGAGAGCGTGAGCGGATCGCTCCCGGAGTAGGGCACTCCGAGAAATTCACAGATGGCGGGAACGTGCGATTCGCGATTCACGCCGTGGAGTCCTTCGGCAATGTTGAAGACGAGGTCTGGTTTTTCGGTTCGAAGGCGCTCGGGAAAATCCGGCGAGGCCTCGAGACGAATGACTTCACCGTACGCAGCGAGCGCGCTCGCGACCGCATCGATCGTTTGCGCGGAATCCCATTCGGCGTAGAGATCATCGGTCGAAGACGCGACGGCGGCGTTTGCCGCCGTCGGCTCCTTCAGGCTCCGGGACGCATCGTCCCGGCGCGTACTGGGAGGTTCCTCTTCCGAGCGCGGTGTCTCGCTGTCCTCGCTCGCGAGCGCCGCTGACTCTTCAGGCTTTTGATTGTACGCGAAACCGATGCGCGTCATCCGATCTCGTTTGATCGTCCGCGGCGCGGAGTCGCCGCTCTCGTGTCCCGAGTCTTGAGTGCATCTCGTGCGCTCGTTGCTGGTGACGCTGTGCACGATGAGTCGCGCAAGAGCGGTGCCATGTACGAGTCGGGCGCAAAATACAAACTGCGAAATTTTCGCGCAATGAAAATCTTCCGGTGATTGGTGATTGGTTGTTGGTGAATCCGATTTCACCAACCGCCAGTCCACCGATCACACCTTGTGGTAGATCACTCGCGCCGCCTCGCGACGATCGTCGGCGGCGTAGATCTCGAAGTCGGAAAAAAATCCAGGCGCCTCGCACGAGACGAGACGCAGCATGGCGATCGCGGCGCGACGAATCTCGAGCTCAGCGCCCTCGCTCGCTCGAAGCTCGAGCATCGTCCGCCACGCACGCGCGTTCGCGGTGACGACGATCTTCGTCTCCGTGGCGTTGGGCAGCACCGCACGCGCGGCCTCACGCGCCATCTTCCGTCGATGCACGCGATCAGGAACCCACCCATATCGCTCCATCAGCTTCTCGACGAGAGACACGTAGGCCTGCTGCGCCTGCTCGACCTGCTCGCGCCACGTCGCCTCGAGATTCGTGTCGCCGATCACCGCGGGCGGAACGACGAAGTTCGCTTCCGATTCATCGACGTATCGCTGCGAGAGCTGCGAGTACGCGAACCCGGCGCGATGCCGCACCAGCTCATGTGTGAGCGATCGGCTCACGCCCTCGAGCAGCACCGTGTAATTCGCGTGCTCGAGCACGGAGCCGTGTCCCTGCTTCTTGATATTGTCCAGATACTCGCGCGTCGATCGTTTCGCCGGATTGTGCTGGCTCATGTAGCACACGCGACCCGCGAACTCCGCGAGCTGCTCTCCGTCCGTGCTCTCGCCGATCAGGTTCACCGGAAGGTGCACTGGCATAGAGAAGAGCGGTCGTGCGAGAAGCGTGACCGTGGGCTCGTAGTAGAAATGCGGCATGGCGAGGAGAGCGAGAGGCAGGAAGATCGGCGCCTGACAAAGCAAGGCGCGACCGCACGACGCGTCAACCCGTGCGCGCCGCGACCACAGCCTCATCCAGCAGCTCGAGTCTCGATCGCGCGTACGCACGCTCGCGCTCGACGCGCGCGAGCGCCGCTGCCGCCGCGCTCGGGAGCTGCGCGAGCGAAGGATCGTACTTGATCTGATCCAAAGCACGCTCGCCCGTTGTCGGCACCTTCACGCCAGGGTTGAAGATTCCCGCGGGATCGAAACAGTGCTTGACGAGTGCGAAGCGGGCCCGCGCGTCGCCGAACCAGACACGCTCGAGGAGCGGCGTTCGCAGTCGGCCGTCGCCGTGTTCACCGGTAAGCGTTCCGCCGAGTCTCGCGACGAGCTCCGTCACTTCGTCGAGAATACGCGCCATGCGACTGCGCCAGTCGGAGGTCGAGACGTCAATGAGTGGATTGACGTGGACGTGCGAGTCGCCGGCATGGCCGAAAATCACGCCACGAATTCCATTGCGAGCGAGACTCTCACGGACGCCGCGGACATAGTCGGCGAGTCGCGCGGGCGGTACCGCGCCATCTTCGATGAACTGCATCGAGCGCAGCGACGGATCGAGACGTGAGAGAATTGGACTCGCGGCGTGACGCAGCTCCCAGAGCTCGGTCTCTGTCGGTTGGTCGAGAGCGATCCGCACCGAGGTCGATCCCGACTGCTCGAAGAGTGTCGCAATCGCTCGCGCGCCGTCCTCTGCGTCTGCGGCGGAGTCGCCCTCGACTTCGGCGAGCAACACGGCCTCCGCGTCGTTCGGCACGTCGCGGACGGAGCCGCCACCGCCGGAGCGTGCGACGTCGAGGAATGTTCGATCGAGAAGTTCGCACGCGACCGCGCCACTCTCGCGAGCGCGCCCGGCAGCGTCGACCGCGTTCTCGAGAGTCGGGAACGCGCCTAGGACACTGCTCGTCGCCTGAGCGAGGGGCGCGAGCGACAGTTCCACACCGACGAAAATCGCGAGTGTGCCCTCGCTGCCAACGAGCAGATCGACCAGGTCGTAGCTCCGCGCGTACTCCGCCGTCGCATAGCCGGAGGATTCCTTGCGGACGCCGATGTGTTGGGCACGCATAATCTCTTCGCCGGCGGCGATGGCTGGGTGGCCGAGCTCCATGAATCGCGCGATGGCGGCGACGTGCATCGGCGGTGCGGCACCGCGTCGCACGTCAGCGATGGTGCCGTCGTCGAAGACGCAGCGCAGCGAGCGAATCCAGGGACGCGTCGCGCCGAATGAGAGCGAGTGCGAGCCCGCTGCGTTCGTCGACGCCATTCCGCCAATCGTGCAGAAATCGCCGCTCGATGGATCGACGGGAAAGCGGAGCTCCTTCATCGCGGCGGCGCCGTTCGCTTCGGCGCGCAGAACGCCAGGCTCCACGACGATCGATCGATCGGGGGCATTCACTGCGATCACTCGTCGCAGGCGACTCAGATCGATGATGACGCCGTCGCCGACGGCACCGCCAGCCATGCTGCTTCCCGAGCCTCGCGGGATCAGCGGCGCATTGTTCTCGCGAGCCCACCGAACGAGCGACGCGACGTCCGCCTCGTTGCTGGGAACGGCCACCGCGCGCGGCAGCACGCGCGCGATGCCCGCCGCCTCCGAATACACTGCGCGTGCGGGCTCGTCGGTGCGGAACACGCCCTGATATCCTCGAGGAGGCGGCAAAAGAGACACGTGTTGAGCGGCCGCTTCGTTAGGCGCCTCTGGCGGTGTCAATACTTGCGCGGGATCGCCGCGGCGGCGGCGGCAAGCGCACTGAGAATCGAAGGCTGAGGCTTGGTCACCTCACCGCGCTCCAGGCCGTCGAGCAGCTGCTCCAGCGCAAGCTGTGCCGCACTTGCTGTGCGCGAGTTGATGCCACGGGCGAGATAAAGCGCGCCCGTGCCAATCAGCACGGGCGGCGCGACCGCCGCGGCAATTGCAAAATGCAAGGCGACGAGCACGCCGCCCGCGGCAACGCCCAATACGGTCACGCCTGAGCTCTGACGCGCGAGGCTGCTTCGAAAGGGCGCGAGATCGGCATCGATGCGCACGAGCGTGCGAGCTCCGTCGACGGCGACCGCAGTCGCTGCCACCTCGTGTGCGCGCGCAAGGGCGTAGCCGCGCCCGCCGACGTTCAGCGCGCGACGCACGGTCCCGACCAGGTCGCGACGCGCCTCCCAGACGATGCGATCCGGAAACTGTCTCTTGAGCTGCAGACATTCCTGGCGCTGCATCCACACGTCGATCGCATCGAGCACGTCACGTGGACGGCCCGGCACGGTACGGCTCGCGCCCACACGAGCACCGCCCAGCAACTTCGCACTCAGGCCAGATTCGCTTGCTGGCGGAGCGACGCGTGTGCGTTCTTCGGCGAGTGCCTGACGAAGATGGTCTGACGAGAGACCGACTTCCTTTCCGAGCTCGAGAATCTGCTCCTCACTCATGACCTCTTCCGGTTCGCCGGAGCCAGCCTGAAGCTCGGCGGCGCGCGACAGCACGCGCTCGAGCGCGCCGCGATCCAGTCCCGAAGTCGGATTGCGTGAGGGCAAATTCGAGTCGCTGGGCATACGCCGAAATATACGGCGTGCGATTTGGTTCAGATTCCGCCGAGCACGACGTCGAGTTGCCGCGTGATGGCGTCGCGAATCGCGTCGGGAATCGGGAAAGTCGAGAGGAACAGCGCGTTGAGCTCTGCACCAGGTGCCGTGATTCCTGCCGCGCGCACATAGTAGCGCATGTATCCGGCGACGAGCTCCGGAGCGGCACGCTGGAGGAGAATGGCGCCGGCTCTGACGTTCGCGTTCGCGGCGTACCGCGTGAGGGCACCGTTGCGAAGCTCGGCCGGCGTCACGTTGTCGCTTATGGCCGTCGCGGTGATGGCGTTGACGGTCTCGTGGGCCAGAACGTAAATGGCCTCGACGGCCGCGCCGGCCGAATCCGGAAATCCGACCGCGACGGAATTCTGCAGCTTGGAATAGGCGATCGTACGGCCCTCGCCGTCGAGCGGGAGGGAGAGAATGAGCTCCCCGTTCGCCTGCTGGGTATTGTTGAGGAAACGCTGAAGTTTGGGCCGGTAGACGCGCCACACAGAATCGACGGCGCGTCGTGTCGCGGCGCGGCGCCCCGTCTCGTCTGTCCAGTACGCCTGATAGAATCTGGAATTCTCCTCGCCGAGCGACTGCACGAAGAGTCGCAGCCAATCCCGATCGGCAGCGCTCGGGAAGGCGCCGTTCAGGACGCCGAAGAGCTGCTGTGTCGTTTGATCGTTCGTTGCCCTGGGATCGCCTTCGGCTCGAATGAATAGATCGGTGACCTGTTGGATCTGCTCGAACGAGGAGAAGTAGAAGGGAACGAACTGACCGTTGACGAGCGATGGGTTCGTCACGAATCGCGCGGAGAGCTTGTCGGCGTTTGCGTCCAGCTGAGTGAAGGCATTCCGCGCGCTTCGAATGGCGCGTATGCGCTGTCGGTAGGCGCGCCTAAAGAGTGGGACGCGTGCCGTATCGCTCGTCAGCATCGCGTAGCCGTGCAGCCAGAGATCGACGTGTTCACGAGTGCTCGTCGGCCAGTCGGCGTCCGGCGAAATGGAGCTCGTCCCCGCGGTCCTGGTGTCGGTTCCGCTCGACTGACCGAGGGTGGTGGCGCACGCCGCGAACGCGCACAGCGCCAGTGCAACGAGCGGCCACCCTCTCGGACTTTTCTCCCGCATCATGGCCGTGCCGCTCGCGTGAGCCTAACGAGGCGCCGCCGCGCCGAACTCAAGCGCTCGACACCTGGCGGCCGCACGTCGTACAGAACTTCCAACCCAGCTCGAGCTCCGTGCCGCACGCCATGCAATTCACCACGCTGAGATTCTGCCCGCAGTGCGGGCAGAATGTGATTCGGCGGCCAGCCGGAAGTGCGCCGTTGCAGTAGCGGCATTGCTCACCGGCCTGTGGAACGATGGTCTGCGTAGGGCGCGACGCTCCCGGCGACGCCGCGGCGCGCGGTCCAGTGCTCACCGTAGTCGTACTCGCGTTAGTGGTTGTGCTCGAGGCTGCGCGTCGCGGCGCGGGCTGCGCGGGCATCGCCGCCGGCGCGGTGGCTGCGGACGACGTGGCTCGCGGCCCCGTCGATACCGATGTCGCGGAAGCCGCGCGCTGCGATGGCATGCGTTGCGTCGTTTCCGTCGCGGACGCCTTGGCAGCGCCAACAAGCGCTGGCTCGCTGCCGGCGGCGCCGCTCTCGAACCGCCGGACCGCAGCCGGCGACAGCGCGATCTGCGAAGTTGAGAATTCGCGAAAAGCACCCGGGTCGGGGTTCGGCGATGCCAGCTCGCGTGCCAGCCGCTCGCGCATCTGGTCGTTCACCACCAGGTAGTCGCGTGCTCCAGAGAGGAGTTGGAGCAGCACGAGCTCATACTCCTGATTGGTCTCCAATCCGAGCTCACGGCGGTGATGCCGGTATGGCAAGATATTCTGATAGAGCTCCGCGACCTCGAACGGCTGCGTCACATACGCGGGGTAGCGCGTTTGAATGGTCTGGAGAAGATGCCGGAATGTTCGATCGAGTGCGTCCATCATTGCGCGGTGCTCTGGTTCAGCACGCGGAACTCAGGGTCGGGACGCCTCTTCCGTAACCTTGGCGCGCGACTCTTCCGCTGCTCTGATCTTTTTGGCGCCGAATGCGTTCAGCACTCGGACGGCGACATTGTCTCTGCCTTTCCTGGCGTCTCCAAAACCTTGCCAGTACCCGACGGCCAATCCAAGCAGCAGACCCACGATAAGGGGCTTCATATCGGCTCTCGCTCACGTTTCCCCTTATCACGACGTGAGTGAGCCTTTCGTCACGACTGGCAAGGCGCGGGCCGGTCGAAAGGGGCGTTCCAAGGGAAAAGGGTCTGGCTCCGCGGCCATTCTTCCCTTTGCGCGCTCCGCTGCGAGCCACTCGTCGAAACCGGACGCGACGACGCCCGACGACATGGTTTGTTCGCGCGCCGCCCGCACCGCGAGAAAATTCGCATACTCGTTCTGCGGATGGCCGATGTGTCCGCGCACCCACCGCCACTGCACGACATGACGGCCAGCTTCGGCGACAGCGGCTTGCCACAACTCGAGATTCTCGATCGTGCCGCCCTTGCGCTTCCATCCTCGTGCGCTCCACCCGTGCACCCATTCCGTCATTCCCTTCACGAGATACTGCGAGTCTGATGTGAACACGACACGAAACCGTGTTCCCTTACGCGAAATCGTGCGAAAGGCTTCGATGACGCTGCGAAGCGCCATGCGATTGTTCGTGGTCGCCGGTTCGGAAACCCAATAATCGAATCGCGTGAGGCGCTCCGTGCCCGCGTTCCAGTACTCGATTACACCGGCAGCCCCGCCAGGGTTGCTTCCCTCGCGTCCGTTGCCGAGGCATGACTCGTCGGCGAAAATCGCCAGCAACGCCAGTTCACTGTGACGCGTGTCACTCACGCGATGACCTCCAGGGAGTCGATCTCGTCGAGATAGAGCATCAATGAATCACCAGTCGGACGGCGCGCGTCGATCGCCTCTCGTCCCGATTGCAAGCGCAGCTGGGTTGGGACGACGACATACTCGATGCCTGCGCGCCAGACGACGATTCGCTGTCCGGCGCGAATGGCGCGCTCGAGCGCGTCATAATCCTGGTGCGATAGGTAGGCCACGTTCACGCTCCTTTGCGCGTCCACTCCATCGTTAGCGCCGCGAGCACGAGCGTCGCGCGCTCGATCTCGTCGACGCGGACGTACTCCTCGGCCGCGTGCGCGAGCGCGATATCTCCGGGACCGAAACAGATCGCCGGAATGCCGGCCTCGTTCAGGATCGCGGCGTCGGTCCACGCACTCATTCCGGTGACATTCACTTCTTCGCCGCACGCGCGCAGCGCGCCGTCGAGCGCACGCACGATTGGCGCGTCAACGGGCACGTCACTCGGCGGCTGCTCGAAGATGAGAGACACACTCGCGTCGAGATCGGGCCTGCGCGCACGCACGCGAGCGAACGCCTGTTCAATTTCCTCCATCACTGCCGCTGTCGATTCCCCCGGAATCGTTCGGCGCTCGATCGTGAAATGACATCGGTCGGGATACGTCGACAGACCGGTTCCGCCATCGATCGTGGACGCGTGCAGCGATGGGCGTCCGAGAAGCGCATGCGCACGAGACGGAAGCAGGTCGGCGTCGAGTGCATCGAGCGCGGCGAGGAGCAGTCCCGCGTGCCGAATCGCGTCGACGCCGACATCCCACTTGCTCCCATGCGCCGCCCGTCCGTGCACGACCACGTCGACCCAGACAAACCCTTTGTGCGCGGGCATGATAGCGAGAACCGTCGGCTCGGTGACGATCGCGGCGTCAGCCCGAACGCCGTCGGCGATCAGCGCGCGCGTACCGAGGCTCGAGTACTCTTCGTCCGCCACAGCGGTAACGATAATCTCACCATCGAGCGAACCTCCACTCGCGCTCGCGGCGCGCGCCGCTGCCGCGCACATCGCGGCGACACCAGCCTTCATATCAGACGAGCCACGGCCGTAAAGCCGACCATCGCTCACGGTTGCGTCCCACGGCGCGTGCGTCATTCCCTCGACGCCGACGACGTCGATATGGCCGTTGAGCATCAGCGAGCGACCTCCGGCAGTCGCATTCCCAATGCGAGCGACCACGTTAGGCCGGCCAGGCGCTGCCTCTCGTACTTCCACTCTGAAGCCCCACGCCGAGAGAATCTCGGCGAGCACGCGGGCCACTCCTGCCTCACCTGGCGCGCCGGCGACGAGCGTGGGATTTCGCGAATCCACACGCACCAACTCGCGCGTGAGAGCTACCGCGTCGCCGCTCGTTATCCTCATCGGCGTTCCGGTTTGGACCGCGCGTCCGCGGCCATCGTCTCGACGCCCCGCTCCGCGACTGAGAACGGAAGCAGCGGTCCAAGAGCGGAAACGGCAGTAGCGACGTCGGCCTCGCGGCCGCTCCGCGCGATTGCGAGCACGCATCCGCCACCGGACGCGCCGAGCGCCTTCGCACCCAGCGCGCCCGCATCTCGCGCGCGCTCGATAATCGCATCGATCCGCTTCGTTGGAATCGCCGGATGCAATGAGCGCTGGTACGCCCAGTGTTCGCCGACGAGAGCGGCCAGCGCATCGATATCTATGCGAAGGAGTGCCTCCGCCATGTCCTCGGCCAGCGCGCTCATGCGCCGCAGCGCGAGGAGCACCTTGGCATCGCGACGCTCGTAGGCACCCGTCACGGCGCTGATCGTATCGCCGGAGATTCGCGACTCGCCCGTGTAGACGACGATGCAACGGCGCTCCAGCTCTTCGCGCGCTTGACGAGTAAGCGGAATCTGACGCACGTCAGTTCCATGATCGGAAAAGCGCAACGCGAGCGCTCCTCCGAAAGCGGACGCGTAGTGATCCTGACGTCCACCGGCAACACCCAGCTCGTCCACTTCGGTCGCCCGACTTCGTTCGGCGAGCTGTGCGGGATCGAGCGATTCGCCGGCACAACGGCTGAGCGCTTGCGCCAGTGCCACTCCTGCCGCGGAGGAGCCGCCGAGTCCGGCACCGACTGGGAAATCATTATATAGGGCGACGTCCACGCCGCTGACGCCGGCACGACGGACCGCGGCCTCGACCATCGGCTTGTCACGCGCTCGATCAGCGCTGAGCGAGACGCCATCGGCCTGCGAGGCAGGAGCGAGGAGTACCGTTGCATAACGCGCAATGGCGAGGTTGCAGACGAAGCCGCCTTCCCGCTCCGAGTACGGCGGAACATCCGTCCAACCGCCACCGAAGTCGATACGCGTCGGTGCGCGCGTGCCGGAATGGACCATCGCGCGTGGCGGGAGCGAGGGCATCGATACAGCGCGCGTCAGATGGTTTCCGCCATGGCTGATGAACTAGTTTGCACGAAAGTTCGCTAAACGTATCGGGCACCAGACGAATCGCCAGCCCGGAACGTCTGTTGCGACGAATCAAAGCTCATGCTCGACTTCGTCCATTATTTGAACGACTGCAAGTTCATTCTCGTGTCCAATCGCGAGCCGTATGAGCACATGCGTGGCCCGCACGGGATCGAGATCAAGCAGCCGCCCGGCGGGCTCGTGTCGGCATTGGATCCGACGATGCGCCACACGCACGGCACCTGGGTGGCGTGGGGCTCCGGAACCGCCGATCGCGATGTCAGTGACGAAGCCGGTCGCGTGCAGGTTCCGCCCGACGCTCCACAATACACCCTGCATCGAGTGTGGCTCGACGAGGCAGACATCGACGGCTACTACCACGGCTTCTCGAATCGCGCGCTCTGGCCGCTCTGCCACATGCTCATCCAGCACTTCGAGTTTCGCACCGAGTTCTGGGAGCGCTATCGCGCGGTGAATCTGCGCTTCGCGCACGCCGTCGCCGATGAAGCGGAGCGATGCACCGGACGCGCGATGGCCTGGATACAAGATTACCATTTCGCGCTCGCATCGGAATTCTTACGCGCGATGCGGCCATCGCTGTTCATTCATCAATTCTGGCACATTCCCTTTCCGCCGCCCGACATTCTTCGACTGCTTCCTACGGGCACGCATGAATCACTGCTTCGCGGCATGCTCGGCAACGACCTGGCTGAATTCCAGATCGACCGGTATGCCGAGAACTTCATGGATTGCGTCGAGCAGTTCATTCCCGAGGCGCGCGTCGACCCCGTTAGGCAGGTGATCACATATCGCGATCGGGTGATTCACGTCGGCGCGTTTGGCATCAGCATCGACGTCGAGCGCTACGAGGCGATGGCGCGAAGCGACGACGCCACGCAGCGCGTGCGAACGCTCCGCGATCGGTATGCGCGCGACGGACGTCAGCTCGGCGTGTGCGTGGATCGGATCGACTACACCAAAGGCATTCCGGAACGACTGCGAGCACTCGACACACTGTGGGATGAATCGCCCGAGCTCCGCGGCCAGTTCACCTTTCTCTTCGTGGCGACGCCATCGCGCTCGAACGTGCCCGCGTACAACATTCTCGAGCGCGAAGTCGTCGAGACGACGATTGCCGTCAACAAGAAGTACGGGTCGAAAGACTGGACACCGATCGTGCTGATCAATGAGAACGTGGACGCCGATTTACTCGCCGCCGTATATCGCGCCGGAGATCTCTGCATCGTCTCGTCGCTTCAGGACGGAATGAATCTCGTCGCCAAGGAGTTCGTCGCGTGCCAAGTCGACGAGCGTGGCGTGCTGATGCTGAGTCGCTTCACCGGATCGGCGGAGGAAATCGAGGGTGCGTGCCTCATCAATCCATTCAACGTCGATGGTTTTGTGAACGCGATTCGCATGTCGCTCGACATGTCTCCTGACGAGCGACGTCGTCGCATGCGACGCATGCGTCGGCAGCTCCACAATTCGACGATCTTCGACTGGCTGGACTCGATTCTCGCGCGGGCAACGGCGATCATGGCGCAGCAACACGCGACCGTGTGACACAGCCGCGAACGAGTCTGGCGCAGACGGCGCCGCGCAACGCGCTCCCGGCGAACGAGGATCTCGAGGGGCGCGCCTCCCGGTCGCCGTTGCTCGTTGCGCTCGATATCGATGGCACACTCGCGCCGATTGCACCAACGCCGTCCGCCGCGGCGATTCCTGCGGAGACACGTCGCACGCTCGAACGACTCGCACGCGCGCACGACGTCCATCTCGCGTTCGTCACCGGCCGCGCGGCGCGCGACGGCCAGCGTCTCGTCGACGTGCCGGACAGTTGGACTATCGGCAATCATGGTATCGAGCTGATCGATCCGACGAATGCCTTACGAGTCAACTCGCTTGCCGAGGCGTTCGCGCCAACACTCGCCCGAGCAGCTCGTCTACTCGCTGAACCGCTCGCGGGGATCACGGGCGTTTTCATCGAGAACAAAACCTGGACGCTGAGTGTTCACGTGCGACTCGCTGCCCGAAGCGATGTACCGACGGTCGAGCAGGCGCTCACCGCCGTGGCTCGCCAGCTCGAGCTTCGCATCATTCACGGCAAAGAGATCTTCGAACTGCGGCCGCCGCTGCCGATTAATAAAGGCACGGCCTTGATCGAGCTCGCCGAGGCACTCGGCGTGAGCAATAACCGGGGCATGCTTGGCGGGTCGCTGCTCTACGCCGGCGACGACCGCACGGACGAAGATGCATTTCGCGCGATCCGTGCGCGGCAGTGGAGCGCGATCACCGTGCACGTGGGTGAAGGGATTTCGCCGGGCGGCGTTCAGACAGAGGCGGAATTCGTTCTTCCCGATCCGCCCGCGCTGCGGGAGCTGTTGAATTGGTTAGTTACAATCCGAGAGCGCGCCGCTGGGCCGATCAGCTAACGGCGCTTCTTCGCAGACTTCGAGTTGGGTTTCTTGGCCGCGCTCTCGCGCTTCGCGGGTTCTTTCTTCGCCGACTTCGCCGACGTGGCCCCGGACAGGCGCTTTGCGGCTCCGGCTTTCGTGGACTCGCGACGGGCCGGCTCGCGCGGTGGCTCCGATTTCGGCGAACGTTCAGCGGCGGGGGCAGATGCGGCCGCCTGGGTGTGGGCGCCGGAGGGCGCCTTGCTCGCGCTCGTGCGACCGCTGCGTCTTCCGTGCGCCTGTTCGGCTTCGCGGATCAGCTTATCCGCTTCGTCCTGCGTCATCTGGCCTCGCCGGACCATGTACTGCACAAGGTCGCGCGCGCTCTCGACGGCAAAGCCGGCGAGACCGGCGGCGGCGCTAATAACGTCCTTCATAGCGGCGGCGATCATTGTCCCAGCTTCCTGGCTGATCAGCTGCGCGCGCTCGGCCATCTCCGTCATCGCATCTCGCACATCCGAGCTTCGATGACGAGCATTCCGGGCGCCGGATGCGCCGGCGCTCGACTCACCACCGGACGCTTCGGCTGACGGCCCCCGGGATGATGAGGAAGCCGGATGGTATTGCGCTGAAGATGGAGGAAACGGCTTGTCCGCCATGGGCCGTCGAATCCGCGGAATGGGATGCCCGACGCTGTTCCTGTGTCGGGACGCGGCGCTATCTTCGCGCGCCGCAGCCGGTTCGTCGTGGCGGAAGTATAGAAGGCGGCGACAGCTACGCAAGCGCGTTCGAGTCAGACGTCCTCACCAATTGTACTGCCGCCAGACGAATCGAGTGATTTGCGTCACGATCAAGACATCATAACGCAAGACTATGCTCAATGGCATTCGAGTCCTCGACCTCACTCGCGTTCTCGCCGGCCCACTCTGCACAATGATGCTTGGCGATCTCGGCGCGGACGTCATCAAGGTCGAGCGGCCGGGTTCGGGAGACGAAACGCGAGGCTGGGGTCCGCCCTTCGATGAGCAAGGCCAGAGCGCGTATTACCTGTCGGTCAACCGAAACAAGTTGAGCGTTGCCCTCGACCTCGAGTCGGCTCGAGACCGCGATGTAATCATCCGCCTCGTCAATGAGGCGGACGTGGTGGTGGACAATTTCCGGCGCGGCACGTTGGAGCGTCGCGATCTCGACCCAATCGCGCTGATGCGTCGAAATCGTGAGCTCGTATGGTGCACGATCACCGGCTTCGGAGAGGACAGTGGGCGCCCGGGATACGATTTCGTCACACAAGCCGAGTGTGGCTGGATGGCGATCACTGGCGAGCCGAATGGGGATCCCATGAAGGTCGGCGTTGCGCTCGCCGATGTGATTGCTGGGAAGGATGCCGTCGTGGCGATTCTGGCGGCACTCGTGCACCGCGACAAAACGGGTGCCGGTCGACGGCTCTTCATTTCACTCGTCGACAGCGCGCGCGCTGCGCTGGTGAACGTCGCGCAGAATGTGCTGGTCAGCGGTGTCGATGCCGGGCGATGGGGCAACGCGCACCCGAATCTTGTTCCCTATCAGTTGTTCCGCGCGGCTGATCGTCCGTTCGTAATCGCCGTCGGCAGCGACGCACAATGGGCGAGCTGCGTGCGTACTCTTGGCTTGACCGAGCTCGCGTCGGACCCGCAGCTCGCGACGAACGCCGGCCGCTTGGGGCAGCGGGATCGAATTGTTAAAGAATTCTCATCAAGGGTTGTGACCGCACCCGCGGGGGTGTGGCAGGAAAAGCTCGCGGCGGCCGGCGTCCCGACGGGGGTCGTGAAGTCAATCCGCGAGGTCATCGCGGATGTTGAAGCGTCACCTACGTTTGGCATGCCTCCAAGCGTCGGGACGAGCCCGCGATTTCCGCCGCCCCGGCTCGATGAACATGGGAGTGTGATACGTCACCGCGGTTGGCGCGTCTTTGATTCGACGTTCGGGCAATCCGACGGACGGTAAAGGTCAGAGAGACGAATCGCTCAATGATTAGTCGGATCGAGCAGCCGAGTGCTCGTTCCGTGTTGTCGTTACTCCATTCACCCTCCTTCGTCCCCTCCACCGTGGCGACTGCCGTGAAACCAAGGACCGCCAGCGGGAGCGCGCCCGCGGCCTTGTCCGAAACGCGGGAATCGCGTTACTCTGTTGTCGTGAAGACGACGGAGCAGCCCGCACAACTCGCAGATCAGGACACTGATCAGCTGATCATCCAACGCGTACTCGCGGGTCAGCGCGACGCGTTCCAGACGCTGATCACCAGATACAGCGATCCGCTGTATCGACACGCGCTCTGCATGACGGGAAGCCCCGATGTCGCAGAAGACATCCTGCAGCTCAGCTTCATCAAGGCGTATCAGCACCTCGCCGAGGTGCGCGGGCGGTTCGATGCTTGGGTTTTTCGCATCGTCGCCAACGGCTGCAAGGACTGGCTCAAGAATATTCGCCGGTCCCACCTCAGCTACGACGAAGACGATCAACCCTCGTCCTACGCGACGCCCGACGAGGAGTTGGATCGCAGTGAATTACGCACGGATCTGGACAAGGCCCTGGCGACGCTGCCGTCATCGCTCCGCGAAGCGTTCATCATGAAGCACGTCGAAGGACGCTCGTACGAAGAGATGGCCGATCTACTCGGCACCACTGTCGGTGCGCTCAAGATGCGCGTCCACCGCGCTCGTGAGGCGCTGCAAGCCTTACTCGAGGAGAAGTACGCCTAACATGTTCGACGACATTCATTCCGAGAATGGCCGGAACCTCGATGGCCATAAGCGAGAGCGCCGCCCGCAGCCTGAGCGCCGCTCGGAGCTCGAGCATCCGCTCAGCGATCGTGAGGTACCGCTTCCTCAGCCCGATCTGGGCCGCCAGCTTTCTCCCGCGATCCATGCGTGGCTCGACGGTGAGCTGCCGGAAGCCGCGGTGCGTCACGGCGACACGCAGCACGACGTCGAGTTCTGGAAGCGGATGGCGCAAGTCACCGATACGCGGCGACACATGACGACGCCCGCGCACGTGCAGCAGCGGATCATGGACGCCCTCCCGCGCACCGCGCCGCAGCTGATCACGCCGTGGTATCGTCGCGAGTTCGTCATCACGCCGGCGGCGGCATTCGGCGTTGTCGGCGCAATCATCGCCCTCACCGCCGCGGTGACAGCACTCTTTGTGGTGCTCTTCCAGCGCTGACCTGTGACTCGAACGCGCTGAGCGTTTACGAATATGTTGGTACGATTGGGCCGGTCCTCGAGTCGAGGCCGGCCCTTTCCGCGTTCTGGGCCGGGACCGATACTCCATGAGCGTGAGTTCTGTTGTCGTGCCGCTCCGCGTAGGAACCGGCATGGCGGAACGGAGTATGCGAACAGCGGCCTCAGCTCGCGATCCCGTGGGTGTGGCATGACGGAAGGGAAGCGGTTCGCGCAGTTATTGAAGGAGTTCGAACGCGTCGGCGTCGATCCGAACACGATCAGCGCCGGGCTTGCCGTGCGCGAGGAAGACGCTCTGCGCGCGCTGCATGCGCTGCCCGATAACGCCGGTCCGGCGGCGTTTCTCACGCAGCTCCGCCTCGTGATGACGCAGACGACGTCTCACGCGCCGCCGCGCGAATAGCTGACGCGCGTCCCCAGAAGCGCAATCACTGGCTTTCGCCGGGTCACGCCAAGTAATTTCGCGGGAGCGGAGGTATTGCGATGAGCTCGAGATTCCGGGCGGTGCGCTGGCTGATCGCGGCCATTCCGGTGACGATCCTCATGGGATCGTTCGCCAGTGGAGCGGCGCATCAGGGGCCGCCGCGAGCGGCAAACGCGTCTTCATTCGCGCTCGATCACCCGGCGCGAGTCGACTCGGCGTTCGCGAAGCTCGTCCAGCGCCTGTCCGAGCCAGGCGGCTACTTCGATTCCGACAATCTCATTTCCAACGAGACATCGTATCTGCACGTGCTCGACGGCATGCGCCGTCTGAAGGTCCAGGGCGGTGCCTACATCGGCGTCGGACCCGATCAGAATTTCTCATATATCGCGGCGGTGCATCCCAACATCGCCTTCATGATCGACATTCGTCGCGACAACCTTCTCGAGCATCTGCTCTTCAAGGCGTTGTTCGCGATGTCGCGCAACCGCGTCGAGTATGTCTGCCTCCTGTTCGGCAAGCCCGTCCCGCGCGACATGGACCACTGGGGCTCGAAGTCGATCGAGGAGCTCGTCGACTATATCGACGCCACGCACACCGACGCCGATCTCGTCGATTCCGTGCAATCGGCGATCAGCCAGCGCGTTCGGCACTTCGGTATCTCACTCTCGACACTCGATCTCGAGACGATCGCGCGCATCAGAGACGCGTTCGTCCGCGATTCACTGGACCTGCGCTACTCGAGCATCGGGCGCGCCCCGCGACCGTACCACCCAACGTATCGGCAGTTATTGCTCGAGAAAGATCGGTCGGGACACCAGGCGAACTACCTCGCCTCGGAAGAGGGATTCCAATTCGTGAAAAACCTCGAGGTGCGCGATCTGATCATTCCCGTCGTCGGGAATGCCGCTGGCGATCACGCGCTCGCTGCCATCGGCCAGTACGTCGGCGAGCGAAACGAGAAAGTCTCGGTGCTCTACATCTCGAACGTCGAGCAGTATCTCATCAGGGATGGCGGCTTTCCGCAATTCGCCGAGAACGTCAAACTGCTGCCACGCGATCACCGGAGTGTCATCATCCGGAGCTTCTTCGGGTATGGCTATGGCTTCGGCACCGCCGGAGCGCATCCGCTCAACGTGCCCGGACACTACTCGACGCAAATCCTCCAGACGCTCGACGCGTTCGTTGCGACGTACGACAGCGGTGCGGTGCGCTCGTACTACGACCTGATCTCGAAGAACTACGTGGCGCCGTGACGCAACGCTATCTCGCGCTCGGCGACTCGTACACCATCGGCGAGGCGGTGAGCGCGAGCGATCGATGGCCGGTACAACTGGCAGCCGCGGTGCGGAACGCCGGCGTTGCGTTGGGCGATCCGGTCATCATCGCGAAAACCGGTTGGACGACGACGGAACTGATTGCGGTGCTCGACGAGGCGTCGCCGGCGCCCGATGCCGGCTACGATCTCGTCTCATTACTCATCGGAGTCAACGACCAGTACCGCGGGCTCGGCGTGCTCGCATTCCGCGACGGGTTCCTCGAGTTGTTGTCACGGTCGGTGCGCCACGCGCGGGGCGAGCCTTCGCGAGTGCTCGCGGTTTCGATTCCGGATTGGGCAGTGACGCCATTTGCGGTCGCCGATCCGCGTGGCGCAGCGACGATAGCGAGCGAGATCGACCAATTCAACGCATTGATCTGCGACGAGGCCTGTAAGGCGGGCGTGCGATTCATCGACGTGACTCCTATTTCACGTCGCGCTGCCGACAATCGCGTGCTGCTCGCCGACGACGGACTGCATCCATCGTCGGCAATGTACGCCGAATGGGCCCGTTTCATTCTTCCCGAGGCGCTCGCCGCGCTCCAGATCTCCCGATAGGTGAACGATCCGCCGCGTATCACAACGGCTGCTTGTACGCAGGCGGAGTCACGCCATTCAAGCGTAGGTACGGCACCGTTTGGCCTAACGTCCATACCGCGTGCTCGTAGCTGAGCGTGAGCCAGCGCGCGGCCGATTGTGGCGGCAGATTGTACACCGACGATTGTTTGAGCAGTTGCGAGGGCGTGGAGCCCTTGAGCGCGTCGAGCAGGAAGCCATACACCCGATCGGTGTAGTCGCGGAGCGCGGCCTTCTGATGTAGCTGCGTCGTGTCGAGCGTAAACGGCGCTTCCTTGAGACCGCGGAGCGCGATCGCGGCGACCTCGAGGTCGGTGCTCACCGCGTGCACGATCTGCTGCGCGAAGTCGCGCACTCCAGGCGTCGGATGAAAGGCCATCGCCGAATCCGGCATCGCATCGATGTACGCCAGCACGTTGGTGCGTTGGCGTTCCCAGTCCTCGACGAGCTGCTGTTTGGTTTGCGCTCGTGCAGTCGACGAGAGCGTCGCGAATGCGAAGATGCCAACGAGAAGGGAACGCATGGAATCGCCAGAAAGAGTATGCAGTCAGGAAATCTTAACGAACAACCTGCATCCGTGAAGCACGGACCGACAACGCGGAGGGACGAACCTACCTGGCCCCGGCGTAACCTTGTCCTCGCAGGACGTGGCCTGGTTTCGCGCCCGTGTGCGCTCCGTCGCGCCAAACGAGCGTGCCGTTGACCCAAACGTAACGCACGCCCGTCGACAGTTGCTTCGGCTGCTCGACGATGGCGCGTTCGTTGATCGTCTTCGGGTCGAAGACGACGATGTCCGCGTACATGCCTAGGAGAGTTCGGCGCATGGCTACGATACGGGACGTTGGCCGAGCCGTGCCCGGCCGGCGGCGGGAATGCAGGCGGAGGAGAACGCAGTGTGAGGCAACCTTTCGCCAGGGCGAACGAACGACGGCAGTCTGCCGTATTCTTCAATGTCGCGCCGTCGACGTATGCGGCGACGTGCACACCATCGCAGAGGAAGTGAACATGAAAGTGGGAACGCTCGTCGGACTCATTCTCGTCCTACTTGGAGTCATCGGCGTCGCGTACGGCGGTATCACGTACACGCGTCGTCGCGAGGTCGCTCGCGTAGGGCCGCTGCAGGTGACGGCGCGCGAAGATCGGACAATCCCGATTTCGCCGATCGTCGGCGGCGTGGCGATCATCGCCGGCGCAGCGTTGATCATCGCCGTGCGCCGCGTGACCTGATGCGCGTTTTCGCGGCGCTCGTGGCGCGATCTGGTGATGATTGGACGCGCTGAGCGGTCGCGACCGACGTCTGTAAGGATTTGGTCGGGCGGGTAGTCGCACGGCGCTCTCGCGCCTAACATCTGAGCCGACCTCGCATTCGCTTGGTGGTATGACGACAACGAGACGAGACTTCCTGAAGGCGAGTACGGTTGTTGGTGGCGCGCTGCTCAGCCGAGGCCTCCCTGCGCTGGCGCAAGCGGCGACGGGCCTCGGTGCGCCACGCGCGACATCGTCGCTCAATCTGCTCGTCCTCGGCGGCACCGGCTTCATCGGTCCTCATCTCGTCCGGCACGCGGTGTCGCGCGGGCATCGCGTGACGATTTTCACACGCGGGCGGCGCCAAGCGGATCTGCCTAACGAGATCGTTCGTCTCACCGGGGACCGGAATGGACACCTCGAGGCGCTCGTCGGAAAACGCTTCGACGCCGTCGTCGACGACTCGGCCACCAATCCGGAGTGGGTCCGGCAATCCGCACAGCTGCTCGAGGCCTCGGCCGGCCGTTATCTCTTCACGTCGTCGACGGGTGTCTACTACCCGTACTTGAAGCGCGGCCTCGACGAATCGTGGGCGCCACACCTCGATGTCGCCGATCCGAAGGACGAGTCGGAGACATATGGCGTGGCGAAAGCGCGCTGCGAGAAAGAGGTGCGCGACGCATTCGGCGATCGAGCACTCCTTGTTCGCCCGACGTACATCGTTGGCCCCGGTGACACCACCGATCGCTTTCCGTACTGGCCCGTGCGCCTGGCGCGCGGCGGCGAAGTGCTCGCGCCGGGCCGCCACGACGATCCAGTGCAGATCATCGATGTGCGCGATCTCGCGGAGTGGATGATCGGGCTGCTCGAGGAGCAGCGCTCGGGCGTCTACAACGCCGCCGGGCCCGAAGAGACCCTAACGATGCCGAGCTTTCTCGAGCAGGCCAAGGCGGCCCTCGGCGCCAACGTGAAGTTCACATGGGTGGACGACTACGCGTTTCTGGCGGAGCACAAGATCGACGAGGCGATTCCGTGGGCGCGGCTCGCGGGGAATGACGACGGCATGATGTCGATCAGCAACCGGAAGGCGATCGCGGCTGGCCTCACCTTCCGGCCTCTGGCGGTAACGGTGCGCGACACGCTCGCCTGGTGGCCGACCGTACCGACAACACGGCGTGAGCATCCGCACTTTACGATCACGCCGGAGCAGGAAGCGGACGCGTTGGCTGCGTGGCACGCGCGTGCGCAGTGAGGCGTAGTGTCATCCTGAGGCGACGTAGGGTCCAGGTCGCCTAGCGCTGAGGCGCCTCCCAGTCGTCCAGATGCCGGAGCAGGTAATCGAGCGAGAACACGTGCTTGCTGCGGTCGCGATCGCGGCGGAAGACGACGTGTGACCAGCCGCTCATTCCCGTCGGGGTGTACCAATCGTCGCGGCCCAGGTGCAAGCGGTCACCGTGAATGGCGCGAATGAGTACTCGCTCATATCGGGAACGTGGCAGCTCGTGCTCGGGGAAGAGATCCTCCCAGGCGCAGAGATGGCCAACGCTCTCGTACGACGGAGGACGGTCGGCGAGCTCCAGAAGCGACGGCGTCCGCCCCGCCATGACGGCGCCGACGAGGCGGAGAGAGAAGGGATCGGCGTAGCGGCGAATCGCCGGCCAGAAGTGCTTCGTGATGCGTCCCGCGATCTCACGCAGCGAGATCGATTCGCCGGTGCAGACGTCCCAGCGATCCGCGTCGACGTGCGAGGCGAAGGGATTGCGTGGGAAGCACGAGTCGCGCGCGACCCAACCCTTTCGCGAGCTATGGGGCGCCGGCGTGAACTGGCGAAAGATCGGGAGATCGCCGTGCTCCGGGCCATACAACTCGGCCAGTTCATAGCTCGGCCAGCTCATGACCTCACGCACGATGCCAACGATCACGGTCGCGGTCGCGATCATGAGCGCCGCGTCCGGCGTGAAATCGGCAGTGACCTCGACGCGGTTGCCACGCGGGCGCACGCCGATGCCGGTCGATTGACGGTTCGCGGCGAGCAGCATGACCGGCGCCGGCAAAAGATATGTAAGCAGGAGCGCGAGCTTTTCGACGGTGCGATCGGCCCTGCGATCGGGAGTCGGGAGATCGAACGAGACATTATAGTGAGTGCTAAACCCGACCAGTCGTACCTCATGGTCGTGTCGTGCCTGCCAATCGTCCAGCTCCTGCCGCAGAAAGAGAATGCTCTCCCACAGCGAGCGACCGGCCCGAGCGGCGCAGCCGCGTTCGATCTCGATCATCGGCGTCGCGAGCTCGATTACCCCGGTGTCGAAGTACACGGCGCTGCCGGTAGGTAAATGATAGGACCGGCCGGTGCGATGCATGAGCGGACCGCGGACGATGCGCCGTGGCGAGCCGAAGACGTCTTCGGGACGGACCGGCGCGCCGTCCATCACCACGACGAACTCCGCCTCGAGACCGATCGCTGGTCGTGAGACGATCGACGGCGACGTGCCTCGCGCGACGGGCGCGCGGCGCGCCGTTAGGCGCGGTTGCCGCTCTCGCTTGTTCCTCCCCGTCACAACCGCCATCGCTCGCGCGCCGCCCGCTCAGAGCGGGTCGCCCTCCAACTTCGGATTATACGGATCGCCCGGCGCGTCGCGCGGCACGGAGACGAGATATCCGAAGTCAATGTGCAGGTGATCGTCCGCGAAGCCGCGATCTTCGCCCACGGGGCGAATCCACGCGCCTGGCAGCGCATCGCGCGCGATCTCGGCGTATCGTTCGATCCGGTCGCGGGTATCGAGATACTCGTCGCCGACCCGGTATATGTTCACCGCCGACGCCCAGCAGTGCGTGGACGCATGGCTCGTGAGCTCGTGTTGCGGCGATCGATAGCCGCCGTTTGCGGCGATTCGCACCGGCTCACCCACAACGTCGCGGAAACGCTCCAGCAGTGCGGCGGTCAGCACGACGGCGCAGGGCACGTAGCGTGGGAAGAAGCGCAGCGGCGTCGCCTCGCGCACATCGGTGTGAATGAACTCCCACATGTGAAAGTGCGGTCCGAGCTCCATCTCCAACGCTGCGTTCCACGATGCAACTTCATAGAAGTACCGCGGCAGCTGGCGCGTTCGGCCCTCACGATCGCGCAACACACCACTCGGCACGAGTGCGTCGCGACGCGGCTTGTCGAGACGATAGCCGTCGACAATCCGGAGTGAGTCCGTGCGAAGATCAGGCATCCGACAGCGTTCCGCGCAATTGCTCGTACACCGCGTGCGACAGCGTGGCGATCGTCGGCGACCGGCTCCCCGCGTCGGGTGCCCACTCGGTGAGAATGGCGATCACATATGGTTTGCGCCCCGGCGCATAGACGACGCCGGCGTCGTGCGCCACCGTGGAGATGTCACCCGTTTTGTGGGCCACGCGCACCTCGCGCGGCAATCGCGCCGGAATTCCCTTCTTGAACTCCTGTTGATGAAGGATGTCGAGCATCTGGCGCGACAGCTCGGGTGAATAAGCGCGTTCCTCCGCGATCAGGCCCAGGAGTGCCACGAGGCCCTTCGCGGTAACACGGTTGATGATGCCGTGCTCGAACGCCTTCTCGTCTTCGACACCGCGGCGTACGTCGAGCCCCGTTAGGCCGAAGTGCGCGATCGTTCGCTGCACAGCGTCGAGGCCGATGAGGTCAAGCAGCAGGTTGGTCGCGAGGTTGCTGCTCGTCGCGATCATGTGATGAGCGAGCTCGCTCACACGCATCGTCTTGCCGATCGCCGCGTGCACCTCGGAGTCGGAATCACGATCGGCAAGCACGCGAAATGGCGAGCCGTCGTACGCGCTGAGAAAGCGGTTGCGGACATGCAGGCGCGATTGCGGCGCCAGGCGGCCGCGCGCGATCTCGCCGTAAACCGCGAGCAGGATCGCAACCTTGATCGTACTCGCGCCATGAAACCACCGATCTGCCTCGTAATGCAGTTCGGCCCCGGTCTCGGTATCGTGCAGCGCAACGGCGATGGCGCGCGCTCCCGAGTTCTTTGCGAGCGCCTCGATCTGCAGCCGCAATGCGTCGAGGTTGGTTGGGAAGGAGGGAGCTCGATCCCGGTTCAGCGCGGACGGGAGGGTCATGGCTCGGAGCTCTAGTCGCAAGGGCGGTGCCGGCGAGGTGAACAGTAAAGATCGCTGTGCGATCCGAACGGTGATGATTCCCCCTCGCCCCGCGGTGCGCGAGTTCCGATATTTAGCGCCGCTTCTCAGCATTCTTTTACCGGGCCCGACTCCCCCTGGAGGATCGTCATGCGCCGCACCTCCGCCGCGCTAGCATTGCTCGCGAGCACCCTTTTACTCACCTTCCTCGCACCATCGTCGCGCGCGCAGACAAAGCGCGCCTTACGAAGCGGCGACCTCTACCATCTCAAAGACGTTCGTGATCCGCAGATCTCGCCGGACGGCGGGTGGGTCGCGTATACGGTGACAACGGTCGACTCCGCGAAGGACAAGTCCGACAACGACGTCTGGATGACGAGTTGGGATGGCGCGACGACGATCCGCGTCACGTCGACTCCAGAGAGCGAGAGCTCGCCACGGTGGAGTCCGGATGGCCGCTATCTCGCGTTTCTCTCGGGCCGTCAGGAAGGAAAGGGCGCGCAGATTTGGCTGCTCGATCGACGCGGCGGCGAAGCGCAGCGCGTGACGCAGCTCCGCGGCGGCGTCTCCGAGTTCGCCTGGTCGCCAGATTCAAAGCGCATGATCCTCGTCGTCGACGAGGAAACGGATTCAGTCGCGCGCAAGGACACGTCGGAACACAAGACGCCGAAGCCGATCGTGATCGATCGGTACAGTTTCAAGCGCGACGTCGCCGGCTATCTCGGCACGAAGCGAAGCCATCTCTCGCTGTTCAACGCCGAGACGAAAAAGACAGAGACGCTGACATCCGGTCTCGACGACGACGGCTCGCCGAGCTGGTCGCCCGATAGCCGGATGATCGCATTCGTGCGCGGACCAGTCGCCGAGCCGGATCACTCACGCGACGACGACGTGTACGTCATCGAGGCGCGCGTCGGCGCGAGCCCGAAGCGTCTCACTGATTTCACCGGCCCCGACGGTGGACGGCCGGCCTGGAGTCCGGATGGCAAATGGCTCGCCTTCTTCCGAGGCGACGAGCCGAAGTATCAGGCCTACAATCTCAGCAAGCTCGCGATTGCGCCGAGCGATGGCAGCGCGCCGGCTCGCGTCATCACGGAGGCGCTCGATCGGCCACTTTCGAACGCGCAATTCAGCGCTGACGGAAAGTCGGTCTATGTCCTGTTGTCCGACGATCGCGAGCAGCAACTCGCGCGCGTGCGAGTGTCCGATGGCGCGGTCGAGCGGCTGATCACCGGTAAGCGTGTCGTCTCGGGCTATTCGACGAATGCATCGGGCAAGTTCGCCGTGATGAGCTCGACGCCTGAGCGCTCCGGCGAGGTCTACGCCTGGGAGAACGGCGCGCTGCGCCAACTCTCGCACCAGAACGATTCGATCTTCGCGCAGCTGCAGCTCGGAACGACCGAGGCGTTCTCGTCGAAAAGCAAGGATGGAACCGAGGTTCACGGTGTACTCGTTAGGCCGGCGAATGCTGCCGCCGGCAAGCTGCCCATGATCCTGTACATCCATGGCGGTCCGAATGGACAGGACAGCTACAGCTTCAGCTTCGATCGCGAGTTCTTCGCCGCGAGTGGCTATGCCGTTCTCTCCGTCAACTATCGCGGGTCGAGCGGTCGTGGCTCCGCATACCAGAAGGCGATCTTCGCGGATTGGGGTGATAAGGAAGTGATGGATTTGCTCGGTGCCGTCGATGAGGCCGTTCGCTCGGGCGTCGCCGATCCCGACCGGCTCGGCATCGGTGGTTGGAGTTACGGCGGCATTCTCACCGACTACACCATCGCATCCACGCCTCGCTTCAAGGCTGCGGTCGCCGGTGCGGGCAGTGCGCTGCAGCTCTCGATGTACGGCACCGATCAGTACATCACGCAGTACAATCAGGAAATCGGACCGCCTTGGAAAGCACAGGATCTGTGGATCAAGATTTCATATCCCTTCTTCCACGCCGATCGCATCAAGACGCCAACGCTGTTCATGGGTGGATCCGCGGACTTCAACGTGCCGATCATCGGCGGCGAGCAGATGTATGAGGCACTCCGCTCGCTCGGCGTACCAACCGGGCTCGTGATCTATCCGGGCCAGTTCCACGGCCTCACGCTGCCAACATATCGAACGGATCGGCTCGAGCGATATCTGGCGTGGTACGACAAATACCTGAAGACGACAACAACGGTTCAGGCGGGCGCAGCGAAAGCAAAGTAGAGAATGCTAAACGTCACAGGGACGGCGTTCGTCCCTGTGACGTTTTCGAAGCTGGTGAGGTCGCGCCGCGTCTCGACCGCACGCACGAACGTGGGCTCGTCGATTGCAAACCGCCGCTTCTTCGCAATGGACCCAACGCGGAGGAGCACATGACGAAAACTGGCTTGGCCCTGGTCGCGCTCGCGATGTTGCCGTCACTCGTGGCGGCACAGACCGATTCGTCGCGCATGCGTGTCGACACCACACGCGCTCGCCACGAGCGCACGTCTGCCGGCGCGATCGGTCGGGCGACGACGCACAATCACGGCCTGACGGCGGATCAGACGAAGCAGCTGCAGACCGCGCTCAGTCAGGCAAACTGCAATCCGGGCACGGCAGATGGCATTTGGGGCCCGCGGACGCAGCGTGCGATGAACTGCGCACGGCAGAAGAACAATATCACGGGCAACAACCCAAACGATGTTTTTCGTTCGCTCAACTTGAGTTTCACGACAACAGACAGCCTCGGCAGTCGAGCCGGCGGCCGCGGTATGAATCGCGTGCGTGGAGACACGTCGATGCGTCACTCCATGCGTGATTCGCTGCGACGGCCGCCGACGACAAGGAAAGACACCACGCCGAAGACGTGAGTTGCGTCAGAGTTCGCGTCGCAGGAGCGTGAGGGCAACCCCCTCTCGATAGAAGTCCGGTACGCGCGCTTCTTCCTCGAATCCTTCCGAGAAAAGAAGCGCGCGAACCTGTCCCATCGCCGGGTCGTCCGGCAACTCGGCGACGACGAGACGCGCTCCTTCACCACGTGCCTCGTCGAGCACGGCGCGCACGATGCGCTGGCCGACGTCGTCAGCACTCACGCTCGGCGCGAGCACGGCGAGGTGCAGCTTCCTGACGCCGACGGCACCGACAACGGCGCCGAACAGCGCGAGCGCGGCTACGGTTCCGTCGCGCTCGATCACGAGGGCACGATGCTCCTCGTCATGTCCGCTGCCGCGCTCAGCTAACTGGAGCACTTCCATCGCGCGATCGATGTATGGCGTAACGCCGAGCGCGCCCATGAGCAGCACGCGCGCGGCGACATGATCATCGGGCGAGAGCACACGTGGCGCCGCAGCGAAATACCCGGTCATGTTCCGCCGAGAAAGAGGCGGCCTAGATATGTAGAGCGCGCCCCAGAGCCGCCAGCGCCGCCTCCTTTGTCGATTCGGAAAGTGTCGGGTGGGCATGCACCGTCACGCCGATGTCGTCCGCGGAGGCACGATACTCGAATCCGAGGACCACTTCCGCGACCAGCTCCGACGCATTCGGACCTACGAGGTGGGCGCCAATCAGCTCGTCGGTGCGCGCGTCGGCGATGAATTTCACGAAGCCTGCATTCTCGCCCATGGTGCGCGCGCGACCGTTGGCGCTGTATGGGAATCGGCCGACGCGGTACTCGCGTGCACTCTCTTTCGCCTCACGCTCCGTAAGCCCGACGACCGCGACCTCCGGCCAGGTATAGACGACGTTCGGGATTGACCGGTAGTGCATGTGCACGTTGTGTCCAGCAATGACCTCTGCAGCCACGACACCTTCGTCCTCTGCCTTGTGGGCCAACATCGGGCCAGGAACGCAGTCGCCAATTGCGTAGACGTTAGGCACGCCAGTTCGCATCTGGTCGTCGACGAGAATCTCACCGCGTCGTCCGAGATTGAGACCGAGCGCCGCCGCGTCGAGGCCGCCGAGCGACGGCTTACGGCCGATTGCGACGAGCGCATAGTCGCCCTCGAGCGTCTCCTTGGCGCCGTCCTTCTCGATGTCGACGAGAACGCGATCGCCATCTCGACGCCCGCCGACGACACGTGTGGCCGTGCGAAGATCGAGTCCCTGGCGACGAAAAACGCGGTCGCACTCTTTCACAACGTCGTCGTCCATGCCCGGTAGAATCGTCGGCATCAGCTCGACGACGGTGACTTTGGCGCCAAGTCGTCGCCAGACGGAGCCGAGCTCGAGACCGATGACGCCACCACCGATGACGATCAGATGGCGGGGAACGCGAGAGATGGTGAGCGCGCCGATGTTCGAAAGGATGCGGTCTTCGTCGAATTTGAGGAACGGGAGCTCGATTGGTACGGAACCGGTCGCAATGATGACGTTCTTCGCGAGGTAGGAAGCAATACTGTCGTTCGGCGGGAGCCCCCCGGCCGCCGTGCTCGGCGCGACATTCGCCTCCAGCCCCTTGTCCGTCTTTCGCAGCGATCCCTTCCCCTTCGCCCACGCGATTTTGTTCTTCTTGAACAAGAATTCGATGCCGCGTGTGTTCTGCCCCACGACTTCATCCTTCCGCTTCAGCATCTGCGCCAGATCGACGGACAAGCCCGACGCTTCGATTCGTATTCCGTGCTCCGCAGCATGCTGCCGCGCAAACTCGTAATGCTCCGACGACGTCAGCAGCGCCTTCGATGGAATACATCCGACGTTGACGCATGTCCCACCCAGCGTCCTCTCCATCTCGACGCAGACGGTAGTGAGTCCAAGTTGCGCGGCCCGTATCGCCGCGACGTACCCGCCAGGGCCACCACCAATGATGACGACGTCAGCAGGTGTCAGTTCGGTTGCCATTGTTCTGATTCATTCGGTCTCGGACGCGAGCCTCATGCTGCGCCCGACGTGAAAGGTAAAGACACACGGAAGGGCATGGTCGTCGCCGTTCGTCGTTAGGCTCATGCTGGTGATTGGTCACCCGTCGTCGGTGACTGGGCCGGGTGACTGGTGGCTGGTGGTTGGTGAATAACAAAGGCCGGTGAGCTTTGCTCACCGGCCTTCAACGACCAACCACCAGCAACCGACGACCACCGACCGACTACTCCACAAGCATTGTCGCAGGATCTTCCATCAGCTCCTTCACGCGAACGAGGAAAAGCACCGCCTGCTGGCCGTCGATGATCCGGTGGTCGTACGACAGCGCGATATACATCATCGGACGAATCTCGACTTTTCCTGCGATCGCGACGGGTCGCTCCTGTATCTTGTGCAAGCCGAGAATGCCAACCTGTGGATAGTTGAGAATCGGCGTCGACACGAGCGAGCCGAACACGCCACCGTTCGTGATCGTGAAAGTGCCGCCGGTGAGATCTTCCATCGTCAACTTTCCATCACGGGCTTTCTTTGCGACGGTGGCGACATCGCGCGCGATATCGAGCAGCCCTTTGCGATCCGCATCCTTGATGCTCGGAACGACGAGTCCCGCGTCCGACGCAACCGCGATTCCCATGTTCACATAATGCTTGTAGACGATCGAGTCACCGTCGATCTGCGCATTCACCGTCGGATACGTCTTGAGGGCGAGACACGCCGCCTTCACGAAGAACGGCATTACCGACAGTTTGACGCCCTGCTCCTTCTCGATTCGCTCCTTCACCCGTCCGCGCAGCGCGTCGACGGCGCTCATGTCGATCTCGTTGAACGTCGTTAGGTGCGCCGTGGCGTGCTGCGACTCGAGTAGGTGTTCGGCGATTCGCTTGCGCCGCGTGGACATCTTCTCGCGTGTTTCCCGAGTGCCAGTTGACGCCGGTGCCGGACGAGACGGCGGCGCCGATACTGGTGCCGGTGGCGCGCTCACCGGCACGGCCGCGGACGGCGCAGCCGGACCGGCAACAGAAGGCCCTGCGCCGTCGCGCGATTGATCGATCACATCTGCCTTACTCACGACGCCGCCACGACCCGTCCCTCTCACGCCGGCCAGATCGATATTCTGTTGAGCGGCCAGACGTTCGGCGGCTGGTGACGCGCGCACTTCGCTCTTCGCAGGCGCCGCTGCTTTGGATGACGAGGCTGAAATTCCCGATGATGTCGGGGCGGATGAAGGAGGAGCCGCCGGAGTGGCCCGCTGCGCGGCAGCACCTGCTGCCGGTGCTGCAGGCTCCTTTTTCGGCGCCGCTGCCGCAGCGCTCTCGTCGATCTCGCCCAACAAATCGTCGACCTTCACGACGTCGCCCTCGGCGTGCAGCCGCTTCGTGAGCACGCCGCGACTCATCGCGGGAACCTCGACCGTGATCTTGTCCGTCTCCAGCTCGACCAGCGTATCACCAGGTGACACCTGATCGCCTTCCTTCTTCATCCATCGAGAGACGGTTGCTTCTACGATCGATTCACCGAGCGGAGGCACCTTGATTGATGTCATCGCCTGAGGAGCGCTGCGCCGACCATCGAGCCGTGTGCCGGCGAAAGGTTAATATGCGTTGTTGGTTGACCCGGAATATAACGGTACCCATTTCGTGAACGGCCTGACGATTTCCGCGCACGGCGACCTGGACCAGCTCGCGGTGCGAGACGATCTGCCGATACCCGAGCTGCGACGATCGAGCGATGTGCGCGTGCGCATTCGCGCCGCAGCACTGAATCATCTCGATCTCTTCGTCGTGCGCGGCTTACCTGGCGTCACGATCACTCCACCGTGGGTACTCGGCGCCGATGGAACGGGAATCATCGACGCAATCGGCGACGACGTTCGACGCGTGACGGTGGGTGACACCGTCGTGATCAACCCCGGCATCAGCGACAGGACGTGCGAATACTGTCTCGATGGCGAGCAGTCGTTGTGCGTTCGGTTTGGGATTCTTGGTGAGCATCTGCCAGGCACCATTGCCGAATACGTCGTCGTGCCAGCGGCGAATGTCCGTGCGATACCGTCATCGATCGCCGCTGATGTCGCCGCCGCCTTTACCCTTTCGACGCTGACCGCGTGGCGCATGGTCGCAACGCGTGCGCGTGTTCAGGCTGGCGATGAGGTGTTGATCTGGGGAATCGGAGGCGGCGTTGCAATCGCCGCGCTGCAGATCTGCAAGTATCTCGGAGCGCATGTGTGGGTGACGTCGAGTAGCGACACGAAGCTCGAACGCGCGAAATCACTTGGCGCGGACGAGATCATCAACCATGCAACGACGGATGTCGCCAAGCTCATTCGTGATCGCACGAAGAAGCGCGGCGTCGACGTCGTCGTCGACGACGTCGGCGCGGCGACATGGAAACAGTCGTTGCTCGCGCTTGGACGCCGCGGCCGCCTGGTGACGTGCGGAGCGACGAGCGGCCCGATGGTCGAAACGGATGTGCGACGCCTGTTCTGGAATCAGTGGTCCATCATGGGATCCACAATGGGAAACGACGCCGAGTTCGACGCCGTCGTCGAGCAGTTCCGGTCTGGTAAGCTCTACCCGCCTGTGGATTGCGCGTATCCACTGGGGCAGTCCGCGGCCGCATTCGAGCGGCTCGAGGGGGGCCAACAGTTCGGAAAGGTCGTGATCGAGGTAGGGGCGAGGGGTTAGGGAGCAGGGGCCGAGATGGAAAGAGCGCAATACTCCGTAGAAGAAGAGGTCGCGATTCGTAAGGCTGCGAGCGCGGACGAAACGCCCCACTGCCCGCGGGACGGATCCGCGATGACGACGCGCTCCATCGGCGGGGGGTCGTTCGGACTTGGATACGCTCGACGACGTGAGTGGCTCATCTGTCCCGAATGCCGCCGGAGTGTAATCTTCGATCAGAAGCGGGGCACGCGAAACTAGCCTCGCACGCGACACGCTCATTCTCAAGGGTTCTTGGTGCAGTTCCCTCAGGCAACAGATTCGCTCAACTTCGGCGACCGGCTGCAGACCAGCTTTTCACAGGTCTTCGGGCAGCTCGCGCTGCCCTTGTTAGGCGCGCTCGTCATTCTCTTCGCCGGTTACCTCCTGGCGAAAGTTTTGGAGAAGCTCACCGAGCGACTCCTTCGTCGTATTCGGCTCAATTATCTCCTGGAGCGCGGGGGCGTCACGCAGGCCGTGGAGCGGTCGGGCACGCACGTCAACCCGACACGGGTGATTTCGAATCTCGTTTTCTGGCTCGTGATGTTCACGGTGATTCTGCTCGCCGCGAACGCGTTGGGCCTGCAGTCACTCGCGAATGTCGTGTCGACACTCGTGAGTTATATCCCGAGCGTCATCGCCGCGATCGTGATCGTACTCGTCGGCATCGTGCTCGGAGGCTTCGTCGGTGGACTGATTCAAGCGTCCGCGGGAGGATTGCACGGCGGCCGCGCCCTCGCGCGAACCGGCCGCGGCGGCGTGATCCTCCTCGCGGTATTCATGGCGCTGCAGGAGTTGGGCATCGCGACGGACATCGTGACCACTGCCTTCGCGATTCTCTTCGGCGCCATCGCACTCGCGATGGCGCTGGCATTCGGCCTCGGGAATCGTGACCTCGCGGGGGAGGTGACACGCGAGTGGTACGAGCGGTGGCGTCGGGAGCGAGAGGATCTGCTCGAGCGCGAGCGGGCGGCCGAGGCCGCGGACGCCGCGGAGATCGAGGAAGAAGAGCGCGAAATCGCGCGCACGGCGGAGCGGGAAACGGAGCGCCGCGAAGCAGCCGCAGCCGCGCGGAGGGGTAACGTGGCGACCGATTCGGAGAGCCACGCGTAGATCCTCGCCGTCGACGAGAGGAACGCTCACGTCGCATGAGCTAAAGGACTGAAAAATCTCAACTTAGGTGAGGCCGGGCGAATTGATTTGCGCCCGTCGCCGGGCTAAATTTCAGCCTTCCTTCCGCGGGCCCGATGTGGCTCGCCTCCTGTTATTCTGGCTGGATTGCTGGGACCTCAATGACCGCACCAAACAATCGAGAACGTATTCTCCCGCGTCTCATCGATGAGGAGATCAAAGAGTCGTTCATCAACTATTCGATGAGCGTGATTGTGTCGCGCGCGCTGCCCGACGTGCGCGACGGATTGAAGCCGGTGCACCGACGAATCCTGTACGCGATGAACGATCTCGGGCTGGTCCCCAACCGGCCGTTCAAGAAGTCGGCGACCGTCGTCGGTGACGTTCTCGGGCGGTTCCATCCGCATGGCGACTCCGCGGTTTACGATGCGCTCGTCCGCATGGTGCAGGACTTCTCACTGCGTTATCCGCTGGTCGATGGACAGGGGAATTTCGGCTCGATGGACGGCGATCCGGCGGCGGCCTACCGATACACCGAGGCTCGCCTAACGCCGATCGCGACGGAGATGTTGGCCGACATCGACAAGAATACGGTCGATTTCGCGCCAAATTTCGATGATCGGCTGCAAGAGCCGAAGGTGCTGCCGGCGGGGCTGCCGAACCTTCTCGTGAACGGCTCGTCAGGCATCGCGGTCGGCATGGCGACGAACATTCCGCCGCACAATCTGAGCGAAGTCGTCAGCGCCGTCCTTCATCTGATCGATAATCCGGAAGCGACGATCGGCGATCTCCGGAAGATCGTCAAGGGTCCTGACTTCCCGACGGGCGCGTATATCTACGGGCGGCAGGGGATCAAGGATTATCAGGAGACGGGACGCGGGCGCATCGTTATGCGCGCGCGCGCCGTGATCGAGGAGCGTGAGACGTCGAACAAATCGCAGATCGTCGTCACGGAGATTCCATATCAGGTCAATCGCGCGAATCTCGTGAAGGCCATCGCGGATCTCGTGAGAGACAAGAAGCTCGAGGGAATCTCGGATCTGCGCGACGAGTCCGCGGACGAAACGCGCATCGTCATCGAGCTGAAGCGCGATGCCATTCCCCGCGTCGTGCTGAATCAGCTGTACAAGCATACGGCGATGCAGTCGACCTTCGGCGTCATCATGCTCGCGCTGGTGCCCGACGCGACGACGAAGCAGCTCGTGCCGAAGGTGATGCCGCTCCGCGAGATGCTGGAGCACTTCATCACCCACCGGCACGACGTCATCGTCCGGCGCGCGCAGTTCGAGCTCGAGAAAGCGCTCGAGCGCGAGCACATCCTCGAAGGTCTCAAGATCGCCGTCGACAACATCGACGAGGTCGTGCAGATCATTCGCAAGGCGAAGGACACGCCAACTGCGAGCGATCGCTTGCAAAAGCGATTCAAGCTCTCCGAGCGTCAGGCCGAGGCCATTCTCAATATGCGGCTCGCCAAGCTCACCGGCCTCGAGATCGAGAAGCTGGAGGAAGAGCTGAAGGAAGTGCAGGCGACGATCAAGGACCTGCGTGCGCTGCTCGAGTCCAAGGCGAAGCGCATGACGCTCATGAAGCAGGAGTTGAAGGCGGTCGCCGACAAGTACGAGGACGAGCGCCGCACCGAGATCACGAGCGACGAAGGCGAATTCACGATCGAGGATCTCATCGCCGAAGAGGAGATGGTGGTGACCATCTCACACTCCGGCTACATCAAGCGGACCTCGGTCTCCACGTACAAGAAGCAGCGGCGCGGAGGGCGCGGCAACAACGGCGCGACGCTCAAAGACGAGGATTTCGTTGAGCATTTGTTCATCGCATCGACGCACGATTACGTGCTCATCTTCACCGAAGATGGACGCTGCTTCTGGCTCAAGGTCCACGAGATTCCGCAGGCGGGCCGCGCGGCGAAAGGCAAGCCCGTCGTCAATCTCATCAACGTCGCCGCGGAGACGACAATTTCCGCGCTGGTCGCGGTGAAGGTATTCGCCGACGATCAATTCCTGCTCTTCGCGACGAAGAACGGCACGGTCAAGAAGACGAGCCTCTCCGAGTATGCCAACCCACGCTCGACGGGCATCAAGGCCGTGAAGATCGAGGGCGGCGACGAGCTCATCGACGTTCAGATCACGAGCGGCACGAATGACATCGTGCTCGCCACGCGGCACGGGCTGTCCATTCGATTCCATGAGGCGGACGTACGCGAGATGGGTCGCGACACCACTGGCGTGAAAGGCATCGAGCTCGGCGACGAGGACCAAGTCATCGGCATGGTCGTGATCAAGCGTGAGGCGAATCTGCTCGTCGTCACCGAGAAGGGCATGGGTAAATGCTCGCCGATCGATGAATACAGGGTCCAGCGGCGAGGTGGTAAGGGCATTATCACCGTCCATCGCACCGAAAAGACAGGTGACGCGGTGTCGATCAAGGAGGTATTGCCCGACGATGAGTTGATGCTCATCACCAAGCAGGGCGTTGCGATCCGTATGCCCGTGAAGGGGATTCGTGTCTCGGGCCGCAACACGCAGGGCGTCAGGCTCGTCAACCTCGACGAGAACGATCTCGTGATGGACGTCGCGCGCGTCGTGCCTGAGGATGAGGGCGAAGTTGCCGGCGACGACTCCGGCGAAGTCGTGCCCGTCGGTCCAGAGGACGACGATGAGGAATAGCAACGGAAACCGGACGAAATGACGGACGGTGGCGTATGTGTGCGAACGAACTTTGTACACGTGCCCGCCTCCGCTTTTTTCCGGATTTCCTTCACTGCGGCGTGCTGGCGATCTTGAGTTCTTCTCGGCTTTACCAGCCACTCGTGCAATGCTAGCTTAGGCGGCCCTCCCTTCGCCGCAACGCGTCCCGTCGCTCGACCGGGAACGGGCGCATTCACGCGCCGCAATTACGGCGCGGAGTGACGCTGCCGCGACTTCGGGAGGCTCGACCGAAAAAAAACTTCCTCATTGCGGAAGCGTGACGCGCCCTCGGTTCGCGAAGCTGCGTCCTTGTGTTCTGCGCTCGTGCGCGATGAGCTTGCCAATGGAGTCAAGAACGCATGACGACGATGTCCGCGAGCCAACTCGGCCTCGTGACTCTCGACGACATCGAGAGCGCTGCCCGCGGTCTCGAGGGCGTCGCTGTTCGAACACCCTTGCTTGCTTTCGACGCGGTCTCGGAACGCGTCGGCGCGCCCGTGTTCGTAAAGCCCGAAATGCTGCAGCGCGGCGGGGCGTTCAAGTTCCGTGGCGCTTATACGTATCTGTCCCGTCTCTCAGCCGAAGAGCGTGTTAAGGGCGTGATCGCGCCCTCCTCCGGCAACCACGCACAAGCCGTCGCTCTGGCAGCGAAGCTATTCGGCGTTCCTGCCACCGTCGTCATGCCGACTACCGTCACACCGGCGAAGCGTGCCGGCGCCGAGCGACTCGGCGCGCGCATCGTTCTCGCGGGCACAACTACAAACGACCGCTACGAGAAGGCGCTCGAGATCGTTCACAACGAGGGCGGCACGCTCGTGCCGCCCTACGACGATCCGGCAATCATCGCAGGACAAGGAACTCTCGGTCTCGAGATCGCCGCCGACGCGCCAGAGGTCGGTACCGTCCTCGTTCAGGTAGGTGGTGGAGGGCTGAGCGCCGGCGTTGCGACCGCCGTCAAAGAGCGAGTGCCGTCGGCACGTGTCGTTGCTATCGAGCCGTCTGGTGCCCCGAAGCTGAGCCGCGCCCGCGCGGCTGGGCACCCGGTACGTCTCGAAAAGACGAAGAGTCTCGCCGATGGTCTGATGGCGGTAGAGATCGGGCGTCTTCCTTTCGCCCATCACGAGCGATACGTCGACGAGGTCGTCACGGTCGACGACGCATCACTTGCTCCAGCGGTGCGGCTGCTGCTCGATCGCATGAAGCTCGTGGCCGAACCCAGTGGAGCGATCACGATCGCCGCACTTCTCGAGGGACTCGTTAGGCCCCGGGACTCGCGCCCCGTCGTCGCGGTTTTGAGCGGCGGCAATATCGAGTGGGACGGACTTCAGGAGCTGCTCTCGCGTGCGTGAGAGTTCTGGCGACCCGCTTCCCACCGCTCAACACACCGACGCGCCAACGATTGGTCGGGGTGCTCCGGCCGCGCCGCACGTTTTGGTTGCCAATGACGACCCCCACGCGAGCAGTGCCCTTGCATGGCTGCTGCGCGAGCAGGGTTATCAAGTCACGAGCATTTCCGAGCGACGTCATCTGATCGACGCGCTCGAGCGCAGCAGGCCCGACCTCCTTCTCGTCGACGTCGAGAATCTCGGTCCGGACGGCGAGCAGCTCCTCGAGCGCGTAAAGCGCGACGAGCGCTGGCGCGACGTGCCGATCGTCGTCGCAACGACGCTGCCATCGAATGGGAAAGCCTCGACGGCGCTCGTGCCACCACGGATGGCCGACGATTACGTCACGAAGCCCTTCCGCGTCCCTGAGCTCCTCGCGCGAATTCACACCCAGCTCCGTGCGCAGACCGAGCTCCGCTCTGCTCGTGTCGCGCTCGCCGCTGCTCGCGCCGAGCTCGAACGCGCGCGCGAGGACGTGGCGAGTAATCGCCAGATCGTCGACATCCTGAATGAAGTCACAGGCGAGCTCTCGGCGACGGAGATCTACCGCATTCTCGTCCGCCGCGTCTCGCGCGCCCTTGGGTTGTCGCGCTGTGCCGTGGTCCTGGGAAGCGCCGGGGACACGGTCGGCGTCGTAGCGGCGTCTTGCGAGGATTTGCGAACGCCGAATCTCGAGATCCAGCTCGAGCGCTATCCGGAGATCGTTGCCGCCCTCGGGAATCAGCGCCCCGTGCTGGTCCGCGACGTTCAGGCCGATCCCCTTTTCGAGTCGGCGCGCAAACGCTGGCTCGAGGAGGGCAAGGACGTGCCTCTCCGCTCGGTCGCCGCGCTGCCATTCAGTATCGATCGATGGCGCTCTGGTGTGCTCATGCTCAAGAGCGACCGGTTTGAGAGGAACCTGACGCAGTATGACGTCGAGTTCGCCGAGACGGTCTTGAATGCTGCCGTTGCCGCGATCAAGCGTGCCCAGGCGCTCGAGTCGACGCGGGCCGACAATAGACGCCTCGAGGCGCTTGCCACGACCGATCCCCTCACTCGTCTGCTGAACCGACGGGCGCTACTCGAGCGGCTATCCCGGGAAGTCGACCGCGCCAAGCGCTACGAGTCCATGCTCACGTTGCTCCTCCTGGACATCGATCACTTCAAGCGGATCAACGACGAACGGGGACACCTGGTCGGAGACGGCGTTCTGCGGCAGATCGGTGCGCTCGTAGATGCGTCCGTGCGAACCGTAGACATCGCGGCACGTTACGGGGGCGAGGAATTCGTGCTGATCCTTCCGGAGACGTCTCAGGAGGGCGGGATCATCTTCGCGGAACGCCTCCGGGAGTCGATCGAGCGATATCCGTTCGACGCCAGCAGCGAGGAACCACTCCATTTGACGGCCAGCATCGGCGTTGCCACCTTTCCGTCACCGCGCGTAGACTCAACCGAGGATTTATTCGCGCGAGCCGACGAGGCGCTGTACCGCGCCAAGTCCAGCGGTCGGAACCAGGTGCGCACCTGATGAATCGCTGTCCCGCCTGCGGCACGACATACCCTCCTGACGCGCGGTTTTGCCCTCGCGACGGGTCGCGGCTCGTCTCACGATCGGTTCTGAGCCCCGCGTCGGGAACCAGTGGCTCTGCGCCCGCGGCACCGAGCAATACCCCGCCGCGTCCGACGGAGCCGCCCGTGCGCTCGATGCGGCAAACGCCGCTCACGGCAGCGAACCTCACGGGCAGGACGCTTGACGGTCGCTACAAGATGATTCGGAAGGTCGGCGAGGGCGGAATGTCGTTCGTGTACCTCGCTCACGACGTCGCGACCCAGGAACGGTTCGCGATCAAGGTCCTCTCGCCGGCTTTATCCGAAGACGTGAACGCCATGCAACGGCTGAGGCGGGAGGCAGCGCTCGGCATGCGTCTCGCCCATCCGAACATCTGTCACATCATGCGGCTTGGCGAAACCGAAGATGGTCTGGTCTATGTCGTCATGCCGTTCGTCGAAGGTGAGCTGCTCGCGGATCGTACGAACCGCCTTGGGCAGATCTCACTCGAAGACACCGCGCGCTTTGTGCGAGACATGTCGGAGGGGCTGCATGTCGCGCATCAGCTTAAAATCGTGCACCGCGATCTCAAACCCGAGAACGTGATGATCTGCAGTCGGCCGGATCCAGATGGCACTGAATACGCCGTCGTCATGGACTTCGGACTGGCGAAGGAGCGTCGCGCCGAGGGGGAGCTGCAAAAGCTGACAGCGACGGGGATCATCCTCGGGACCCCGGAGTTCATGAGCCCGGAGCAGTTGCGCGGCAAAACGCTCGACCCCCGTACCGATATCTATTCGCTCGCGTTGCTCGTCTACGAGATGCTCACGGGAAAGCTGCCGTTTCAGGGACGTACCCAGCAGGAGATGATGATCTCGCGTCTCCGCAACGATCCGATTCCACTGCGTCGCATGCGTGCGGAACTCACCTTTCCCGAAGCGGTTGAGCGTGTGCTCAACAAGGCAATGCAGCGCGCGCCCGAGGCTCGATATCAAACGACCCTCGAGTTCGCCGAGGCCTTCACCGCCGCGGCCGTGGACGGCACGACGCCGGGCGACTCGCGCATTCTGGGGAAGTTGTTTGGGCGTTAGGCAAACCGTGCGCGCGCAATGCCTCGCGCCACTCGTTACCGCGTTGGTGATTCCAGCATGCCTGGCGGCGCAGGCGAGCATCGGCCCTGGCGCAACGCGCGACGCGGCAATCGAGCATCGATACCGTCCCGGCGTCGATGTGCAGAGCTACGAGCTCTCGCTCGATCTGCCGGCAGCGGGCAACGTGATCAGCGGCTATGCCGTGCTGCTTATACGTCATACCGAGCGCGTCGACACGCTCGTGCTCGATCTCGTGCGTCTCACCGTCGACAGCGTACGAATGAGCGGCGCGCGCGTGCCATTCACGCGTACGGCGAAGGAGATTCACATTCCTTTTCAGCCACGGGGCAAGCAGTCGATACCCGTCGAGGTTGCATACCATGGAGCGGTAGAAGACGGGCTCATCGTGCGCACCGACAGCGCGGGCCGGTGGACGGGCTTCGGCGACAACTGGCCGAATCGCGCTCGCTTCTGGATCCCGAGTGTGGATCATCCGAGCGACAAGGCCACGGTGAGCTGGACCGTCACCGCACCCGCGGGAAGGACGGTGGTGGCGAACGGGCTGCTCGTCGACCGAACGCCGCTGCCTAACGGACGCGTACGCACGCGGTGGCGCGAGTCGCATCCGATCGCGCCGTATCTCATGGTGATCGCCGCGGCGCCGCTCACCGAGTACTCGCTTGGGCCAACGGCATGTGGCTTCGCGAATGGCGAGAGACGCGAGAGCGAGCGCGAAGCGCGAGCGACTTCAAATAGGCAAGCATCCGCGAGCCCGGCGAGCGGCTGTGTTCAGCAACACGTGTATACGGCACCCGAACAGCGCGCGATGCTGCCGGGGGCTTTCGCGCAGGCTGGCGAGATCGTTCGCTACTTCTCATCGCTCGTGGGTCCGTTCCCGTACGAAAAGCTCGCGCATCTCCAATCGTCGACGCGTTTCGGTGGAATGGAAAACGCGACGGCAATTTTCTACGCCGACGCCTTGTTCCGCACCGGACGAATGGGCGAAGGCATCATCGCTCACGAGACCGCTCACCAATGGTTCGGCGACGCGGTCACCGAGCGAGAGTGGCCACACCTCTGGCTCTCGGAAGGGTTTGCGACCTACTTCGCCGCGCTTTGGAGCCAGCACGCCCATGGCGACAGCGCCTTCCGACACGATATGCAGGGCATTCGGTCGGAGGTGCTCGCTGACTCTGCTGCCGTCCCGACGCACGCAGTAATCGACGCGACGCAGCACGACCTGCTCGCACTGCTCAACGTAAACAGCTACCAGAAGGGCGGTTTCGTCCTCCACATGCTCCGGCGGCAAGTGGGCGACACCGCGTTTTTCGCGGCGCTCCGCAATTACTACTCGAGCTTTCGCGATGGCACCGCACTCACGGACGATCTCCGTGAGGCCATGGAGCGGGCGAGTGGCCAGAAGCTCGACTGGTTCTTTCACCAGTGGCTCGAGCGCCCTGGTTTTCCCGAGATCGACGTGACCTGGTCATCCGATTCGTCGTCGCACCAGATAACACTCGACGTCGTTCAGGCCACTCACTTCGGTGCTTTCCGCTTCCCACTCACCGTGGAAGTTCTAGGTGCCGACGGAGCGCCCCGACGGGCGACCGTGCTCGTGCCAGCGGAGATTCATTCTCACCTCGCGTTTCCGCTGTCGGTGTCGGCGCCACGAATGCTCGTCGCTGACCCCGACGTCGAGCTCCTCGCACGCGTCACCGTCCACCCTCAGTAGCCAGCGACACATGAGAGATCTCGCGCAACGCCTGCTCCCGCGTCGAACAGAGGGGCTGGTGCTCGTCGCCATGTTGGCGGTCCTTCTCGCGTGCGCGACATCGAGCCGCGCGACGGCGCAGCTCGGCGGCGGGATTGCAGAGGCGGACTCGATGCTCGCTGCCGGTCGCGTTGGCGCAGCGGAATCGCTGTACTACTCGGCATCGAGCGCGCGGCCGCGGGACGCAGTTGCTCGTGCCGCGCTCGGCCGCTATCTCGCCGCGCGGGGCGCGCTGCGCATCGGCGCTGTTCTGCTCGAGGAGGCAAGGCTCTTCGGCGGCGACACGACCCGGATCGCTCGCTCGCTGGCCCCGATCTACGGCTCGTTAGGCGATTATCGTGCGCTCGCCTCGCTGCCAGCGACACCGCTGTCACCCGCGGAACAGAAGCGAGTTCGCTGGCTCGTGAGTCACCCGCCCGTGCTCGAGTTTCCCGATTCGGTGGTGACTCTCGGCTACAAGCCGCTCGTTGATGGTTCGGGAGTCGGCGTGGTCTCGCTAGGCATCGGCGAGCATCGCGTCGATGCACTCATCGACCCTCGTGGCTCGGGCGTCCTGCTGCGCGGCCGCGCGGCGCGCAGTCGCGACGGACTGCGCGTGTTCGGTGAAGATTCGAGCGGTGTCGCGGCGGTTGTCTCGGAGCTGCATCTTGGCGACGTCACGCTGAGCAATGTGACAGCGCGATTGGCCACGGACACCAGCCGCCGCGCTAAGCGTGAGCGTCAGAGCGTCGTTATTGGGCTGGACGTGTTACGTCGCCTCACACCGACGTTCGATCCGGTGGCGCAAACGATCACATTGAGGCGCGGACAGATTTCTGCGATGACGGTGGGTACGCGCTGTCCAATGCTCATCGACGAGCAAGGTCTTCGCTTCATCGTCGAGGGTCACTGGGAGACCGGCGCTTCGGCGGCGGCCGCGAAGCTGCTCGGAACGCAGCGCTGGACGAGCGACGCGAAGCACGGCGTACTGCTGCTGCAGTAGGTTCTGTCGTGCTGAGTGAAAAGAAGTGCTACTTCCCGATGTGCTGCAACTCCACCATCAAGCAACGATCCTGCACGACATCGATGCCCGCGCGCGCGAGCTGTTCGGCTGCGTCATCGCTGCGGATGCCGAGCTGAAACCAGACTGATTTGGGTTGCTTGCGAATGATGTCGTCGACATGCGCGGGAATGCGGTGCGGCCGGCGAAAGACATTCACCATGTCGACTTCGCCGGGAATCTCCGCGACGGTTCTGTAGACTCTTTCCCCGAGTATTTCCGTGCACTCCGGGTAGTACACTGGCACCGGGACGATCTCGAACCCGGCCTGCTGCACGTACTCCGGAACATAGAATGCGGGAGCAGCAGATTCTGCGATCTTGATGCCGAGCACGGCGATCCGGCGCGTCTCCTCGAGCACGCGACGAATGCCACGCGTGTCCTCGATGAGATGACGGCGCCAATCGCTGGTGTTCGCGAGCGCGGGCTCGCTCATGTGCATCTCATAGTTATCGGGCCTCGATGATAACGAGGGAGAATCTCCCTTAGGCTGCCGCTCTCAAATTCCATTCCCGGCACATCGATCGACAACCTTAGTCGGGTGCCGTGTGAGAAGGGACGTGTTTAGCTTTTCCGTTGCCCTGCAGCGTTTTCACCACTTGAGGAGACGTTTCTGAATGCGGATGCTCGTTCTCGGTGCCGGTTTACAAGGCTCCGCTTGCGCCTATGATTTGTTGCAGGATAAAGAAGTCGAACAGGTCCGACTCGCAGATCTGAAGATCAATCATCTGCCCGACTTCCTCGCGCCGCATTCCGGCCGTCGTTTGCTTCCGACGCCGCTCGACGTGCGGGACGAAGACGCCGTTCGCGGGCTGATGCGCGAGTGCGACGCGGCCATGAGCGCCATTCCCTACTACTTCAACTTCGACATGGCGCGTCTCGCCGTCGAAGCGGGGGTTCATTTCACCGACCTGGGCGGCAACACGGAGATCGTCAACCAACAGAAAACGCTCGACGCCGAAGCGCGGCGGAAGAGCATCACCGTCGTGCCCGACACGGGACTCGCGCCGGGAATGGTGAACATTCTCGCCGAGTACGGCATTCGGCAGCTCGACAACGTTCGCGCCGTGCGAATCTATGTCGGCGGATTGCCGCAGGAACCGGAGCCGCCGCTCAATTATCAGATCGTCTATTCGTTCGAGGGCGTACTCGACTACTACACGACGCTTTCGTGGGTGCTGCGAAATGGTAAGCGCACACACGTGCGCGCGCTCTCCGAGCTCGAGCCAGTGAACTTCGGGGATGGTGTTGGTACACTCGAAGCTTTTCACACCGCTGGCGGTCTCTCGACGATGGCGTTCCGGTACGAAGGGAAGATCCCGGAGATGGAGTACAAGACGCTGCGCTATCCGGGGCACGCCGAGCGAATGGAAGCAATTCGCGAGCTGGGGCTGCTGGACCTCGATCCAGTCGAGGTCAAGGGGATGAAGATCATCCCGCGCGAGGCGTTCATGGCGATCGTCGGGCCGCGCCTAACGAAACCGGAAGGAAAGGATCTCGTTGCCTTACGCGTCGTCGTGAACGGTACGAAGGGAGGCTCGCAGAAGACGTTGACTTTCGAGCTCATCGACCGCTACGACGAGACGCATCACGTGAGTGCAATGATGCGAACGACGGGCTACTCGCTGTCGATCACCGGCATGATGCAGGTGCGTGGCGAGGTGAAGCCGGCTGGCGTACACACGCCTGACGAGTGCGTTCCAGCCGCGCGCTATATCGAGGAGCTCGGCAAGCGAGGCATTAAGATCCGCCAATCGTAGTCGTCGCCGCGCGTTCTCTAGCGCACGAATTCGGCTAACGTCGCCCCCATCTGATCCATCGCCAGCTTTGCGTTCCAACGATCGCTGCCGTTGTAGATGAACGAGAACGCGAGGATCTCGCCGTTCTTGGCGGTGACGTAGCCGCCTAACGACGCAACGGTATTGGTCGTACCGGTCTTCGCGTGGAGATTACCGCGGGCCGGCGTGTGGCGGGCGCGATGGCGCAGCGTCCCGGACTCCCCCTCGAGCGGCAGCGACGCATGGAACGTCGCGCCCCACGGTGCCTGATGCGCGAACGAGAGGAGCTCGACCATCGAGCGCGGTGTGACGCGGTCGAGCACCGAAAGCCCGCTGCCGTCGGAGACCTGAACGTCCTCGGGACGCGCCGCAACTTTGGCCGAAAGGAGACTCCGAAGCGTGGCGAGCCCCGTCTGCGCGGAGCCAACCTGATCCGGCGCCGCCGCGTGGGCTGCGTCGCGGAAGAGCAGCTCCGCATAGAGATTGATGCTCTCCCGGTTCATCTCGGCGATGATATTCGCCAAGGTCGGTGAGGAGATTGACGCGAGCTCCGTCGCAGTACCTGGTGTCGTACCCACCGTCACGCGGCCATCGACTGTGACACCCGCCTTCTCCAACGCAGCGCGCAGTGCGCCGGTCGTGAACGACGCCGGGTCATCGACGACAAGCGAATATCTTTGCGGCGGTGCACTGCTGCCGATCGAGCCGCGAACGAGAATCGAGCCGTCCTTCTGTCGAACGGCGCTGATGCGGCCACCACTACCACCGACAACGCGAACGGTGCTCTGCACCGGAATCGTCGTCGTGGCCGGGTCGAGCGTGACGACAGCCTTCTTGCCGTCCGCCTGCACGACGACCCACACGAGATTCTCGTTCAACGAAAGTGCCGATACGCGCGCGGCGTACGCGGCACCGAGGTATCGCGTCTGCCAGCCTTCCGGCACGAGTTGCGGATCGAATGCACTCGCATCGCCGACGATGTCACCGTGAATGTGCCGCACGCCCCTGGCGAGGATGAGCTGCGCGAGCGAATCCATCGGGTTTGTCGTGCCCCAGAACCGAGGCGAAAGCGACGGGTCACCGCTCCCACGCAGATAGAGATTCCCCGCGAGAAGACCATCAGGATTGAGCACGCCGTCGTGAAGTGCGGCGGTCTTGAACTGGTACTCAGGCCCGAATCGATCGAGCGCAAGCACAGAGGTGTACATCTTCATCGTCGACGCGGGCTGCATCATTGCGTCGGGACTCTCGCGGAACAGCGTATCACCACGCGTGAGCGAGACGATCATCACGCCCCATTGCCCGCGACGGGTGTGCTGCGTGAGCGCGCTCCGCAGGTCGCTCTCGAGCGACTCCACGCCACGAGGGGATGTCCACAACGGAGCAGCGGCTTTGCTCGCGATCTCGCCGCGGCTGACGTTGCTTCGTGAAGAGCGGCGTCTCGATAGCTTGGACTTGCGCCCGGTCTTGCGCGGCGTCGCGGTCAGCGAATCGGACGCGCCGCCGGCGTCCTGCTGGCTAGCCTGAGCGGATTGGAACCGCGCGCTCGTCGGTGCAGCGCGGAGCTCACGAGCGCCGACTGCCAAGCCCGAGGCACAGAGAAAGAACAGCGCGTGCCGCGAGAGCATGCCGAGACGACGACTCCTGATAGGGGTGCGATTCGCGCTCATGACGTCGAGGGTGGCAACTCGTGTTCCAGACTCCGTACACTCCGCGCGCGGAATCGCTCCGGTTTCGCGCGCGGAGCACGAGACTTTTAGTCGAGTATCGGTGGTCGAAGGCTCGCTTAGACCTTCAGGAAGATCTTGCGTCGGTACAAGACGAGCAGGACGCAGTACCAGAGACCGACGAAGCACAATGCGAAGGCGAGCGACGCGTTCACGGGGGACAGCCAAGACCCGAAAAGCGTCTCGTAGATCGCATTCTCGAGCGAGGTTCGAGAGCCGTGATAATTCACGGAAATCACGGAATAAATGAGCCGCGCGACGAGTCCCGAGCCCATGAACGCGATGAGCGGATTCGTGCCGTAGATGACAAAGAAGTTGGTCCACCGCCGCAAACCGTGGACATCGACGAGCCACATGATTGTCGCGATCGACAAACCCGCCATTCCGGCGGTGAAGATCACGTAGGAGCTCGTCCAGATGCTCTTGTTGATCGGAAAACCCCAGTTCCAGATCATGCCGAACGTCATCGCGAGGCAGCCGGCGGCGAAGAGCCCGTTGAGTCGTTCTTCTATTGCTCGCTCGCTGCCGATCCAGCGGCCCGCGATCACGCCGAGCATGGCCGTGCAGATGGCCGGTATCGTCGAGAGCAAGCCCTCGGGATCGAAGGTGACGCTCCCGGTCCAGATGTGATTGCCCAGACCGAAGCGGCTCCAGTCGAGTAACAAACGATCCCAGTACGCCGCCATCGTTCCGGACGGAACGTCGAGCACCAAACCGCCGAGCGTTCCGCCCGAGCCTGGGACGGGCAACGCGGTCATGATCATCCAATATCCGAGGAGCAGCGCGCCAACGGTGATGACGATTCGTTTGAGTGACGCACCCTGTGTGAGAAGTGCGGCGCACATGTATGCCAGCCCGATACGCTGCAGCACGCCCATGATCCGCCAGTGAAAGAGGCGGTCAACCACCCTGTGCAGGAAGCTCGGATCGGCGATGCCGCTGACATCGCCCCAGGTGAAGAATGGGAATCCGTTGAGGAGGAATCCGAGCAAAAAGATAAGTGCGCCGCGACGAAGGATTTGTCGGCGGATGTCGGTCTCGTCGGCGCCGCGCGCACGGCGAGCGCTGAGCGAAAGGTGAGTCGTTATGCCGACGATGAAAAGGAAGAACGGGAAGACGAGGTCCGTCGGCGTCCAGCCATTCCACGACGCGTGCTCGAGCGGCGGATAGATGGCGCTCCATGTCCCTGGATCGTTCACGAGCAACATTCCCGCGACGGTGAGGCCGCGGAAAACGTCCAGCGAGAGCAGTCTCTCTCGCGATCGCTTGGGTCCGCCAACCGTAGTCTTCGGTCGGCCCGCGACCGTTCCGATTTGTTCGGTGGGCGGAAGAAGAGTTGTACTCATGAACGCCTCGGCTAAAACGCTTCGGATGCCAGGTGACAGGTGCTAGGTGTCAGCGCGCGATTCCGGCACTTCTCACCTAGCACCCAGCACCTAGCAGACGATTCTACCGCGCGACCGGCAAATGCCCGGCCGCTACTTGCGCACCGGCAACTGTCTCGTCGCCGTCGTGCTGCTGCCATCGGAAGAAGATGACCGAGATGATGGTGAAAAAGAACAGGCCGCCGGGGATCCACATGATCAGTCCACCGATGAGCTGGTCCTGCATCGGCGAGATGCCCCAGATGCGTGGCGCGATTGAGTACGCCGGATAAAGCACCGAGTCCGCATACGCGATATACACCGCGACGATCGACATGGGGATGCTCATGAGGAACAGGTAGAGCATCTGCATGGGATACGCGAGCCGCGGGAGCTCGGGCAGCGGACTCAGGATGGGCCACCACATCAGCACCGCTGCAATCAAGAACATGAGGTGCTGGACGATGTGCACGTTGTGGTGCGCCATCGCGAGGTTGTAGAGCGGCGGTAGATGCCAGCCGCACATCACGACGTTGAAGATCGCGAAGGCGCGCAATGGATTGGTCACCCAACGGGCGATGGCAGCGACAGGGCGATTGGCGAGCGCCGGACGGAGCATCCAGCCTGGCGTTGCCATGATGAGAATCGGTGCGACGAGCAGCGCGAGCACGAGGTGCTGGACCATGTGCGCGCTGAACAAATAGGAGTCGCTCAAGTCGTGCAGCCAGCCATTGAGAGAAAGGAAGAGCGTGATCAGAGCAAACGTCAGCAGCGCCGGCTTGCTTCTAACGAGCTCATGTCCCTCACGTGCGCCGACCTGGGCGCGCCAGCGGTAAAGCGCCGCGAGCGCGATGATTCCGATCACCGTGCTGAGATGAACGGAGAAGCGCCACGGACTGAGCGTGGCGCCGGCGTGCAGGAGAGGAAAAAAGAGGAACGGAAGACTCATCCTAGCTTCTTCGGCATGACAGCTAACCCGTCCGAATGACCAGCTTCGCGAACAAAAACATCAGCGCGACGATCGTCGTCATCGCGATGAGCAGCGGCCCGGTGAACAACGCCCGGAACAGCTTATGATCGTACTTGAGATGCATGTAGAAGAGCACGACGATCGCGAATTTCACCGCGGACATGATAAGGAGCGCCGGTACGAACAGACGGGACGCGACGAAGGCGGGGATGTAATACACCCACACCTCCATGATCGTGATCACGGTGAGGATCAGCGCGACCCACTTGTACGTGCCCCAATTGGGGTGCTCGTGTACCACCCCCTCGGCTGCGTGCGCCTCGGCGGCCGCGATCGAATCGCTGCTGGTCTCGTGGACAGGTTCGTGAGCCATAGACACCGCTACCGGATGAGGTAGACAAGAGTAAAGATCGCAATCCAGACGACGTCGACAAAGTGCCAGTACAGCGCCGAAATGTCGACGAGGACTGCGTCGCGCGGTCCGAGACCGCGCTTGATATCGATCGCGAGGAGAGTCAGGAGCCAAAGCACGCCGGCAGTCACGTGTGCGCCGTGGAATCCCGTCAGCGTGAAGAAGGACGATCCGAACAGGTTTGTTTTGATCGTCAGTCCTTCATTGACGAACGAAGTAAACTCGTACGCCTGGTAGCACAAAAAGCCGGCGCCGAGGATGGCGGTCATGAGGAGCCACAACTTTGAGTTCTCGAGCAACCGTGCGCCCCAACCTGGTCCCGCCCACCCGGGCTTGTCCTTGTTCTCGACCGCGGCGAGGGCAAGCACCATTGCCAGCGATGACATGAGCAGCACGAAGGTCGACTGCGACGTCACTGGGATGTTGAGAATCGGCTTGAAGAGGGCGCCAGCTGGACATCCCGCGATCGGAGTTGCCGACGTCGCGTTCGTCGTTTGGCACCAATACTCGTGGGGGAAGGGGCCAACTTTGCTGCGGCCTTTGTAGATCAGGTAGGTCGAGATCAGAGAGGCGAACAGCATGCACTCGGATCCGATGAACGCCCAGATTGCGACCTTGCGGTGATCGACACCCGTGGTGGTCGGGGGATGGCCGGCGTGCCCGTGCGCGTGAGCGACTGCTGAAGTGGACATCGTGGAGGAATGACCTGTGTGCTAGTGCTCGTCTTCGAGCGGCGTGAGGAGCCAACCATACAGCGAAGTCGCGAGCGCGCAGGCGAAGATGATCACGAGCGCGATGGCGAGGTGCAGTTTGTCTTTGTGAATCGCGATCAGTGACGAGAACATCAGCGTCATGAAGAGCGCGACGAACAGCGGCTTGATCGACGGATTCGGCATCGGAATACCGAGCTCGCGCGCGGTCGGGAGTCGACGCGGCGGGACGGGCGTGAGTGGCGATGCCGCTGCCTTTTCCACCGACCCAACGGGGCCACCCGGCGGATTACCGATCGCGCGACCGACCTTCCCGGTGTGATGTCCCCCGACGTCGACGTCGATGCGCTCTTCGCCCATCCGCGAATGTGGGACTTCACTCGTTAGGGCTGGCGACTTGACGTCCCACAGCGGATACCGCGAGGTCACGGTGGGCACGCGCGCGAAGTTGTAGTCTGGTGGTGGAGATGGGATCGACCATTCGAGCGTCGGTGCACCCCACGGATCGTTGCCGGCAATCGCGCCATGCTTCCGGCTTCGCCAGAAGTTCCAGAATCCGATCGCGACGCCGACGGCCTGGAAGATCACCCCAATCGAACTGAGGAGATTAAAAGTCTCCCAACCCTGGCCGACGTCGTAGCGATAGATCCGACGCGGCATCCCGTACAATCCCGAGAAGTGCATCGGGAAGAACGTGAGATTCACGCCGATGAAGAAAAGCCAGAAGTGCCACGAGCCGAGCTTCTCGTCGAGCATCCGGCCCGTGAACTTCGGGAAGTAGAAATACACGCCGGCGAAGAGCCCCATCATCGAGCCGGCGACGAGCACGTAGTGGAAGTGCGCGACGATGAAGTAGGTGTCGGTCTGCTGCAGATCAGCCGGAGGCGACGCGTGCATCACGCCGGAGATTCCGCCCACCGTGAAGAGAGCGACGAGCGTGATCGCGAACTTCATCGCCGTCGTGAAGCGCAGGACGCCGCCCCACATCGTGAAGATCCAGTTGAAGATCTTCACGCCCGTCGGGATTGCGATGAGCATCGTCGTGACGCCGAATGCCGTGTCGGCGATCGGGCCCATGCCAACGGCGAACATGTGGTGCGCCCACACGCCGAAGCCGAGGAACGCGATGAGCATTCCCGAATAGACCATCACGGGATAGCCGAACAGCGGCTTTCGCGAAAAGGTCGGCAGCACCTCGGACACGATACCGAAGGCCGGCAGAATGAGGATGTAGACCTCCGGATGTCCGAAGATCCAGAAGAGGTGCTGCCAGAGCAGGGGATCGCCGCCCTGCGCGATTTCGTAGAAGTTCGTGCCGAAGAAGCGATCGAACTGCAAAAACACGAGCGCGATCGTGATCACCGGAAAGGCGAGCACGATCAGGAACTGCACGATGAACGACATCCAGGTGAACATCGGCATGCGCATGAAGTACATGCCGGGCGCCCGCATGTTGATGATCGTCGTGATGAAGTTGAATCCGGCGCCGAGCGACGAGACGCCAAGGATCTGCAGGCCGAGTACCCAGAAATCGATGTTGAGATTATGCGAATACGCGAGTGTCGTGAGGGGCGTGTAGCCGAACCAGCCACCGTCAGGAGCGGACCCGACAAACCAGGACACGTTGAGAAAAATCGAGCCGAAGAGATACACCCAATAGCTAAAGGCGTTGAGACGTGGAAAGGCCACGTCTCGAGCTCCTATCTGGAGCGGGATGAGCAAATTGAAAAAGGCTGCCGAAAGCGGCATGACGACGAGGAAGATCATCGTCGTCCCGTGCATCGTGAACAGCTCGTTGAAGCGCTCCGCCGACACGACCTGTCCGTTGGGGAATGCGAGCTGCGCGCGGATGATGCTCGCTTCGAGTCCGCCGACGAGGAACCAGAACAGCGACGTCCCGAGGTACAGCGCGGCGATGCGCTTGTGATCGACCGTGGTCAGCCAGCCCCAGAGCCCACTCTCGGCATGTGCTTCGGCGCCGGCGTAGACAGGAGCGGTGGCAGTTGTTGCCATGCGTCTATGTCTCCAGATGTTCGTCGAATGGCCTAACGATGTTCGTGCTACTTCAGCGCCTGCAGGTACGCCACGATGTCGGCGATTTGCTGGTCGGTGAGACCGGCCTTCATCGTCGTGTTCAGCTGCGGATCGTACTCGTTGAGCCCGATCGTCGGCATGAGCACGCCCGGCTTCATCTTGCGCGCGTTCTTGATCCACAGGGCGAGATGTCGCGCGTCGTTGGGATACAGCCCGGCAGCGATCGTGGTGCGGCTCCCGACGTGCGTAAGGTTCGGTCCGATCTGGCCGATCATGCTCGGATTGCCGCGAATCGTATGGCAGCCGAGACATGCCCCCTGACCATGCAGGAGGAGCGTGGCGCCGCGTGCCGGATCGCCGTATGGATCGCTGTACTGGATATCGGGCGTCGGCGTTTCGGGAACCGTGTACGCCGGCATCTTATCACGCGGGAACGCGATGAAGCCGGCCTGCGCGACTGAAGTCGGCGGCGTCACTTCCGGCGCGGCAGCGCGTGCGGCAACCGCGCCGGCGCCGCCCCGTACGGCGGAAGCGGTCGTAGCGGCAACCGCAGCAGCTGGATTTGCCGCGGGTGGCGTTGGAATTGGCGTTGCGAACGCGGCGGGTGTCTCCTGATGCGCGATCCAGCTCGCGAACTCGTCAGGCGTCACGACAAACGTGCGAAACCGCATGTTCGCGTGCGACGCGCCGCAATACTCGACACAAAAGCCGTTGTACGCAGTCGATGCCGCCGAGTCTGGTGTGAACCAGAGATAATTCGTGTGGTTTGCGATGAGGTCGCGCTTGCCCGAAAGCGACGGCACCCAGAACGAGTGAATCACGTCGTTCGAGTGCAGCGTGAAGTTCACGGTGCGGCCCTTCGGCAGGTAGAGCTCGTTCGCCGTGACGACGGTGTCGAGCTTTCCCGTTGGGCTTCGCGACGTGTATTGAGGATATCGGAATTCCCACCACCATTGGTGGCCGATCACTTCGACCTGCAGCGCGCCGCTCGCGGCGCGGCTCTGCGTGCGGAAGATCGTGCGGACCGTAGGAATCGCGATGAACACGAGGATCAACGCGGGGACGATCGTCCACGTGATCTCGAGCGTCGTGTTGCCGTGTACGTGCTCTGGTTGTCGCGCGGTGCCGCTACGTCGACGGAAGCGAATGAGCGTATAGACGAGAATCGCTTCGACGATGACGAATACGATGGAGCCGAACCAGATCAGGATCTCAAAGAGAAATCCGATGTCGCGATTGGTGTCCGTCCGTTGGTGGAAGACCGAATTCGGATATTGAGTGCAGGCGGCAATGACGAGCGAGGAAGCCGCCAGCGCTACCGTCAGCGCGGCACGAGCGAGCCGGCGCGGGCGGAATCGATGATGCATTGCGCTTTCCTTTTTTCCGGCGTGCAGTGCGCCGCTGGCGGCGCGACGTCATGTCGCGCATGCACGGGACGCAAAGTCGAGAGCATGGGCAAGCTACCGGCTGACTCTGGCTGAATCAAGCGGCGAGGTACCCTGCACAGCGCGCGCCGCAACGTGCTCAATGCGCGCTGTTGCCGTCCCTGTTTCCGTCCCCTTTTCCCTCCGCGAGCTCGTGCTTTTCCTTCGTGTGTGCGATCGCGATCTCGAGCGCGGTCTTCACCTGCGCGACGCCTTCGCGCAGTGCGCGCACTCTAATCTGCTCGCTCGCGCCACGGCTCGACACGAGGTGCGTCTGCATCACTTGATCAGCGATCATGCCGAATTGAGCCTTGAGCATTTCGCTGAGATGCGGAAGCTGCCGCCGGAGATTCGTGAGGAATGTCGACCCGGACTGGTTGCGCTTCACCTGTAGCGCGTACTGCTCGACGAGTCCGTTGATGCGCAACAGCGTGTTGAACGCGTCATCGAGCGTTTTCATCTTCGCCTGTCCGGCGCCGTCGAGTCGAAGACCAGCCATTGTCGGGCAGAGGGGAAGTGGGTGACGGGTAGAGGCTTGACGACCGAACCGGCGATTCGCAAACGCTCTATGACCCTCGATGCGCAACGCTCTACCCTCCACTCACTTTGCCCGATCCATCTTCGGATTCGGCCGGAGCTCGCGGCCCACTTTCGCTTGAGGCGTGCCGTCTACGAGAACGATGTCCGCCGTGAAGTCGAACTTGCCATCGTGCACGATCCAGGTGCCGACCGCGTAGACGTCGACCGGCGCTTTCTCCTCCTCGAACTCGCGGACGCGCGCGGCGTTCAATCCGCCCGACACGACGATCTTCACCTCGCCGAATCCCTCGGCGTCGAGCGCGTTACGCACATTCCAAACGAGCAGCGGATTCACGCCCGTCGGACGAAACGCGCCCATCTGTGGAATCACCGACTTGTCGACGAGATTCTCCGACGTGTCCAGTCGCACGCCCCACAATCGTCCCTCGAGGGCTCGCGCGACTTCGAGACTCGTGCGCACGCAATCGTTCTCGTAATCGACGAGCGCAATGAGCTCGACGCCGGAACAATGGGACGCGAATGCCATCGCCGCGCGCGCCGTGTCGCCGTCATACGCCGCGATGAGCGAGTGCGGCACCGTACCAATGCCCGTTCCAGTGAAGAGCGATGCTTGTGCGTCGGTCGAGACGGATGACGCTCCGCCGGTGTGCGCGGCGTAGCCGTCTCCTGGTTGCGCAGCCCAGTAATCTTGCCGCGCACCGAAAAACAACACTGGCTTCGGCCGCGCGGCTTCGACGAGTCGTCGGGTGTTCGTGCAGATGCGAGTGCGCCGCGTAAGGACGCCGAGGTAGAGCGTCTCGAGGTGAGCGAAACACTCGTAAGGCCCTTCGATCGTCATCACGGTGTCCCACGGCTCGAGCTCATCCCCCTCGTACAGCGCGTGAATGATGAGTGCGCTCCAATCTTCGGAGCACAATCGGAGAATCGCGATGGCTTCGTCGATGCCGCTGAGGAATCCCGCGTTCTTGCCGCTCACCTGCATCAGGACACGCGGCGAATGCGAATCCGCGCGCATGATTTCGCGCGTGCGCTCGAAGTACTTGTCGGTGTAAAAGCCTTTCTGGATCTCGTCGACTGGGAGCCGAAAGAGTGCCGGATCGAGACGCTTGCGGCGGCGTGGCATTAGGGCGTTCTCGATCCTCCGTGAGTCTCTGCACCGTCGCCCGTCATCGCTTCCGGATCGAGCAGCCGATCGAGTTCCTGCCGCGTGAGCAAACCCTGCTCGCAAACCACGTCGTACACGCCGCGTCCGCTGTCGAGGGCCTCCTTCGCCACCTGCGTCGCGCGTTCGTAGCCGATTGCCGGTACGAGCGCCGTGACGACACCGATCGACTGCTCGACGAAGTATCGCAGGCGGTCTGCGTTTGCCGTTATACCGCGCACACATCGCTCGCGCAGGACGACGCACGCATTGCGCATCTCACTGATCGCGGACAGCAGTCGGAACGCGATCAGCGGCTCGAAGACATTCAGCTGGAGTTGCCCGGCGCCCGCGGCGAGAGTCACGGCGACATCGGCGGCGATCACGTCGAAGCAGACCTGATTCACCACTTCGGGAATGACAGGATTGACCTTCCCTGGCATGATCGACGAGCCGGGCTGCATCGCGGGAAGGTTGATTTCGCCGAGGCCGGCGCGTGGCCCCGAGCTGAGCAGCCGCAGGTCATCGCAGATTTTCGAGAGCTTCACCGCGCAGCGCTTGAGCACGCCGGACAGCTGAACGAAGACGCCGGTGTCCATCGTCGCTTCGACGAGATCGGGCGCTGTCACCAGCTGCTGCCGCGTTATGCGCGCCAGGTGCTCGCGCACGACATTCGAATAGCCGCGAGGTGCATTGATCCCCGTGCCGATCGCCGTCGCGCCCATGTTGATCTCGCTGATCAGCCGTTGCACTTCGGCCAGTCGCTCGACGTCCTCGAGGATCGTGTGTCCAAAGGCGCGAAACTCCTGGCCTAACGTCATCGGCACGGCATCCTGCAGCTGCGTGCGTCCCATCTTGATCAGCGTCGCGAACTCTTTTCCTTTTGCAAGGAACGCATTGGCAAGCGCCGTTTCCGCGGCGCGCAACTCGTCGATCGAGCGGTGGAGCGCGAGCTTCACCGCCGTAGGATAGACGTCGTTCGTCGACTGGCTGAGATTGACGTGATTGTTGGGATGCACCGACGCATAGTCGCCACGCGGCTTGCCCATCAGCTCGAGCGCGCGATTCGCGATCACCTCGTTGGCGTTCATGTTCGTCGATGTCCCCGCGCCGCCCTGGATCATGTCGACGAGGAAATGCTCATGATGCCGGCCGGCGCGGATCTCTTCCGCCGCGCGCACAATCACATCGGCGATCGACTGGTCGAGAAGTCCAAGCTCGGCGTTCGACAGCGCCGCCGCTTCCTTCACCGCCGCGAGTGCCTCGACGAGCTCGGGGAATTCGCGCAGCGGGATGCCCGTGATCGGAAAGTTCTCCAGTGCGCGGAGCGTCTGCACGCCGTAGAGCGCGTCGTCGGGTACCTCGCGCTCGCCGAGCAGGTCGTGTTCCCGTCGCGTCCGCGATCCGGTAAAACCGAGTGTGCGTCCGTGCCCAACGAGTGTCGCGTCCGTCGCGGCAAGCCGGCGCGAGATCGTGCGCGCCGCGCGCGCGACGAGCGCCGCGTACAGCGCCGGGAGCTCCTTGAGCATTTCCTGAACTTGCGCCGCCGTGATGACATACGCCTCGGTCCGCTGAACCGCGCGAGCGCTCGTCCCATGCGGCGAATCGTCGAGCAGCAATCCCTCACCTAACGCTTCACCGGCGCCGAGCGTCACGAGCCGAACGGGCCGGCCTTGCACCGTCTTCTCGATCGCGACTGCGCCGGTGGCGAGAATCGCCAGAAAAGTGCGCGGCGCGCCCTCGTCGAAAAGCACCGCGTCGCACTCGTAGGTTCGAGCGGTGACGAGTCGCGACAGTTGGTGCAGTGCCGACTCGGTGAGTCCCTCCAGAAATTGCGCCTGACGCAACTGGTCGCGAATCGACGCGCCGGGCGCGGATTGAGCTGGAGGTGGTGGTGCGGCCATGATTGGGCGTCCGGTGATTTCTCTGGCGAAGCGCCGCGGGCCGCAGCGGCGCGGCCCGGTGTCGTGCGGAGCAAAAGCTACGCAGCCCTACGCGCCTTGGGCAGAGGAGTACCTCGGCAACCGGGGACTGCCCAGCAGCCACGACCGCGGGATAACGGCCGCTCCGAACCGGAGGTAGAATACGCGGCTAGCCGTCCCCTTCTGTCCTGACCGGAGGATCCATGTCCGTCTCGCGCCGCGATTTCCTCGGCACCGGTGCCGTCGCCGCCGCCAGCCTCGCGCTCCCCTCTTCCGCCCAAGCGAATCCGTTGATCTCGCTCGCCGAGCTAGGCGCACCAACTGCGACCGCGCCGGCTCGGCGGCCGATTGTGGTGTGCTCGGCAAACGGATTCTATCGCGACAACCCCGGCGGCAGCCCGATCAAGAAGGCCTACGACCTGATCGTCGGCGGTGTCGATCCCCTCGACGCGGCGATCGCCGGCGTCAACATGGTCGAGCTGGATCCGAGCGACATGAGCGTCGGGCTCGGAGGATTGCCTAACGAGGACGGCGTCGTCCAGCTCGACGCGAGCTGCATGCATGGTCCCACGAAGCGCGCCGGCGCCGTTGGCTGCCTCGAAGACATCGCCACGCCGTCGCTCGTTGCCAAAGCGGTCATGGACCGTACCGACCACATCTTCCTCGTCGGTGCGGGCGCGAAGAAGTTCGCGATCGAGATGGGCTTCAAAGAGCAGAACTTGCTCACCGACAAGTCGCGCGAGGCGTGGCTCAAGTGGAAATCGCGTCTGAATCCGAACGACAGCTGGCTCGACGTCCCAGATGATTCCGCCGCTCCCCACCGGCCACGCGTGACGCCCGCACCGCACGGCAACGAGGACGACCACGTCTTCCTCGACGAGCACGGCGTGCCGCACACCTTCGGCACGATCAACATGAACGTGGTCGACGCCAAGGGCGACATCGGTTCGGTGACAACGACCAGCGGCATCTCATGGAAGATTGCTGGCCGGGTCGGCGATAGCCCGATCATCGGCGCGGGACAGTACTGCGACAACGCCATCGGCGCCGCCGGTTCTACTGGACGCGGCGAGTCGAATATCAAGGTCTGCGGCGCCTTCCTCGCCGTCGAGTTGATGCGCCAGGGGAAATCCCCCGAGGAGGCGCTGCTCGAGGTCATGCGTCGAGTGATCGCGATGACCGAGAAGCGCCTGCTCGACGACAAGGGCCGGCCCTACTTTGATCTCAGCTACTACGCCGTGACAAAGGACGGCCGCTACGCCGGGTCGGCGGCGTACGAGGGCGCGACGTTCGCCGTCTGCGACGCGACTGGTCCGCGCATCGAGTCAGCAGTCTACCTCTTCAAGCGCGACGAGCGGCCCGGTCCGCGTTAGGCGCCGGGCAGGGCATCGAAAAGCCCGCGAGCCAGGCTCGCGGGCTTCTCACATCTCTGAAGGGGAGGCCAATCAGTGGACGGTAATCGAGCCGTCCATTCCCGCGTGAATCGTGCAGTGATAGTTGTACGTGCCTGGGGTATTCAGTGTCACCTGGACGGAACCGGATGACATGTCACCGCTGTTCGGGGGCGTCGGGGACGGCGTCGTCAGCCAGGTCAAGTTGTGCGTAACGCCACCTGCCCACGTGAATGTCACCGTGGCACCGGCGCCGATGTCAGCCTGGGCCGGATCGAAGCTGTACGAGCCACCGGGACCAACCGTCACGCCCAGCGAAGTCGGGAAGCTGTTCGTCACCGTGATCGACGCCGCTTGGCTCGTGACCTGATCGACCGTCGCCGTCAACGATGTCGTGCCGAGCACCGATGCCGTGAGCGTCGCCGCCGCGCCGTTCGTCGCCATACTCGCCACGGACGAATTGCTGTTGTTCCACGTGACGGTGTGGCCGGTGATGGTATTGCCGTTCGCGTCTTTCGCCGTCGCCGTAATCGTCGTCGTCTCTGACGGCCTGAGAAGAGCTGAACTCTTGCTGAGGAAGACGCTGCTCACCGTTGCGGTAGGAGGGGGATTGGTGCCACCTCCGTCGCTACTACTGCCACCGCAGGCGATGGCAGGGCAGAGTATTACGGCGAGGATCAGCTTTGCAGCACGCATATGACCGAGCTCCAATGAGTGGATCGAACGTCGAGGAGGGGGGACACACCAAAACACCCCTATCCGCTTTGACGCGGGAATGGTTCCCAGCGCTGAGGAAAATTCGCACGAGCTTTGGCGATCGCTGTGCGATGCGCCACGAACAACCTATGCGGCCGCGGGGTCGGGCAGGTGACCCAGGTCCAGGCCCGCGCGCCGCTCGCTCGCCGCCGCGGATTTTCGCTCTGATGGCGGACCATCCGTCTGCGTCGCCGACTCGAGCCGCAAATTCGCGACGAGCTGCGACAGTCGCTCGGCAGCGCTGGAGAGCGCGGCCGCCGCTGCTGCGATTTCCTGGGTGCTCGCGCTCTGCTCTTCACTCGATGCCGCGACTTGCTGCATGGCGGCGGCGAATGACTCGGTGCCAGAGCTGAGTTGCGTCAGGCGCTTCGTGATCTCGGCGACGAGTGAATTGGCCGACGTCGCCGCTCGCTCGATCGCTGTCGTCCAGGCTTCGTTGCTTTCCACCGCCTCCTGCACTGCGACGAACGAACGTGAGCCGTGTTCGGTGGCTTCGAGCACCTGACGCACCGTCGAGACCGATCGCTCGCTCGACGCGCGAGACTCGTCGATTCCGCGCAATACGCCCCCCATGACCTGCTCCGTGCGCTGCGCCGCCTCAGACGACATTGCCGCGAGTCGGCGAACTTCGCTCGCGACTACCGCGAAGCCCTGGCCATGCTCGCCGGCACGCGCTGCTTCCATCGCAGCGTTGAGCGCGAGCAGCTTTGATTGTCGCGCAAGTTTTTGTACGAGCGTTACGAAGCTCCGAACCTCGAGCGATGCCGAAGCAAGTCCCTCGATCGCGGCGGCGCTCGCGCCGACGTCCTTCGCAAGCATCTCGAGTGCCTTCGAGCTTTCGTCGAGCTTCGTGCGACTCTCGAGTGAGAGGCCGCGCAGCTGCTCGTTCCGCGACACGCCCTCATGTGCGCCGTCTCGAAGCTCACCCGCAATCCGCACGAGCTGCTCCGCGGACGAGGACAACGACTGAATCGACTGCGCCATCCCCGTGGCCTGCTGCGACAACTCGCTTGCCGTATGCGCGATCTCACCGGCCGATGCCGCCATCTCTTCGGTACCAGCAGTAATCTCGGCCGACATCGCGGACGTTTCCTGTGCCGACGAACCAAGTGCACTCGCGAGCCGACGTAGCTCCGCAACCATTGCCGCGACGGCGCGCGTGAGCCGACCGATTTCGTCCTCGCCGCCGGCATGACGTGCTTGCCGTGATAGGTCGCCAGCGGCCACCGCCTCGGCGAGCTCGGCGAGCGCCGCCGCGGGAGAAGTGATGCGACGTTCGATTGATCGGCTCACTAGTATGAGCGCACCAACGACCGCGAAGAGAACGATCACTGCGCCACCGAAGAGTGCCAGCTGCGCTCTGAAAATCGGTGCGTCGAGTGCGGCTTCATTGCCGTGCGCGACGAGTCGCCAGTGTCCATCGTTGGCCACCGCCACCGCGCCCCGCTGCTCCGTCGTCGCCGATCCGAAATACACGATGTTATCGCTGACCACACGCGTCAGCTCGTCGGCCCGAGTGAGAACCCGAAAGCGGGTACCTCCCGCGGAGCTCGCGATGATGTGGCCCGCAGCATCGATGAGATCGACGCGCAGCGACGTACCGACACCGGCCTGAATCAGCGCGGAGTCTACGTTGGCGAGTCCGAACTTCGCCTTGACCACCCCGACGCGCCGACCATGGTCGCGCACCGCTCGCGAAAGCTCGACGACCGTTTCGCCGGTCGCCTGATCTTCCGTCGCGCTGGCGGAGGTCACCCCGCTCTTCCAGGCCTCCTGCCACCAATCCTCGTCGCTCTGCACGAAATCGTTGGAGGGCGACGTGACCACCGCGTTGTATCCGTACTGGTCGGTTAGCACCACCTCCGCGATGTCGAGCTTCGGGAGGAGATCGAGCAAAAATTCGAGCGCGGTGGAGTCGACTTGCTGCGAGCGCGTCGCCTTGAATCGGTCCTCGAGCGCCGAGATGGTCAGAAGCGGAAGGCCGCGCTGGCGCGAGAGAGTGCTTCCTCTCTTCGCCGCGTCGATCACCGACGACTCCCACGCAATGAGATCGACCTGCCGCAACCGCTCCGCGAGGACGCGATCGACCAGCAAAGCGGATCGGCGAGCGGCATCGGAGAGCACGGCGTTCTGTTGCTGCCGCATCGACGTCGAGAGAGCGACGCTGCCGACCGCGGTGACGACGACGAGCAAAGCGATGGCGACGCCGCCGGTGGAGAAGACGTAGCGTCGCCGCAACGAGCCCCCACTCTGCTTCTTCGGCGTGCTGCGGCGAACTCGTTTCCAGATCATGGTCGGCGACATGCGCTCTTCGCGGTTGGCGATGCCATTCGGTTCCGCCTACATTGCCCTATAGAAATCGCTTAACGCCTCAGCGACGGAACCGCGGCTGTTCCGCGGAGCGCACCGTCCCGTCTCGATAATGACTGAAGTGACGCAATCCACTCCGGATTCGGCCACGGAGCCCTCCGGCTACGATCCTGCCGTCGTCGAAAGGAAATGGCAGACCCGATGGGAAGAGCGCGGAACGAACCACACCGACCTCGATGGCGGGGCACGTCCGTTCTACGCTCTGATGATGTTTCCATACCCGTCAGCGGAGGGGCTGCACGTCGGCAACCTCTTCGCGTTCACGGGGAACGACATCTATGGACGATTCCAGCGGCTCCAAGGGCACACGGTCTTCGAGCCGATCGGCTTCGACGCATTCGGCATTCACTCGGAGAATTACGCTCTCAAGGTCGGCATCAATCCGAGGGAGCTGATTCCGCGAAACATTGCCAATTTCCGTCGCCAACTAAAGCGCGCCGGATTGATGATCGATTGGCGGCACGAGCTCTCGACGACGGATCCCTCGTACTACAAGTGGACGCAGTGGATCTTCCTCGAGCTCTTCAAACGCGGGTTGGCGTACCGCGGGCGTGCGGCCGTGAACTGGTGCCCGAAGGACAAGACGGTGCTCGCGAACGAGCAGGTCATCGCCGGCGCATGCGAGCGGTGCGGCACTAAAGTCGAGCAGCGTTTTCTCGAGCAATGGTTCTTCGCCATCACGAAATACGCGGAGCGATTGCTCGCGAATCTCGGCTGGATCGACTGGTCGGAGAGCACGACGACGGCGCAACGGAACTGGATCGGCCGGTCTGACGGCGCGGAGATCGTGTTCCGCGTTCAGGATCTGCTCGAGATGGCTGGCGCGGCGACGGTGGGCTTGAACGTCATGGCGACGACCGCCGAGCTGAATGCGCTGGCGACGGATATCAAAGTCTTCACGACGCGTCCCGACACCATCTTCGGCGCGACGTATCTCGTGCTCGCGCCGGAGCACCCGCTCGTCGACGCGCTGACGACCGACGAGCAGCGTTCGGAAGTAAACGCGTATCGAGCCAGCGCCACCAAGCAGGATATCGTCACGCGCAAGGTGAACAAGGAAAAGACAGGTGTCTTCACCGGCGCATACGCGACCAACCCGGCGACGGGCCACCCGATTCCGATCTGGATCGCCGACTACGTGCTCATGGAATACGGTACCGGCGCGATCATGGCGGTGCCGGGACACGACGAGCGCGATTTCGAATTCGCTAAGGCCTTCGGGCTGCCGGTCGTGCGCGTCGTCGCGCCGCGCGGCGCGCCGGCGGCTCATGTCGATTCGCAAAACCGCGACGAGCACCCGCCGCTCGAGGAGCCGTATCTGGACACGGAGAATGCGCACCTCGTGCATTCACGTCAGTTCAACGGTCTGTCTGTCGAAGACGCGAAGCATGCGATCGTCGCGTGGCTCGCCGAGCACGGACACGCCCAGCCGATCGTGAATTATCGCCTGCACGACTGGTGCGTCTCGCGTCAGCGGTACTGGGGCCCGCCGATCCCGATCATCCACTGCGACAAGTGCGGACCCGTCGCCGTACCGGAGAAGGATCTCCCGGTCGAGCTGCCTAACGTCGAGGACTTCCGCCCCGACGACTCGGGTCTCTCACCGTTGGCGCGCGTCGAATCGTGGTATCGCGTGCCCTGCCCGCAGTGTGGCGCGCAGGCGCGCCGCGAGACGGACGTGTCGGACACGTTCCTCGACAGCGCTTGGTATTTCCTTCGATATCCGAGCAGCGACGTATCGGATCGGCCCTTCGATGCGCGCATGACGCAGAAGTGGCTGCCGGTGAACTCGTACATCGGGGGCAACGAGCACGCCGTGCTCCACCTGCTGTATTCGCGCTTCGTGACCATGGTGCTGCACGACGCAAAGCACCTCGACTTCGAGGAGCCATACGCGAAATTTCGCGCGCACGGCATGATCATCCGCGAAGGGGCGAAGATGTCCAAGAGCCGGGGGAACGTGGTGAACCCGGACGAGTACATCGAGCGCTGGGGCGCGGATTCGTTCCGTACATATCTCATGTTCCTCGGGCCGTACGAGGAGGGTGGGGACTTCCGCGATCAGAGCATCGCTGGCGTTAGGCGCTTCCTCGATCGGCTGTGGGCGAGCGCGCACGATGCGCGCCGTACGGGCGCGCCGGACGAGCCGGTCATGCGCAAGCTGCATCAGACGATCCGCAAGGTCAGCGAGGACACGTCCCGCCTGCAGTACAACACCGCCATCGCCGCGATGATGGAGTACATAAATGTGGTGCGGGCGAAGGAGCGCACGCCCCACATCGACGAGGTCATGCCGCTCGTGCAGTTGGTCTCGCCGTTCGCCCCGCATATCGCGGAAGAACTGTGGGAGCGGTTAGGCGGACGATCGAGCATTTTCGACGCCGGGTGGCCGGCGTTCGATCCGTCGCTCGCCGCCGAGGAGCTCGCAACGGTGGCGGTTCAGGTCAACGGGAAGCTGCGCGGGACGATCCGTCTTGCGCCCGACATGGGTCAGGAGGATGCCGTGGCAGCAGCGCTCGCGGATCCCGCGATCGCCAAGTTCGTTCCGGGTCCGCCGAAGAAGGTGGTGTACAAGCCTGGGCGCATCCTCAGCCTGACAGTTGTCGGACGTTAGAACGTTATGCCGAACGTCACCGGGATCGTCACGAAGGAAGGCCCCTGCGCGAGCGCGAAGTGAAGACGAACCTCAGCATACGCTCCAACACCGGTAATCGGGATCGTTAGGCCCGTCCCGACGTTGAATCCCGCGCTGTTGCCCTGATCCGCGATGTGATACAACCCCATCCCGCCGATCAGATACGGATGCGCCTGCGAGCCCGGCGAGTGGTATACGACATTCACGAGGAATGCGACCGTGCTCGCGTTCGTCGTGAGCGCATTCTTATCATGGGCGAAATACTGGTACAGTACCTCGCCTCGAAGGCCCAATGGCTCGCTCGGGACGCGAAACTCCGCCATCCCGTCGAGGTTGAAGCCAGGCTGGCGATCCTTCGCGATGCCGCCCGCAGGGATGCTGATCCCACCGCCGATCCCGAATACCGGTAAGGGCATCGTTTGCGCCTGCGCGCCAGCGATACGCGCATGCGAGATCAGCGCAACGACAGCTACGACCATCCAGAATCTGCGCATGAAGGGAGGAAGAGGGGTGAACCGAGCGTGCACCACGCGTGCCGGAACCTAATGACGAGACAACGAAAATCGGTGTTTCCCGAGATCACACGACTTTGCTGATCCAGTCGCCGACAAAATAGCCAACGACCGCCACGCCAAGGCCGACGACGAACATGTCGAGCCCCGACCGGAAAACACCGCGTCCGGTGAAGATCGATCGCGCACCGCCGACGAGAAAGTGCGAGAGCATCGATAACACGAACGCCACGACGATCGCGGTGGTACCGCTCCAGATGAGAAAAGACAGAACCGGAATGAATGCACCGACCGCTGTCGCCGCCCCAGTTACCCAGCCCTCCCGCAACGGCGACATGTGCGGCTCGCCAATTCCGAGCTCCTCCTGCACCTGTTCCTCGAGCATGCGCTGCGGATTTGCCATTACTTCTGTTGCCAGCGCGTGCGCACTCTCGGCGCTCATCCCTTTCGTCTCATAAATGATCGCAAGCTCGTCGCGCTCGACGTCCGGCATCAAGGCGATCTCGTCGCGCTCCATTGCGATCTCGTTGGCGTAGACCTCCTGCTCGCTCTTCGCGGCGAGATAGCCACTCGAGCCCATCGACAATGCATCAGCGATGAGCCCCGCAATGCCAGCAACGAGGACCGTCCGATGTGCTTGCGCGGCCGACGCGCCGATCACACCGGCCACCAATCCGAAATTTGCCGTCAGTCCGTCGTTGAAGCCGTACACGACGTTCCGGAGAAATCCACCCGATTCAATGCGATGCCAGGGCTCTCCTTTTCCTCCGGAGATCTCGTTGAGCGTCGTCGCGTGTTCGGCGGATTCGCGCGCCAGCGTGAGCGCTTCACCATGTCCCGCGACGCCACGCGCCGTTGTCCGATGCATATCGAGGTAGCCTTTGACTTCGCGGCCCTCCTCGGCGAGCAGCATCGGCAGCAGGAAGCCCGGTCCCAGCACGCGTCCGAGCACTGCCAAAAGACGCGTCCGCGCGCTCGGGCGAAAGTGCCTAACGGCGCGGCCATGCCGCGCGAGCAGTTTCGCCCAGATCTCGACGTGTCGATCCTCGACCTCCGCCAAACGGCGATACAGGTCCTTTTTCTTCGGATCGGCCTCCGCTTCGGACAGGAGGCGATACAGATAGGCCGCGTCCGCCTCGTCCTGCCAATGGTGCTCGAAGGCATGCAGGTCTGGCGCGGCCAACGCTCGGGGCGGGACGGTGTCTGGAATGCGAACGGTCATAGACTTGAGAGAACGACTACAACAAGCTAATTCCTCCGGTCAGGGGAAACCCTAGCGCCCTTAGCGCGTGTCTGAACAGGTGGAGCAACCACAGAAACTTTGTACTCGAGGTCGTATGCGACTCCACTCCCTGGTGACGCCGGCGTTGATCATCGCGGCCGCCAATCTCGCTTCACCCGCACAGGCCCAGAACGCGCGCATTTTCTCGACGCCTCGCGCTGGCGCTCTGCGCACAAGCGGTGATCAGGCACGAGCGGCACTCGGTCTCACCGTTTCCGGTTCGCCGAGCTCCCGCGACACGCTGGGCCTTCTCGTCACGTCGGTGGCGCCAAAAGGGCCGGCCGATCGCGCGGGAATCGAAGAAGGCGATCGCGTCGCCTCGATCAACGGCGTCAGTCTCCAGGTCTCGTCGGCGGACGCTGACGACTTCGATATGAGCAATGCCATGAGCCGGCGCCTCACGCGCGAGTTGGGTCGCGTGCAGCCCGGCGACGAAGTCGACCTTCGCGTCTACTCCGGAGGCTCGACACACACCGTTCACGTTCGCACGACCGATTCGGACTCACTCTACGGACGCCGTCGCGTCGCGCGCTCGGAGCTGGAGGATCGGCCGACGCTCGGCGTTGGAATCGCCTCGACAGGGAGCCGGCGTGACAGTCTCGGCGTCCTCGTTATGTTCGTCGACGACTCGGGTCCGGCCGGGCGAGCCGGCATCGAAGAAGGTAACCGCATCGCCGAGATCAATGGCGTCGACCTTCGCGTCGGCCGCGGCGACTCCGGCGACGACTCTATGGGCGGAGCGCGCGTCCGCCGGCTTGAGCGCGAGGTTGCCCGGCTCCATCCCGGCGACGATGTCGATCTGCGCGTGTACGCGAACGGGCGGTATCATGACATGAGGCTCCGCGCGGCGCGCGCGTCCGATCTCCCGCATCGCCATGGAAGCATCATGATCAGCGGCGACGGGATGGGGATGATGCCGGGCGCTCTTCCGTTCGGCGTCGATGGCGCGCTTATCGGCGATCAGGTGCGTCGCTCCCTCGAGCGCGCCATGGAGGGCGCCGGGCGTGCGCTCGAGGGCGTCGGCCGCGGGCTTGGTGGTGCGCGTGTCTGGCAGGACAACGACGACACTGACAACGATCGCGCGCCGCGCGTAGAGCCAATCGAGCCGGTTCACGTCGAGCCACTCGAGCCGAGCCGCCTTCGTCGAATGGCGCCGACAAGAGTACCGTACGCGTCGGCGCTCTTGCGCGACCGGAACGGCAGCGGCGACGCGATGGCGTCGGCAATGATGCGCGACGAGGCGGCGAAAGGCGCGGCGCTCGACATCGCGGGCTTGCGGCTCGTTCCCGTTGGAACGGAGCTCGCAACCTATCTCGGTAAAGGCAGCGAGCGCGGCCTGCTCGTCCTCGGCGTTCCATCGTGGGCACGCGGGGCTGTGCGCGCGGGCGACGTCGTTCTCTCCGTCGACGGGCAGCCAGTTCGTCCTGACGATGCATCATCGGACGAAGTGCAATTCGCGCTCCCGCGATTTCGCGACGCCCAGCTCGACATTCTGCGCGACAGCGTGCACCATTCGGTGACTCTTCCCGCGCGCCGTTAGAGAACGTCATCCTGAGGAGCGCCCCTCCCTGTCATCTCGAGGAGCGCCCCTCCCTGTCATCATCAAGAGCGACAGCGACGAAGGATCTGCTCTGACGGCGCGAGAAGCAGATCCTTCTCCTTTTTTCGGATGAGAAAACGCTGTCTCTTGATGCTCGTAGCCGCCACGTCGTGCACGCACCGCATGCAACGGGATCCTACGGAGCAGGCGACCGGCGTTGCGCCAGGCGTCGAGGTTCTGCTTACCGACTCGCTGCAACTCATTCGCGGTAAGCGCGTCGGACTCATCACCAACCAAAGTGGACGCGACCGCCGCGGCACGAGCACGATTGACCTGCTTTACCATGCGCCCGGAGTTCGTCTAACGGCGCTTTTCGGACCCGAGCACGGATTGCGCGGCGTGGCCAAAGCGGGAGAATCCGTCTCGTCAGCGACCGATACCGCTACCGGTGTTCCGATCTACTCGCTGTACGGCGAGACGAATGCGCCGACGGCGGACATGATGCGCGATGTCGACGTCCTCGTCTACGACATCCAAGACGTTGGCGCGCGCGTCTATACCTACGAATGGACGATGGCGTTGTCGGCGCAAGCAGCAGGCAAGCTCGGTAAGAAGTTCATTGTGCTCGATCGTCCCGACCCGATCCGCGGCGATCGCGTCGATGGCAACGTTCTGGATTCGCGCTTTCGTTCCTTTGTGGGTCAGTACCCCGTTGCTCTACGATACGGTCTCACCGCAGGTGAGTTGCTGCGGTATCTCGTGGGCACCGGTCAGGTCACCGCGGACATTGCCGTTGTACCCATGCGCGGCTGGCGTCGCTCGATGTGGTGGGACGAGACGAAGATTCCCTGGGTGAACCCGTCGCCCAATCTCCGCTCGCTCGACGCGACGTTGCTCTATCCGGGAACCGTATTCTTCGAGGGAACGAACGCGACCGAGGGACGAGGCACGGACAAGCCGTTTCAGTTGATTGGCGCGGACTGGCTCACCGACGCCGGCGCGATTGCGCGCGAGATGAACGCGCTCGCGCTCCCAGGCGTTCACTTCGACTCGACCTCGCGCACCATCGAACAGGGTGGTGGCTACAAGTTCGGCGGTAAGTCGATCCCGATGATCGACATTTCCCTCACGGACCGAAATGCGGTGCGGCCGGTGGACGTTGGCGTGCGCCTTCTCCGCGCGCTTTACGAGCGACACCGTGCTGAGTGGCAATGGCGGCCGTCGATCGATCGCTTGGCCGGCACCGACGAGTTGCGTCACGCGGTCGAAAGCGGCACAATCGATGTCCTGCTCGCAAAATGGGCTCGTGAGGCGGCCGAGTGGCAGAACCAAACGCGCCCGTATTGGATTTACTGAGCTCTCGAGAACTGCCCACCGAGGATTTCGACATGCTCAATCAAAAGCGGTGGAGCCGTCTCATCGCGGTTTGCACGCTCGTCGGGTGCGGCTCGCCGGCTCCGATTCGCCAGACGACTGGAGCGCCTTACGATTCCGCCACCACCGAGCCGCTAGCCTCCGGGGTCGTGCACCGGCGTCTGGTTGCCAATCAGGGCCCCTTCACGATCAACGTAGTCCAGGTGGACACACGTCGCCGGGACCTCGTGATCGCGGCGATGCACGCCTTCGACTCGCTGCGCGGACGAGAGCTCACAAGCAACATGGTGAGTCGCCGCGTCGACGCGGGAATGCCCGTCATCGCCGCGGTGAACGCTGATTTTTTCGATCTCAAGACCGGCGAGAACGAGAACAACCAGGTTGTCGACGGCGTCGTGCTCAAAGGTGTGTCGATCACCGACTCGCCATTCGATTCGCTTCACACCGTTCATTCGCAGTTCGGCATGACCTGTGACGGTCATCCCGTCATCGATCGCTTCGTGTTTTCCGGCGCCGTGCTCACGCCGCCGCCGGCGCGCGCGATCCTGCCGCTCGACGCCATCAACTTTCGGCCACGCGCGGACGCAACCATTCTCTACACCGCCGCTTATGGTGTGACCCCCGCCGACGTGTCGGGAGGCCTAACCGTTGAGGTTCCGTTGCGCGTCGTTGGTCAGAGCGGCGACACCATCCTTCTGCAAGGAGCAGGCGCGCCGCGAACGGGGGGCGGTTCGACGATTCATACGGGCGAGGCGATTCTTGCGGGCAGCGGCGCGAGTGCCGAAGTGATTCGCCGACTTGCTGGCTCGCTCGGAGCGTCCTCGCAACTTCGCGTGGTCGCTGGATTCAATCCGCATCGCGGGCATCTCTGCACGCTCGTCGGCGGTTGGCCGCGGCTGGTCGTCGACGGAAGGAGCATCGCCGATAGCGTCGATCGTCTGGAGGGGACTTTTCCGCGCTTCTCGGCGACCCGACACCCGCGAACCGGTGTCGGCTTTTCACGTGATAGCTCAACGCTCTACCTCATTACCGTCGACGGTCGCAGCGAATCCAGCTCGGGAATGACACTCGCCGAATTCGCGTCGCTGATGCAGACGTTAGGTGTGGCGCAAGGTCTCAACCTCGACGGCGGCGGATCGACGACGCTCGTCATCCGCGGCCGGGTCGTCAATCATCCCTCGGATTCCACCGGCGAGCGAAAGGTGGGTAACGCGCTGCTGCTGATGAGACGTCGGTGACGGTTGGTGGTTCGTTGCTGGTGGTTGGTTGCTGGTGGTTGATTGATCGTTCTACCAACCACCAATCACCCACCGCGACCCGCCAGCTTCAAAACTCCACCTGCGCTCCGAGCTCGACCACGCGGTTCGGCGGAATGCCGAAGAATTCCGTCGCCGATCGTGCGTTTCGCGTCATCACCACGAACAGACGCTTCCGCCAGCGGGCGAGTTGCATCGGCCGTGGTGCGCCTTCACTCGGCTCCGGAGCGCGACGCACGCCGGGCTTGGGTGACGGCTCACTCCCCTGACGCTTCTTGTCCGCGATGATGATTCGCTCACGACCAAGGTAGAACGTCGTATCGAGCGCCCGCGCTCGCAGCCCCTGGGCCTTCGCGATCGTCAACACCTCCGGCACGTCGGGCGTCTCCATGAATCCATAACGAGCGGTTACTCGATAAAACCCTTGCTCGAGGCGCTCGACGCCCACGCGCTCCTCCTCGTCCACCTCGGGAACCTCCTCCGTGAGGATGGACATCAGCACGACCTGCTCGTGCAGGACCTTGTTGTGCTTGAGGTGGTGCAGCAAGACGACCGGCACTCCCTCCGCGGACGAGGTCATGAAGACTGCCGTTCCCGGCACGCGCGGCGGCTTGCGTCGCTCGACGTCATCCAGAAAAAGGCTGAGCGGCAAAGAGCCGGCATGCAGCACGTCGTTGAGCAGGATGCGCCCCTTCTTCCAGGTGCTCATCAGCGTGAACACGCCGACGGCAATCGCGACCGGCACCCAGCCACCGTGCTCGAATTTGATCGCGTTCGCGAAGAAGAGGGAAACGTCGACGAACAGGAATGCGGCGGTGAGCGTTCCGATGTGCGCGAGAGACCAGTTCCACCGCGACCTCGCCACAACGTAGAACAGGATCGACGTGATCGCCATCGTGCCGGTGACGGCGATGCCGTAGGCAGCGCCGAGTGCGGTCGAATTGCGGAACGCAACAACGAGCAGCAGGCAGCCCACCATCAATGCGTTATTGATCTCGGGGATGTAGATCTGTCCCACTTGCGAGTGCGACGTGTGGACGATCGTCACGCGCGGCGAATAGCCCAACTGCACGCTCTGCTGCGTGAGCGAGAACGCTCCTGAGATCAATGCCTGCGACGCGATCACCGCGGCGATCGTCGCAATGATGACCAGCGGCCACAAAAGCGATGTTGGGGCGAGAAGGAAGAAAGGATTCGCTGCCGTCGACGGATCGCGCAAAACGAGGGCACCCTGACCGAAGTAATTCAGGAGAAGTGCAGGGAATACGAGTCCGAACCAGGCCAATCGAATCGGCCGCTTGCCGAAATGGCCCATGTCGGCGTACAGCGCTTCTGCTCCCGTCACCGCGAGCACAACCGCACCGAGGACGAGAAATCCGGTCTTACCATTTGCCGCGAAAAATTGCAGGCCATACCACGGATTCAGTGCGAAAAGCACTCGCGGCTCACGGGCAATTTCCGCTGCACCGAGCGCGGCGATCGTGACGAACCAGATTGCCATGATGGGTCCGAAAGTGCCACCGATGCGTGCCGTTCCAAAGCGTTGGAACACGAACAGTCCCAACAAAATGACCAGCGCGACGACTACGATGACAGATTCGGCAAGGTGCGGATGCACGACCTGAACGCCCTCGACGGCGCCCAGTACCGAAATAGCGGGTGTGATGATCCCATCACCGTAGAGCAACGAGGCACCGAACAGGCCTAACGAGACCAGGAACCAACGTCGCCGGCGATCGGCGACGCGTCGCTCTTGTTGCAGCAGCAGCGCAAGCAAGGCGAGGATCCCGCCTTCGCCCCCGTTGTCGGCTCGCATGATGAAGACGATGTACTTGATGCTCACCACGATGATGAGCAGCCACACGATCAACGAGAGGACGCCGTAGACGTTCAGCTGCGACGCTTCGAGACCGTACTCCGGGTCGAAGCATTGGCGTAGCGCGTAGAGCGGACTCGTACCGATGTCCCCGTAGACGATGCCGAGCGCGATGAGCGACAGACCGGCGAGCCGGCGGCCGCTCGGACGCTCCTCGCGTACCTGGCGGTGCGGCCGAACCGCGGCGAAAAGGCCGCTCGCACCGGTCGGCGGTTCTTTGGTCGAGGCGGGAACTGAAGCCTCGGCCGCCTTAGCCGGCGAAGGCTCCGGGGCGGCATTAGCGCCGCCCTTTCGAAGGGGCTCTGCAGTCATCGAGTTTGGCGGGATCGGTCCCGCCGGAGTCTCGTCACGCCCTAAGCTGAAGCTGGAGGAAATCCTCAACCAGAGTGCGACGCAAAAATGGGTCACGCAGCAAGTGCCGTGACCCAAGACCCCAATCTAGCTGCGCGCTCAGACCGGTAAAGCGGCCGAAGCTGTCTAGTGTCCCTGGCCCCCTTCGGTCTTGCCTGTCGTACCTTCTTCCTGCGTGAGCCTCTCGACCTCGGCGGCGGCCTTTTTCAGGATTTCGCTGATCCTGGCGAGCCGCTCCTTATCGTTCGGTGAACGAGAGGCGACGTAGAAAGTGGCCCGGCCTAGGCTGGCCATCGAACGCTTGAGCTCCGCCATCGGGGCGTCGAAAAAGCCTTCGACGAATTTCGCGATGCGTTCGAAGATGTCATCGACCGTGGCGCTATGCTCGTCGAGGTGTTTACGCCCCTCGTCGGTGATCTCATAGATCTTTCGCCCACCTTCTTCGGGCATCGCGCGAGCGAAGCCCAGGTCCTCCAGCATGGTCAGTGTCGGATAGACCGTTCCGGGGCTCGGCGCATAGGCGCCGCTGAATCGATCTCCCAGCTCCTTGATGATCTCATAGCCGTGACGCGGCTTTTCGGCGAGGAGCCGAAGGATCACGTACTTGAGGTCGCCCTGCTCGAAGACGCGGCCCGCTCTCGCCCGCCAGCCCCGGCCTCGCGGACCCCCTGGTCCCCAGAAATCACTCATGAAGCCCTCGAATCCCCAACGTCCACGGAAGCCACCCTGGCCCGAGGGACCGCACTTGGCGAAGTCTTTCAGATCGAAAAATGCGCCGCGCATGTGTTCTCCTTACGATATGCCGTAGATATGTCTTCACTCCCAATTACGATATATCGTGAGATATATCGACGCAATGGGAAGAGACGAGGCGCATGTGTTTGAAGGGGGCACGTGCCTTGCCTTTTTGCCCGGCTCGTGAGCCGCAGAAGGGTCGCTTCTGTGGTGGAAGCGCGGGCGGCTCGACTCATCGGGAGAGCTCATCCAATGTCCGACGATCCTACCAAAGACGGAGTGAAGAATCAGGGCGAAGGGATGGTCGATCAGGTCAAGGGACGCGTTCGCAACACCGTCGGCGGAATGACTGGCGACACGAGCGAGCAGATCAAGGGCAAGGGGCAGGAACTGAAAGGCAAGGTGCAGCGGAAGATTGGCGAAAAGCAGGTGGATCTTGATCGCGAGGACTGACGCTCGGCCGTGGTTGCCAGGTGTTAGGCTTTAGGTCCTAGCAAAATGGAAAACCCCGTGAGGTCGCCGCCTCGCGGGGTTTCGCTGTTCTAGCACCTAGCACCTCGGTACGTCGACAAGAGTCTTGCGGCAAATCATGGAGCCAGAGATGGCGAAACGGCACAGCCATGGTCGTGTCGAGGGAAGCCGCGTTCATGTCGGGTGAAGCCGCGCTCATGTCGTCTGAAGCCACCTTCGTGTCGTCTGAAGCCACCTTCGTGTTGGCTGAAGCCACGTTCGTGTCGTCCGAAGCCACGTTCGTGTTGGGGGAAGCCCCGTTCGTGTGGCACATTGCCGCGTTGCACTCGCCTGGAGCACGCTTCGCCTTCGGTTTTGCGCGCTTCGCCTCGGGAAGTACTGCCTTCGCCCTCGGGTTTTTCGCGTACGCCTCACGATTTGGCACGTGATGCTGCCCATCTGGCAACGGAGCGCGAGCTTTTGCCGCGTTCGCCTTCCGAGTTGGAACGTTCGCCTTCCGAGTTGGAACTTTCGCCTATTTTGCCGGCGGCGCGGCGCAGCCCAGCGGCCGCGTAGCGTTCGCGAAGCTCCGCGACGACATCTGACCAGAGCGAGCGATCGACCTCGGTGAACACGTCGGGTCCTGCGTCAACACCTAACACCTAACATCCAGCAACTTCATCTCGTCGCCGCCACCGCAAGCGGTCCGGGCGGCCTCAGTCCTCGGCCATCGATCAACTTCTTCCGTAGCCGCTTGGCGGTGTACATCGTCGTGTCGGCGCGAGTGAGCAGGTCCTCGGGCGTCATCTGTCCACGCTCGTCGGGTTGAGCGAGGCCGACGCTCACCGATAACGGGAGATCCTTTCTCGTGGCCAGTGCGACGAAGGGCTCGCGCCAGCGTGCCGTCCAGGAGTCGGGTGCCGCGTCGGCAGGCGCTGTCGCAAGGACGGCAAACTCGTCGCCGCCGACGCGCGCGACGATGTCGGTCGAGCGGAAGGCCTGGCGGAGTACGACGGCGACCTCCATCAGCGCGCGATCGCCCGCCCAGTGACCGTACGTGTCGTTGATGATCTTGAGCTCGTCGACGTCGAAGAAGATTTGCCAGATCGTCTTCGGCTCCGCGACCTTGAGCAGCGTGGCGGCGCGCGTGACATATCCGCGTCGGTTGTAGAGGCCCGTGAGCTCGTCCGTGAAGGCGGCCGCGCGCAGCGAAGACGTTAGGCGATGCCGCTCCGCGGCGACGAGCAGAATACGAAGCAGTCCCGGCGTGTCGAGCTGGGCAGCGGTCACACAGTCTTCGGCGCCGAGGCGAATCGCGCTCAGAAAGAGCGCTTCCTCGAACCAGGGGACGACGACGACGATCGCGGCCTCGGGTACGGCGCGGCGCGCAGCCATCATCGAGATGCCGAGTTCGACGGCCGCGCCTAACGCGATGACGACGACGTCGGGCGTGCTCGACGCACTGCGTGAGGCGCCTGTCTCCTCGCTGCGCGACTCGTCTGGCGGCGCGGCTGGAACCAGCTCCACCGCCCTCACGTCGCGCAACAGCACGCGCAGCTCCTCGGCCACGCCATCGGAGCCGTGGTCGATGAGGCCAACGCGTAAACGTGCAGAGGAGTCGAAAGCGATCATGCGGCGAAGGGTGGCACGATGGTGTCCGGGCCGTGACCCGGTTGTTCGCTCACAGGCACCGGTGGAAAGGCAATGGGAGCGAGAGCGGGGAGCGACTCCAGGAGGCGCGCAAAGAGATCGAGGGCATCCGGATCGAATACGCGCCCGCGATCCGCGCGCATCGCCTCGAGAGCTTCGTTAGGCGTATAGGCGGCGCGATAGGGCCGGTGCGTCGTCAAGGCATCATACACGTCCGCGACGCACAGGATCCGCGCGCTCATCGGAATGGCATCGCAGCTCAAGCCATCCGGGTATCCTGCCCCATCCCATCGTTCGTGGTGATGACGAATCATGGGCAGGACATCCCATGGAAACTCGATGTCCTTGAGGAGGTCCGCGCCGGCCGACGCGTGCCGCTCGATGATTGCGCGCTCGGCGGCGGTGAGGGGCGCGGCTTTGTTCAGGATGTCCGAGGGGACGACGATCTTGCCGACGTCGTGGAGCATTGCGCCGATTCGCATCCAGAAGAGCGTCTGCTCGTCGAAGCCCATTGCCTTGCCCATGGCGCAGGTGTAGTCGGCGACGCGCTCACAGTGGCCGAGCGTGTAGCGGTCCTTCGATTCGATCGATTGGCTCCACTGCCTAACGACATCCAGGAAGCGGCGCTCGAGGCGATCGATACGCCGTCGCACATCGGCGATGTCGCGTTGCACACGGAGCTTCGCGAAGAGGCGGTGTGATGCGTTGAGCGATTGCAGCGCGTCGCGGTTGCGGCGGAGCGTCGTGAAGAGCTCCGCCTGTTCGCGCGCGCTTTCCGCGGCGAGCAGGAGATCCTCGCGGCGAAGCGCGCTCTCATAGGCGACGCGGAGATACTCTTCGGCCTCCTCGGTTCGCCCGAGCTCGCGGGCGATGACGCCGCAGTGCTTGTAGACTTCGCTGAGGACGCGGATGTCGTTGAGCGGTCGCGCTTCCTGGAGGACGCGCTCGCACACGACCTGCGCGTCGACGTAATCGCCGCGCGCGATGCGCATCGCCGCGCGATTCACCTCGACCATGAGAGCCGTGCTCGCGTCGCCGCAGACGTCGCACAACGCGAGCGCTTCCTGGTAGGTACTTTCGGCATCGTCCCAACGCGCGAGATCGGCGTAGGCGAGGCCGATATCGTTCAGCAAATTGGCAACGTAGGTGTCGAGCCCGAGCGCACGATAACCGGCGAGGCTCGTCCGATAGTGGCGCAGCGCGCGCGGCACGTCGCCGCGCATGCTCGCGATCACTCCGAGATTCTGCTCGACCATGGCGACGAGTCGGGCGTCGCCGGCGATCTGCGCCATGCGGCCAGACTCCTGATACAGCGCTTCGGCTTCGTCGAGCTGGCCGCGTTGCCAGAGGCTGATGGCAATGATGTTCTTCGCGTTCGCGATCGCCGCCGAATCGCCCCGCAGCTCGGCGACGACGAGCGCGGCGTTCACGCAATCGAGTCCAGCTTCGACGTCGCCGTCATCGAGGTACAACCGTCCGATGCGGCGGAGGATGATCGAGGCCTCTTCCGCCTCCGCGTCCGAGCGCAGCAGATACAACGCACTTTCGTAGCGTCGGCGCGCGAGCTCGCGCTGGCCCGCACGCTCGGCGCGAAGGGCCTCGTCGAGCAGCGTGCCCACTGCGGTTGCGTGTCGGCCACGGCCGAGGCGTCGAGTGGCGCTCGTCGGCCGCATCAGCGCGCGTCCGAGAGGCTGTCGCTCGCCGCGGAGGCGACGGTGTACCCCGAGAAGTGCCGGATCTCGAGCGTCGCGCTGCGCGCTCCGATGTCGACCTGGACGGGCAGGATCTCGATGACGCGCGCGTCGCCGGAGACGGGATCGGTCGCCAGGGAGTCGGTGGCGAAATAGCCGCCAAAGAACTGGGGAACGAAGAGCGGCTGCTCGAGGCGAAGCCCGCGCAGCGATTGCGTGAGCGCGATGGGGAGAGCGAACTGCAGCCCGTGCGGTTCGAAGCGGTACGCGAGCGCCGCCCCTTTGAGTGCGGTGACTGTGATGTGCGTCGTCGTCGACACCGCACCGGCGGGCACGAGAATCGTTAGGCCCGTGGATGGATGGCGGACGAGCGTACCGCTCGGGCCGACATCGAAGCTGAACGTATCGTCGTTGGCGAGCCCGCTCTGACGGCGGACGGGATGCACGCGCGCGCCGGCGGGGTCGCTGACGACGCCCAACGGCGGAGCGCCCTCGAGTCGGGGCGACACGACGGACGCCCCCTCGCCACCGCAAGCGACGACAATCGCGGCGGCGACGAGGACGGTGGCACGTATGGCGGTCGGGCGCTTCGACATCATCAGGCTCTCCGTCATTGTGTGAGCGGCTTCCGTCGATCGAGCAACGGCATTCACTCGCTAGGCATCAGCGCGAGTACATCTGGAGATAACCGTCCGTACCGAACACGGGCCGTGATTCGCATCACGGGTTTTTGGAGGTAACAAAACTCTAAAAAAGCGTGTCTGCTTCGGTTACGCCGCGGCCTGTTTGATCTCGGACATCGTGCCCGCGGCAGCAGCCACAAAGCCCTGAAAACCAGGGACAAGACGCTCGAAAATCGGGAACAGCGTCGGATCGAATGCCTTGCCCGAATCCTCACGCATCATGCGCAGCGCCTCCTGCGGCGAGAACGCTGGGCGATACGGGCGGTCCGAGGTGAGCGCGTCGAACACGTCGGCGAGCGCAAGCACGCGCGCGTGCAACGGGATCTCCTCGCCCGTTAGGCGATCGGGGTAGCCGCGACCATCCCATCGCTCGTGGTGGCTGCGGACCATTGGCAAAACGTCCCACGGGAACTCGACGTCTTTGAGCAGCTCGACACCGGCCACGGGGTGACTTTCCATGAGTGCGCGTTCCTCCGGGGTGAATTTCCCCGGCTTGTTCAACACTTCGATCGGCACATTGATCTTGCCGACGTCGTGGAGCAGCGCACCGATCCGGAACCAGAAGAGCGTGCTCCGATCGGGGTCGAGCGCGAGCAGAATGGCGCACGCGTAATCGGCAACGCGCTCGCAGTGACCGAGCGTGTATGGATCCTTGGATTCGATCGAGCGCGCCCACGCACTGACGATATCGTAGAAGCGCTGCTCGAGGTTGCGCATCCGGCGCGCGACATCGGCAAGATCGCGTTGCGCGCGCAGCTCCGTGAAGAGCCGGTGTGACGTGTTGAGTGCCTGCAGCGTTTCGCGCTCTCGACGCATTACGGAATAGAGCTCGGCTTGCTCGCGCGCGACTTCGGCGGCGAGGAGGAGATCCTCACGAGACGTTGCGGCGGTGAATGCGAGTCGCAGGAATCTCTCCGCGTCGTCCAGTTTCGCTGACTCACGAGAGATGACGCCGAGATGCTTCTGCACTTCAGCGACGGCGCGCGCGTCGTTCAGACCCTGGGCACGTCGAAGCACGCGCTCGCAGACCAGTCGGGCCTCGACGAAGAGGCCGCGAGCAATCTGCGCTTCGGCGCGGTTTCCCTCGACCATGAGCGCGGTGCTCACGTCGCCGCAGGCGGCGCAGATCGCCAATGCTTCCTGATAGATCTTCTCGGCTTCGTCCCAGCGCTCCAAGTCCGCGTAAGCCATTCCCATGTTCGCCAGCAGCTTTCCGATGAACTCGTCGAGGCCGAGCTCCCGGTAGCCGGCGAGGCTCGCCTCGTAATGCCGCAAGGCGCGCGACAAGTCGCCCTGCGTGTTCGCGATGATACCGAGATTCTGATCGACCATCGCCGCGAGCTTCGTGTCCTTGCCAATGCGCGCCGCACGGTACGCAGCAGCGTACAGCTGCTCGGCTTCGCGGAGCATTCCACGTTGCCAGTGGCCGATCGCCATGACGTTATTAGCGTACGCGACGAGCGACTGATCACCAACTGCTTCGGCGGTTGCGAGTGCGACCGTTAGGCAGTCGACACCAGCGGCGAAGTCACCATCATCGAAATAGAGCCGGCCGACTCGCCGCAGGATGACGGACGCCTCGGAGGCGCGCTCCGGACCCTGAAGCAGATACAGTGCGCTCTCGTAGCGACGTCTCGCGAGCTCGCGATGCCCGGCGGCCTCGGCGTGCTCTGCTTCGGCCATGAGTCCGGCGACCAGCGCGTTGCCGGGCAACACTTCGGCCGCCGGAGACGACATCGTCTCGGCGGCCGAAGTTCTAGTCGGGGTGGACGGTTGAGCTTTCATGGGGCTGAATCGCGCCGAATGCAATTCGTCGCGCCAGCTCAGAAGCCGCCAAAGCCGCTATTGTCGCACGATGCGACGACGTACCCAGAGAAGTGTTTGATCTGGAAGGTGACGTACCCCGGCACGCTCACGCTCGGCTCGAGCTCGTTGACGGTCGCCTGACCGGTCTTCGAGTCATAGGTGAGCGTCGGCGCCGCGTAATATGCGCCGCGCAGCGACGTGCTTTTGCCGCCGCCCAGCAGGCCGCCGAGCAATCCACCGAGAAGCGAACTGTTCGAGACGTCTTGCGTGAGGATGACGGGTTTCGCGAACTGTAAACCTTCCGGCTCGAAATGATAATCGTAGACCTTACCAGCCCGCGCCGTGACGGTGATGTGCACATTCTGGCTCAGCGCGCCGGGTGGAATAGTGATCGAGAGGCCCGCGTTGCGATTCCCGGACAGTGCACCAGCAGGGCCGGCATCGAATGACCAGACGACATCCTGCGCCAGCGGCGACGGCCGCACGACGAGCGTGACGACGATGTTGAGCAGCTTGCCGACGGTCCCGACGAGGCCGCCGATGAGACCACCCAGCAGGCTATTCGAAGGCTGCGTCGCAACCGTCGGGGACTCGGGTCCGGTCATGGCGCGATCGGCGCATCCCGCGACGACTGCGCTCGCGAGGAGCGCGGCACCCAGCATTCCAAGAAGACGTTTCCGCATCGAAAGATCTCCAATTATGTCCCGGCGGACGCCGAGCGTCCCGCGCGAGCGCGAAGGTCAACCATCGTCAATCAGCGTTTACACAACGGCCACTCACGAGTTGAGCAGCGTGTCGCGTGACAAAGGAGATAGCAATCCGCGTCAGCACACGCCAGTAACTTTTCTCACACACGACATGCGATGTACGGGCGTGCTGTCACGAAAGACGACAGATCGGCACAATTGACCGACGGTGTCGGACGCGCCGGCTCATAACGATGCCTAACGGCGTCGCTGGTGGTTGGTCGCTGGTGGCTGGCAAAAAGGAATGCCGGCGAGCTGCGCTCGCCGGCATCTCAAACGTTCACCGAGTACCAATCACCAACGACCAGCCACTATTCGTATCGCAGCGCGATGATCGGATCGAGCGCGGCGGCGCGGCGGGCCGGCCACACGCCGAACAACACGCCGACGAGCGCGGAGAACGCAAACGCAAGACCGACCGCCGCTGGCGATACCTCGGTGTTCCAACCGGCGGTCCGGCTCATCACCGTGGCACCGGACGCGCCGAGGAGAATGCCGACCACGCCGCCCATGCAGCAGAGCACCACCGCTTCAATGAGAAACTGCAGCAGGATGTTGCGGCGCGTTGCGCCAAGCGCTTTGCGCACGCCGATCTCGCGCGTGCGCTCGGTGACCGACACCAGCATGATGTTCATGATGCCGATGCCTCCGACAAGGAGGCTCACCGCCGCAATGCCCGAGAGCAAGAAGGTGAAGACTTGTGTCGTCTCGCCCAGGGTGTTCAAAAAGTCAGCCTGGCTGCGAATCTGGAAATCGTCGGGTCGGCCCTGCCGGAGGCGATGCTCGCGTCGGAGGACGCGCTGAATGTCCGCCATTGCCTCGGGAATCTTGTCCTCCGACTCGGCGAGAACGCTGATCGAACGCAGCCGGTCGCTCCCGATCACGCGAAAGCGCGCAGTGTTGATCGGGATGAGAATTTGATCATCGGGATTGCCGAAGGGCGTCCCTTGACCCTTGGACTCGAGGATGCCCACGACCGTGAATTGAATGCCGCGAATGCGAATGCTCTCGCCCAACAGCGCGTCGGGCGTATCGAGGCCCATGTTGGTCGCGACCGTCGGTCCGATGACGGCGACGCGCTGCCGGGCTTCGTCTTCGGCTGAGGTGAACATCCGACCCGAGTGCAGTGCGTACTTGCGCACCTCGAGATAATTGGCAGACGTCCCGACCACCGACGTGTTTGCGTTCTTGTTGCCCCACTGCACCTGAAGACTGCGGTTCATCTCGGGCTGGACGGCGAGCAACGCCGACGCGCGCTCGTCGAGCGCTTTGGCGTCGTCCATGATCAGCTTGGCCTGCGCATCGGCGATTGCCACGCCGAAGCCCCGCTGCTGGCCAGGATTGATGGTGAGCAATGTGGTTCCGAGCGCGGCGATGCGGTCTTTCACTGCCGCCTGCGCACCCGTGCCGAGTGCGATCATCGCGATCACGGCCGCGACGCCGATGACGATGCCGAGCATCGTCAAAACGGATCGCAGCTTGTTCGCCCGAAGCGCACTGAGCGCAACGGCAATCGTTTCACCGAAAAGCATGGGCTCGATCTCTCGCGCTACCGGGCGCCGCCACGAGGGCCACCACCGCCAGCGCCTCGGGGACCGCCTGCGCCAGGTCCAGCGTTAGGCGTGAGCCCCGGGACACCCATTCCCTGACGCAGACGGTCGTTCTGCTGCTGACGCTGTGCCTGCAACGCGAGGGAGGCGAGCAGCGCAACGCGCTCGCCGTCCTTGAGACCGCTCACCACTTCGGTGTAGTCGAAGTTCGCCGCGCCGAGCATAACGACGCGCGGGTGATACGTCTTATGCGCGGTGTCGACGACGAAGACCAGGCCCGGATGGGTGCGGCGTCCGATGCCGCCCGTCTCGGGCGTTGAAAGCTGCAGATTGCCGCCGTTGCCGCCCTGCGCCTGCTGGCCTCCATTCCGGTTACCGCCGCCGCGCTGTGCGTAGCCGCTGCCCGTCTGGGCGCCGGCACCCACGCCGCCACCGTTAGCCTGCATTTCCTTGCGACGACAGGCGCCCGCGACACGCATGTCAACGCCGGCAGTCTTGTACAACTTTTCACTCTCGTCGCGCATCGCGGCGAAGTCGAGCTCACCGGAGCGCGCCTTTGCCCGGAGGTCGTCGAGCTTCTTTTGCAGGTCGGGCTTCTTGGCGAGCGCGACCTTCACATCCGCGCACTGCTTGTCCGTGACCTCGATCTGCTGATGTCCTTGACCAGAGCCCTGTTGCGGCTGCTGGACCGCCTCGCCCTGCGGACTGAGAGACACTTCGCCTTGCGACGACGCGACGCGCGTACGTCCGGACGCCGAGGCACCAATCTGGCCCGCGTCGGCGCGCGAGCGGCCGAAGCCGTTCTGCATCTGCGACCTCACCTCGGCGTTGACGCTGTCGGCATTGAGGCCAAGCATCTGACCGGTGGCAGCCGCCTCACGCACGTTTTTGAGCGCGTCGTTAGGTACCGCGAGCACGTCGTTGACCTGGTCGACGAGCACCGACACCTCGCCATTCATGCCGGGCTTGAGCAGGCTCTCACTATTATCGAGGGTGACGAGCACCGGGAACATGGTCACGTTCTGCTGAACCGTCGCGTTGGGCTCGATCTTCTCGACGACGCCCTGAAAGCGGCGGTCGGGAAATGCGTCGATCCCCACGGCGGCCGTTTGACCCGGCCGCACCTGGCCAATATCGGTCTCGTTGAAGAGCGCGCGCACGCGCACTTTGCCGAGATCCGCCATGGTCAGCAACGTGGTGCCACCGGTCGCCGAACTCGTTGCGGAGGTGATGACCTGGCCGAGCGATACCGTCTTCGTGAGGATCGTACCGGCGGTGGTCGCGTTCACCGTCGCGTCCTCGAGACGCTGCTTCGCGAGGTCGAGATTGGCGGCCGAGCGAATGAGCCCCGCTTTCGCGTTCTCGTACACCAGCGACGCATTCTCGTATTCCTGTGACGTGATGACGCGCGCCTTGAACAACTCGTCGCTGCGCTTTTTCTGCGCCTCCGACACCTGGAGCTGCGCCTGCGCCGCCTTGAGGTCTGCCTCCGCCTGGTTGTACTGGTTCTGGACGTCCCGCGTGTCGATCTGGACGAGCAGATCGCCAGGCTTCACGAGCGTGCCAGTCTCCACGGGCATCTTCGTGATCAAGCCGGAGGCCTTGGACTTCACCTCGACGACGGTGATCGGCTCCACCGAGCCCGTGGCTTCGGCGTCGATCACGATCGTGCGGTGCGACACAAGGGCCGTCTGCACGAACGGCGCTTTGTCCTTATTTCCCGTACACGCGGCGGTGCCGACAACAGCAAGCGCCAGCGCGAGATATCGCTTCACGAGTGGGTTCTCCAGGAGGGGAAGGTGCATCCTGGAGTATACGCGCGTCCCGGGCGATCTGCTGTAGCAAGCGCCTCGGTGTTAGGTGCTAGATGCCAGGTGCTAGTGTTGGGCTAGCGCCTGGCACCTAACACCCGGTGCCTACTGCAGATCGCGCCCGATGACGGCTTCGATTTGCGCTCGCGCCAGCCGGTACGACTGACGCGCTTGGATCAGCGCCGCGCGCTGCTGGTCGAGCGTCGTCTGTGACGTCAGCAGATCGAGGAGCGTCGAGGCGCCAAGCGCGTAACGCTGTTGCTGCACGCGCAAGTCTTCCTCCGCCGACCGGATGGATGCTTGCTGAATGTCGATCTGCTCCTGGGCGGCGCGCAGGGATGCGAGTTGCTGCACGATGTTCTGCTGTGCGGCGAGCCGCGCATCGCGCAGCGTGGCGTCCGCGTCATCCTTTGCGACCTGTGCCTGCGCGAGTGCCAGCTCACGCTGATAGTTGTTGAACAACGGCAAGGATGCGCTCAGCTGAAACGTGTTCGTATACGGATACTGTCTATTGAGAAGCGTGTCGCCACTGGCACCGGCGCCATAAGGCGCAAAACCGCTTCCGCCTCTCGTAAAGGTCAGGTCGACCGTCGGGAGATAAGTCGTCCGCGCCGAGCGCACCGCTGCCTGCGCGGCAACCATCTGCGCACTCGCCTGCGCAACTGCAGGGCCGCGTAGCGCGAGCTGCACCAGCTCGGCGCTGTCAATCGGTGACAGCGACCGATCCAGCGAATCGATTGCCTCCGCCGTGACGAGATACGGCGCGGCGACAAGCCGGGTAAGTGCTGCGCTGGCGGTGCGCAGATTGTTCTGCGCCGTGATCAGCGCAAGGCGTGCATTTCCGACCTCGATCACCGTGCGGAGTGAGTCGGAGAGAGTGGCGGCGCCGGCGCTGACGCGAGCCGCGGCCGCATTCATGTCCGCCTGCGCCTGATCAAGCTGTGCGCCGGCGGCGGACTCCATCTCACGCGCGGCGAGAATCGCGTAGTACTGCGTCTTCACCTGCAGCGCGACGTTGAATTGTTGCGCTACGTCGTTTGCCTCGGCGGAAGTGACGTCTGCCTTTGATTGGGAGATCTGATAGAACCGCTGCCCACCGTCGAATAGACGCAGTGAGGATCGAACTCCAGTCGAGTACGACCAGGGGTGCTTGGGATTGTAGGGAACGATGTTTCCGCTCTGACCCAGGCGGTCACCTGTCTGATTCGACTGTCCCGCGGTAATGGAGACAGCGGGGATCAGTGCCGAATACGCAGCACGGACCGAGGCATTCGCGCTCCGGATCTGGCCGCGCGCCTGAACGGCGATTGGTGCGTTGCGTTGGGCAAGCTCTATGGCGTGCTGCAGACCGATCGGATGGAACGCCGTGTCGCTATCGATCGACACGCGGCGAACCGTATCACGCATCGAGGCGAGGGCAACGGGGGTCCCCTGTGCGAAGATCCCCCGCGCGAGGCAGGGGATCGCGAGGAGACTGATGAGTGTTTTCTTCATTTTCCCTTCTGTTCCAATGTGCGGTGCGTCTCGCTTCGACGCACACTGTCGTCACGTTCTCGGGTGTGGCGCGTGAGGTCGCGCCGCGCAGAATCTTCGCGGACGCGAGTCTCGAACTTCTCGCGCTGCTCAGGCGTGAAGATGCGATAGAACTGCGTGCGCGTATTCGCGCGCACGCTATCGATCTGTGGTCGTACCGGCTTCAAGAGCGAGTCGACGCGGCGGTTCTTCTCGTCGATCACAGAGTCCATCGCCTCGCGCTGCGCGGGCGTCAGGCTCAAATCGTCGTACATCGCCGTCCGCGCCGCCCACGAATGATCCTTGCTGGTGTTCCGCATCACGCGCTCGGCGGAGAATCCAACGACGCCGCCGACGAGCACCGCGCCGAGTAGGAACATGAGCGCCTGCTGCTTAGACCGCTGCATTATGGTCTCCCTTTGCTTCTGTCGTTGCTGCCAACCACGTCGCGAAGCGACGCTTCCCGATCTCCCTCGAGCGTCGGCCGGATCACCGTCTCGACCGGCACCGGGCTCGGCGTGAGAATGTGCTCATACGCGCTCTGCATCTCCGCCTGCCGGGCGCGAAACATCGCCACGCCAGCGGCGAGAACCAGGACCGCGGCTGCCACCAATGCCGGTCTCGCCCACCGATCGAGCTCCGCCCACCAGCCGAGGTCGACCTGGATAATCCGGCCCATGATATGGGCCTCGAGCTCGTTCCAGTACGGCTCACCGGCGGGCGCGGCGTAGATCGCGCGGAGCTCGCGCGTCACGTCCTCATCGCCGCCGTCGTTATGCATTGTGAGCTTTGTCATATGTCACTCCGTACGTCCTTCAACAGCCGCCGCAACGCCGCCCGTGCATGGTGCAGATCCGATCGCGCCGTTCCCTCGGGAATGCCGAGCATCGAACCGATCTCACCATGAGTAAATCCTTCTACATCGTGCAGGACGATCACCGAACGCTGTCGATCCGTCAGCCGGGTGAGCGCCTCCGTCAGTCGACGCCTCAACTCGTCCGCTTCGCCCGGGTCCCGGAAGGGAGCGGGCGACGATTCCGACAGCTCGTCCGCATCGCGCACCTTGCGTCGCCGCACGAGATCGAGCGACGCGTTGGCCATGATGCGATAGAGCCAGGCCCCGAAGGGCTGATCGGGAAGAAAACGATCCAACGCGCGAAATGCGTGGAGGAAGCCCTCTTGCACCGCGTCTTCCGCGTCCTCGTGGGTGAGCACGATCGCTCGGCAGACGGCGTAGGCGCGCCGCTGATGCAGCCGCACCAGCGCGGCGAAGGCCTCGCTACTTCCTTGCTGGGCCGACACCACCAGTGCCCGTTCGTCCGAGCTCCTTCGCGGATCGCCGTCAGATGATGACGGCATCGCGAAGCTTGATTGGACTGCGGTTGCTGCGGTCATCCTTGCTCTGTGAACTCCTGCCAATGTCCACTCGTTGTACGGCGAGTGGGTGCCCGGCGTTGAAAACGGCGGTTTGCACTCAGACACCGCGGCCATCGAGCCCGAGTTCGGCCGCTCGCGCACGCATCGCGTCAATCACGAATTGGATGTGCGCGTCGAGGTCGACGCCGAGCTCCTGAGCGCCCAACAACACATCGTCGCGGTTCACGCCGCGAGCGAACGCCTTGTCTTTCATTTTCTTTCGAACGGAACGGGCGTCGACCTCGTGAAGGCTCTTCGACGGGCGCACGAGCGCCGTGGCGGTGACCAGCCCAGTGAGCTCGTCGACGGCGAAGAGGGCTTTCGCCATCGCCGTTTCGCGAGCGGCGCCGCAGTAGGTCGCGTGGCCGAGTATGGCCTGCAAGATGTCATCAGGCCAACCGCGCTCGCGCAACATGCGAACGCCATGTGCCGGATGTTCCTCGGTCGCCGAATGGGCAGCGTTAGGATAACGCTCGTAATCGAAATCGTGGATCAATCCGGCGAGACCCCATCGCTCGGGATCCTCACCAAATTTGTCGGCGTAGGCGCGCATGGCGGCCTCGACGGCCAGCATGTGCTTCCGCAGCGACTCGCTGGCCGTGTACTCGTGCATGAGCGCCATCGCTTCGGCGCGGGTGGGCAAAGGCATTGGCTTTGAGCGTGTAGCGACGATCGTGGCGCGTGAGCGGGGAATAGAACACTATGCGGCATCGGCCGCCAATCACTTCCAGCAGCTACACACCACTGTCAACGACGATCCCTTGCCTCACCTCCGTTCGGTAGCCAAGTCCGCACCGTCGGACGAGAGTTCCCAGCGATTCCCGTTCAGCGTGCCGGTGGTGCGCGAGCTGGAAAAGCTGTCGGTGGACGCGCCGGTGACGTTCTTTGTCGGGGAAAATGGCTCGGGGAAGTCGACCATTCTCGAGGGGATTGCTGCCGCAGCGGGATTGCCAGCGGTTGGGAGCGCCGTCGTGAAGGACGATGAGACCCTGAGCGCCCAACGCGCCCTGGGCCGTTCGCTGAAGCTCGTGTGGCGCCAGCGTACGCGTCGCGGATTCTTCCTTCGCGCCGAGGATTTCTTCGGGTTCACGAAATCCTTGGCCAAGATGCGAGCGGACTTCCTGACCCGGCTTGCCGATATTGATGTCGAATATGCGGACCGGTCGGCCTATGCGAAGGGCTTCGCCCAGTTGCCGGTCAAACGATCACTCGCCGAAATGGAGGAACGCTACGGCGTCGATCTCGACGCAAACTCACATGGTCAGAGTTTTCTCAAGTTGTTCGTGTCGCGGTTCGTGCCGGGCGGTCTCTATCTCCTCGACGAGCCGGAAGCACCGCTCTCGCCACAGAGCCAACTCGCGCTGATCGCGATGATCGGCGACATGATCGGGCAGGACGCGCAGTTCATCATCGCCACGCACTCGCCGATCCTCCTCGCGTTTCCGAACGCCCTGATCTACAGCTGCGATCGCGTGCCGATCGAGTCGGTGCGATTCGAGGAGCTCGATCACGTGGTGCTCACTCGCGACTTTCTGAACGATCCCGCGAGGTTCTTGAGACACCTGCGAGGGTGACTGGTCGGTGCTGGTGGCTGGTAGCTGGTGATTCGCTACTCGTCAGAGCGAACGGTCAACCACCAACCACCAACCACCAACCACCAACCACCAACCACCAACCACCAACCACCAACCACCAACCACCAACCACCAACATCACCTACTCTCGGCGGCCGCGGGCTTCTCGGATTCGTAGTGACGGTTGGTGAGCTTAACGATCGTGACGACCAGTAGAACGAGCACAACGACGCCGATGATGAGACCGGCGAACGCGGCGATCATGTCGGAGCCGCGCGCGGCGTGCGTAGGGTGCTGGTCGTGTGCGACGGAATGTGTGTCAGCCATGGCGAGAGGATGGTCGTGAGCGTTCGTTAGGCGACGCGCACGCTATTGATGACGTCGTTCTGCTTGATCTTCTTGACTACGTCGAGTCCCTCGACGACTTTGCCGAAGACGGTGTGTTTACCGTTCAGGTGACGGCAATTGGCGTCGTTGAGGACGATGAAGAACTGGCTGCCACCAGTATCCTTGCCGGCGTGCGCCATCGACAGAGCGCCGGCCTCGTGCGTGCGAGGATTCCCAGCCGTTTCGCATTTGATCTGGTAGCCTGGGCCGCCTCGACCGATTTGGGGATCGCCCGGAGGCAGATCGCGCGAGTTCGGATCTCCGCCCTGGATGACAAAATCGGGAACGACGCGATGGAACTTGACGCCATCGTAGAAGCCGCTGTTGGCGAGCTTCTCGAAGTTCTCGACGGTCTTGGGGGCGTCCTTTTCGTATAGATCGGCGACCATCGAGCCGCGATTGGTATCGAATGTGGCGCGTTTCACGTGGGTCCGGTGGTTGGTCCGTTATAGAGTGCAACCACCTAACCTAATCATGAATCGCTCCAATTCGAGCACTCGCGGAATCCTGATCTCTGTTCCTGCCGAGAGTCGATTAGCGGGTGCTGCTCGTTCGAGCCGGCAACGACGACATGAAGTGGTACACGCGTGGGACCCTGCAGCCTGCCAGGAGCGCCGGCGTGAACGTCCACCTCGGCATCACGCTGCGGACGTTCTGGGTGAACCACTTGCTGGAGACTTTCACAACTTTGAACGTCTTCATGTCCGGATGGCCGAGGGTGTCGACGACGACGTCGATCTTGATCTCGGCGCTGCCATCCTTGCGGAGGGCAGACTCGGGGACATCCCTGAACGGCACCGGCTTCATCGAGACGACGGCGGGAATCCGCTCGACCTCGAGATCCGGTTGCAGTGCAGCGCGGCGACGTGCTTCGACGCAATCGCCAGGGGTGAGGGGGCCGGCGATGCGCGCGCCGACTTGCGGTTCCGGCGTCAAGGACGGCGAAGAGTGTGCGCAGGCGGCGAGTAGAGTTACGATCGAGAAGGTGGCGAGTCGGCGAGTCGTCATCATCGAGGTAAGAGTCGGTGCAAGAGCTCGCGCGAAAAACGGCGCGACTCGGACGTCGCCAACTATACTCTCGACGATGGGCAAAGGTCACTGAGCACGCACTGATCGCATTTCGGCGCGCGGGCGATACAGATCTGCCGCCCGTGCTCGATGAGCAGATGAGCGAGCAGCGTCCACTGATCGCGGGGGAAGAGCCGCATCAGGTCCTGCTCGATCTTCACTGGCTCGGTGTGCTTCGTGAGCGCGAGTCGCTGGCTCAATCGCGTCACGTGTGTGTCGACGACGATTCCTTCATTGCGGTCGAACGCATTCCCGAGAATGACGTTCGCCGTTTTGCGACCAACGCCAGGCAAGTCGACGAGTTGCCCCATCTCGGATGGCACTGCGCCAGCGTGCTGCTGGGCGATCGCCGTGGCCATGCCGATCAAGCTCTTCGATTTGCTGCGGAAGAAGCCGGTGCTCTTGATCATCTCCTCGAGCTCTTCCGGCTTCGCCGCGGCAAGTTCGGCGGGGCCTGCATAACGACGGAAGAGCGCCGGCGTTACGATGTTCACGCGCTTGTCGGTGCACTGCGCGCTGAGGATCGTCGCGACGAGCAGCTGATATGGAGACTCGAAATTCAGCGCACAATGCGCATCGGGATAGGCTCGATGCAGACGATCATAGATCTGTGGTGCGCGCACGGCCGCCGGAGCGCGCCGCGAGGCTGGGATGCGTCCACGTCGTCTCGCTGTCGGGCCGCTGGCGGAGGCGCCACGCGGGACTTTCGGACTCGACTTGCCGCGCAACGGCTTCGCCGTCTTCGATGTCGGCATGCGCTTCTTCATCGCCGCGGGCCGCGATTGCGAGAGTGGTTGTCGCGGTGGATTTCGCTTGTTGCGCATGGCACGAAAGCTAACGCCGCCGACTCCGTGCGAAGGTGATCACGCCATCGGCGTCACGAGTGTTGAGCAGGTCGCTCGCCTCGAGCCATCCTTTCCGCGCCATGCCCACGCCAATGACCACGTTATCGAGCGCATTCACGGAGTGCGCGTCGGGGCCGAGGGCTACCGTCGCCCCGCGCCGCTTGGCCTCGATCAGATGCCGCCAGTCCAGATCGAGTCGATGTGGGTCCGCGTTCAACTCGACGGCCACGCCAACAGCGGCGGCTTTCTCGATCACGGCATCAACGTCGATGGCGTACGCGTCTCGAGAGAGCAGGAGACGGCCAGTCGGATGCGCGAGCACCGTGAGAAAGGGATCGTCGAGCGCGCGCAGCACACGCTCCGTCATCGCTGGACCATTCATGCCAAAGCGAGAGTGAATGGATCCGATCACGAAATCGAATTGCGCAAGCAGCTCGGCGTCGTAATCGAGCCGGCCATCGGCGAGGATATCGGCCTCGATTCCCTTGAGTACACGGAAATCCGTCGCGCCGGAGTTCAACTCGTCAATCGCCTCGAGCTGACCAAGGACTTTCTCTCGCGATAATCCCGACGCGTAGAATGCCGCGGCGGAGTGGTCGGATACTCCGAGATAGCTCCAGCCACGCAATTGCGCGCCGCGAGCCATCTCGGCGATCGAGTTCTTGCCATCGGAGTAGTGCGTATGGCAGTGGAGCACACCGCGAATGTCACTCGTCACCAGCAAACGCGGCAGTTCATGTCGTGCCGCGGCATCGACCTCACCTTCCGCCTCGCGAAGCTCGGGCTCAACGTAGTCGAGGCCAGCGGCGCGGTAGAGCGCCTCCTCGTTAGGGATCTCGATCGGACGCGTGGCCTCGAGCAGCTCGTCGCCGATAAGGGATAGACCGCGAAAGGCGAGGCGCGCCCTAACGAGCTCGATGTGCTCGTCGCTGCCGGTCGCCTGCCAGAGAGCAATCGCAAAGCGCGCCGGCGACATGCAGCGGAGCGTGAGCCTGACGCCGTCGACGAAGTGAATGTTGACGCTGTCGGTGTTCTCGCCGGTGGCCTCTCGCACACTGCTGATACGAGTGAAAGATGTCGCGACGTGTTCGGGTACCGCACCCGTGCGACACTGCGCGACGATCGAAACTCCGCTCACGACCTCACGATGGCGGCGGATCGCGCCCGCGATGACCGCCTCCTCGATGTCCGGGTGCTCGCGCACGAGCGTCACGAGATGCTCGGCCCCGATGCGCGCCCGGTGATAGAGCTCGAGGGTTCCGGCTTCGCGCGAGAACGCAATGCCCTTGAGAATTCGCTCGGCGCTCTTCGGGCCAAAGCCGCGGACCCTGGCGAGTCGACCGTCTCGAGCAGCCTCCTCGAGCTGACCGACGTCTGAGATCTGGAGCTCCTCATAGATCTTATGAATCTTCTGCGCAGAAAGGCCGGGAATGCGCAGCATGTCGAGCAAGCCTTCGGGTGTCGACTCGCGCAGCTGATCGAGGTAGCGCGAGGAGCCGATCTCGACGAGATCGCGAACGACGGCAAGGGTGGCTGGGCCGAGTCCGCGTACGCGGCCGATTTCGCCAGAGGCAAGGAGCGGAGCGATGTCGTCTACGCCAAGGGCCAGAATGCCATTCGCCGCCGTCTCGTATGCACGTGCCTTGTACTGATTTTCGCCACGCAGCTCGAGGTAAGCGGCGATTTGGGTGAGGATGTGCGCGGCAGTGCGGCTGTCCATTCGCGCGCCCTCAGCTTTCCACCCCCGCATAGCTCTTCAGCCGATCAATCAGCTCGTGCAGTTGCTTCTCGGTGAGATCGATTTCCTGCGCTGCGCCATCCATGTCGAGCAGGCCGGCGCGCATGGAGATGGCGACCTGGTTCAGGTAACGGATCTTCGAGAGCACTTCTTCAGTCACCTTGCGCAAGCCGACGAAGCGTCGCTTCTCAGCAAGGGCGCGCCGATAGCGCAGGACGAGCTCGGCGGGTGAAAGTCGCTTCGCCAGATTCATGACTTCATCGCGATCCCGGCCGGCTAGAGCGCCGCGATCAGGAATACCGGTGTCGTCCCACGCGTCGTCTGCGAACCAGAGCCGTCCCACGTATTCGATACCGTCGAAGGCAATGCGACAGGAAACGCTGTACCGACGACCCTGGTAATCGATCGTGGTCACGTGCGGCTGGACGGTATCGTCGTGGAGCGGCATTACCTAAAGCTTATCGACGAGTGGCGGGGAGCAGGCAGAGGTTGGAGTCAGCTCTTCGACACGAGGAAATCTTCGATCGCGCGGAAAAGTCCGTCGGGCTGTTCGACGTACGGTACGTGACCGCACTCGTCGAGGACGACCAATCTAGCGTGAAGGGCACTTGCGCATTCCTGCGACGATGCGAGAGGGATGGGGTCCTGCCGGCCATGCACAATGAGTGTCGGCACACTGATCGCGCGGAATGCAGGGTCGGCCGGAAGATCATAGTTGCCGAGGCTCTCCCAAACGGATTGTTGAATTCGTCCGGTGACTCGAAAGGGCGTCAAATCCCGAGCCTTTCGAGGATCGGCAAAATAGCCGGCAACGCTTAGCTCGAAGCTTCGCTGTCGGTAGGCATCGAGGTCCCGTTCTCGGAGCGCGGAGCTCGCGAGCTCGTCGCGCAGTGCCTGAATCTCCGGACCCGACTGACGGCGAGCAAACTCGCGCTCGAATTGATCACGGAAGCGCCGCGCGACTGGTGCAGGATCGACGAGAATCAGGCGAGATGGTTTGATGCGGATTCGCCCCGCCGCCGCCTCTCGCGCAAAGAGCAGCGCAAGCAGGCCACCCCATGAGTAGCCGACGACCGTGAGCGGCCGAACCTCCAGCTCGTCGACGACGCGCTCCAGATCTTTCACCTGCGTCTGCCAGGTTACATCCCCGTCACGGGACTCGGAGCGCGACCGTCCACCGCCACGCTGATCGTAGAAGAGTAGTTCGCGCGATTCCACTCCACCGGGCGAGGCGAGCCGCAGCATCTGCGGAAGGAGATAATCGTGGTGCGCGCCTGGGCCACCATGCAAAACGAGGAGTCGCTCACCGCCTTCGGCTCCGTAGGCGCACCAGTAGAGCGGTACGTCCGTCGTCGTCGTAAAGCCGATCGTGCGCGGTGGAGGAATCGGCGGCATGGCCGCGAAACCTAGCGTAGAGCGTTCGCGGAGCGTGGCGTGAAAAAGGAAACACCCCGTGACTTGGTCACGGGGCGTTCCTCCGCGTCGCGCTCAGCGCTCTGCGCAGTCCAGGCTACGCATCAGGGCACGTAGCAGGCGGGCTCACCATCGCCAGCCGTGGTGATGATCGGGCTCGTGGTGTTCACGCCGATACCGCAGGTCGAACCAGAAAGCTGACTGTGCGTAACCGTCGCCGACCAGTAGCCCGGCCCGGGGGTCACGCCTGGGACGCCGACACCAGACGAGTTCTTGAACCCGTTACGCGCAACGAGCGTCGTC